>CAYSYX010000008.1:39678-59616 GCA_964435055.1 uncultured Polyangium sp. | reverse complement strand
ACATACCCGGTGACCCATTGTCCAGGCACCACCAGATAAAGCACGAAAACCAGCGAATACACTGCAAGCAACGACAAGATCCCAACGAGCATCCCGGCATGATATCGTGCGGGACATGAAAAGTCTCGTAGAACGATACGGACCTTGGGCGCTCGTCGCCGGAGCTTCGGAAGGCATCGGAGCCGCCTTCGCCACGGCGCTCGCCGAGGCCGGTTTTTCCCTGGTCCTCATCGCCCGCCGCGCCGCTCCCCTCGACGCGCTTGCCGAAGACCTGCGAAAACGTTTTGGAAAGAACGTCGAAGTGCATGCCGTGGACCTCGGGAACGCGGACCTCGAGGCGCGGGTGCAAGCAATCGCCGCCTCGCACGAAATCGGCCTTTTGGTGTACAACGCGGCGCTCTCCATCGTCGCGCCGTTTCTGGAGACGTCGCTCGCGGACAAACAGCGCATCCTCGATGTGAATGCGCGTGGTCCGATGATTTGCGCGCACGTGCTGGGCGAGCAAATGGCGGCTCGAGGTCGAGGTGGGATCGTGCTTTTGTCGTCGTTGACGGCATTCTGGGGATCGGCGTGGGTGGCGACCTATGGAGCGACCAAGGCGTTCAATTTATCGCTCGGCGAAGCGCTCGCACACGAAATGGCGGAATCCGGGATCGACGTGGTGGTCAGTTGTGCCGGAGCGACGCGAACGCCGAATTTCGTGAATTTGTTGCGCGGGCGTAAAGGACCGAGCGCGATGAGCCCCGAAGACGTGGCGCGCGAGACGCTCGCTGCGTTGCCGAATCGCGGAGGCTTCGTTCCCGGGCGGTTCAATCGGTTTGCGCAATTCATGCTGACGCGACTTATGCCCCGTCGACTCGCGATCCGCGTTATGGCGGGACAAACGCGCGGGCTCTTGGAGTACGCAAAAAAGGGAAACGATCCGTGATGTTGTAGATATCTGCGGAAAAACCATTCACGCTGGGCTCGATTCGATCGTTCCAGCGTTTTTTGGCAGAACGACGAAGCATCACGGTTCGAAATGTCGACCGGCTTCACGTCGAGTGTCCGATTTCGACCTCCACGCCTATCCATCCGGGTGCTGTTCGCGCCCTGGGCTTGCGTTCGCGAAAGGGCAAATGACGCATTGACCTTGAACCATTTTTCATGATCTTCTGATCGTCGGCGATCTTTGCCGCAACACTTTGCTCGGGAGAAGACCATGCGCTTTATGGCCTTGATTTCAGCGACGTTCTTTGTCGTGGGTTGTGGGGATACGGCTCCGCCGGCAGCTCAAACCGCTCCGGATGTGGGAACCGGCGATGTTGCCGAGGAACCGGCGATGATGACCATGCCCGATCCTTGCGTGGATTTGGACCAGTGCCCCAATGTCGACCCCGGGATGGGCGGCAGCGGGGGTAGCGGTGGGATGGGCAATGGCGGATCGGGTGGCATGGGTGGTGGAATGATGCCCGCCGGCCCGTATGCCGCGGGGGACAAGGCTCTTGCGCGCCAGTATTTGCCTATTCGAAAACAACCCGATTCCACGGCGGCGATCATCGAGAGCATTCCACCTTCGGGCGGCATCGATGACAGCTCGCACAATGGAATGCCGCTTGGATACCTTTCGCCCGGGCAAGAAGTCACCATTGTCGATCCCGTCAAAACCAACAATTATTACAAGGTCCAGTACGAAGGGGTGACCGGCTGGGTGCATGCCTATAAAATCGTTCGCGTCGACCCGACGTTGCACCCCATCAAATACGCAATGCAGGAAGATGTCCGTCCGGCCTTTTTCAAGCGCCAAGTCTACCACGGGCAACTCAACAAAGACGGTCCGTATACGTCCGGCACGTGCGCCCCGACGAGTTTGGCCATGGCATTACGCATTTTTGGCAAAGAGCCCTCGGGGTTGAGCATCGAGCAAAGCATTCATCGCGTACGCACGACCTATGGTGACAATTCGGACCTCGACGGCACGTTGCGTTCGCAAATTCATACGGCTGCGGAAAAACTCGGCATGAGCGTGGTCGAATTGTCCGAGCATCTGTCTCCGACCGCCGCCCTGGATCGACTCGATACGCAGCTCGGCAAAAATCGCGTCGTGCAATTCGAAGGGATTCCGGGACAAACGTATCGCGACCGCTACACGGCCGCCCATAAGACTGCGGGGGAACCCGCGTATACGTTCAAAGGCAAGCACTCCATTTTGGTGGTGGCGAAAGATGGCGACAAATACCTCGTGGCGGATCCGTTGTCGCGCGTGGGCATGCTGATGCTCACGCGTCCGGAGCTTCGGAGCTTCATCGAAGATGCGAGCGACAATCCGGACAAATTTGGTGGAACGGGCAATGCCGTTTGGGTGCCGCAGAATTGAGGGACGCAAGTGGCCATGAACGCGATTGCGTTCGGCTTCGGCCATTGCATCGAACGTGCGTCTGAACGTGGCCGGTCGAAAAAACGGTACCGGCACAAATCTTACAAATTGCCGCTTCACGCGGCGTGAAGGCGGGTCACTCGTCAGCGTCCAGCGCCGTCAATCAGGTCCGGCCGGGTTCGTAGAATTTGGCGGCGGCCCTTTTTATTTCCCACACACAGCCGAAACAACGCTGATAATCTTCCCTCGAATGACGGGCGCGATCGAATCTTGGACCAAGATTCATTACGTTTGCGCCGACTCGGAGGATGCCCGATGTACTCGATCACGACGAACGCCGTCAAGCTGGAGGCCATTTGTTGCAGTTTGTCTTGCCTTCTCACGGGATGCCTCACCTTGGACGCTCCACCTTGCCCCGAAACGCCACCGGCCGACGTGATCTACGTGCATGGGGGCACGGGCAGCGATAGCGCAGGCACGGGGGAATGCAGCGTCCCATTCAAGACCATCTCGAAAGCGATCTCGGTGGCGAATGCATCCAATGCGCGGACCATTCACATTTTCGGCGATTCCACGCCCATCGTCTATGGCACGGCGACCAATGGAGAACGGTTTCCTTTGCGCCTCGAAAAGGCCGCCTTGCGCCTCGAAGGAGATGGCGATACCAAGGTGATCCTGCGGGGAGGTGGGGCATGTGAACCGGTCGACGCCACGTTGAATTGCGCCATTGCCGCGGTCGGCGCGGGCGTCGAAATTCGCGGATTGCAAATCGAAAACATCGACGGGTATGGCATCCGCGCGGACGCGTCGCTCGTGACAATCGAGGACGTGCACGTAACGAACAGTGGGGCGACGGGGATTTTCGTTCGCTCCAATGACGCCATCCTCACCCGCACACGTGTGACCAACAGCGTAAACGAAGGCTTGAGAACCGTCAGCCCGACGGCGGTCAAATACGACATTTCGATCCTTGATTGCACATTTTCGAGCAACAGCCATCGCGGTTTGTTTGCCGAGGACGAGGGAGTCATCACGTCCACAGGGTCCACGTATGCCGACAACAAATGGGACGGCATCGGTTTTCATGACCAGGTGGAACTCACTTCCACGGACGACACGTTCGAGCGTAACGATGACGGCCTTGCGGCGCTCGATGATGCCGCTTCGACCGTGATACTCAAAGTGCAAAATGCCAAATTGAATTCCAACCGAAAACACGGGGTCAACGTCGCGCAAGCCAAATCGGTTCGTATACGCAATTCGACGATGCTCGGAAATGTCGCGGCTGGGTTTCGGGCCACGATGGTCGGCGACAGCATCGACCTCGGCAGTCCCAATGACCCGGGAGGAAATACCTTTCAATCGGCCACGACGCCCAATGGGTCAGGAATCTGTTTCGATGGAACAGGGACGCTGAGCGCTCGAGCCAATCACTTCAAAAGTTGCCCTCCGACCTCCAGGCCCGATTCTCAATGTATGGATTCCGTCGATATCGGTGGATCGGGGCAGATCTTATTCGACGGCTGCCTCGCGCCGTAACGCACGAGGCCACGAGTAATCTGAAATGATTCCGTTTTACATGACGATCGACCATCATGGAGCGGACCCCTGTACATTTGACTGCGCCACGTCAACGGCCGGCACTACAAATCGTCGAATCGTCCAAGCAACAAGTCTTGGTGCAGCATTCGTCGACGCCGGCCATCGAACGAGACCGCGACGACCCGAACGCGGCAAGCGTCACCACGCACCGAACGAAATGCGACCCACCACCACCCGGCCTTTTTCAGCGTCCCAACGGGCTTCGGATCGAGCGAACCTCGACGGTTCGCCAGCACTTCCGCTTCCGATCCGATGTCCACGATATCGTAACGAATACGGCCGACGGGCGGCGCAGCTGTGTAGCCCTGATCCCGCACATATTGAATCGCTTTCTCAACCGCCTCCGACCGCGGGATATAAACGTGCGAAGCAATCCACGCCTTCTCGAATTTTTCCAACTGAGCCTTGTTCGAAGCTTCTTCTTCAGCTTCTTGCGCCCGGCTTTCGGGAGAATGGTAGAACCTGCCATGATCGATCCGCCACCGCTGTTCGGTGGTTTGCGCAATGCGTTCACCCGCGAGCGCAACCACGCGAACCTCGAGCGCCTCGCTTTGCTCCGTGGAGCGGCAAATTGCGTCCCATGACGCGCGACTGAACACAATCGGCGCGCTTGCATAGGTACCGTCATAAACCATGGAACGCGATTTGTTTTCAATGTGAACCCAGGCAGCCGTGATTGAATCTTCGAAATCCAGCGTGGGAATGGGTGGCGGTTTGCCATCGCCTTGATCCGTCGCCCAAACAGCACCGTCCAATGGCGCGATTACCTTGATATGTCCTCCGGGATCAGGCGCGGAATGGAGTCTTGTAATGACATCGCTCGCAATGCGCCCGGGATTCTCGGAAAGGAAGAGCCGCACACGCACGGTTGCGATATCGCTTGCGACGCCCAGATGGGCAATGACCTGCGTGGAGCCTCCGATAGCAAGAGACGAGAAGGCGAACATTCCCGACATATCGACACTTCCCGGAGCATCGCCATGGGAAGCGCCCGGTCTATTCTCCCACCAGCACGTCCGGCCGACATGCAGCATATCGCATTGCGGTGGACCGTGTTTCGTCATGACGCTGAATTTGAGCGCTTTGGGCGCGTCATCGCTACACTCGGATTCGCTGGGATAAGCGCCGGAGCAACGGATCGTGCGCACGATCATGGGGTCCTTCTCGACGATCTCGATCGGGCCCGGATTGTACAGCCGGGCCTCGCGAGCACGGCATTCCGCAGCGGGTGAAGCGACGCGACATCCGATGAGACCGGCCGCAACTGTGAGGATTGCGAGGTTCGAGACGACGTTGCTGGAGATCATGAGCGCCATGCAATGCATGCCGTCGTCGTTCGGAGACGGTATGTCCTGCCAACCGCGTTCATTTCGCGATGCCTCCAACGCCGAACCCACCCAATCTTGCCGCCTGGTTCGCTCATTACGTTCATCCAACCGAGTAACATAAGCGCCACGCGCGACGTGCAGGGCAGGGGAGAAGGCCGACCGTTTTCCCGTATGAATGGCCGAGCCTTCATCCACCCGCGGTCCAACGTGAACCTTGCGCCGTGTCTTCAATCACGACCCCGGCTTCTTTGAGCAAATTCCGAATGGCGTCGGCTTTCGCGAAGTCTTTTTGCTTGCGCGCTTCGAGGCGCATCGCCAGCAGTTTGTCAAGGACACCGTCACCCCCTCGACCTTTCGCTTCCTCCGAAGGCGCCACCGCATACTCCGCAATGACCTCCGGATACAACGACGGCTCGGCGATCTCCACTCCGAGCACCGCCAAATGCCGCACGAGCGTCCGGTACACTGCAAGCAACGACGCGACGTCGTCGCTCTGCTCGATGCCCGCCGAATACAGCGCGCTCACGTAGTCGAACATCGCCGCCGCCGCGTTCGGCGTGTTGAGGTCATCGTCCATCGCTTCGATGAAACGCGTGATGAACGACGCCGAAAGCGCCCCAAATTGCCCGGAAACGTAGTGATGACGCATGCGCGGCACACGTTCGTCGTCTCCCCGCTGGGAAGCATACACGCTGCGAGGCAGGGAAGCATCGCCCTTGCCCCGCAGTTTGTCCGCGAGCACCGTCACGAGCTTCTTGATGCGCGCGTACCCTTGCGACGATTGCGCCAAAAGTTCCCAATTGAACGGGAGTTTCGCGCGGTAATGCTGCGTCGAGTAAAACCAGCGCACCTCGTCGTGCGCGTGCTTCGTCAAGAGCTCCTCGATGCCGATGACGTTGCCGAGGCTCTTCGACATCTTCTCCTCTTCCTCGTTGCTCCCCTGAGCCGTTGCGCGTTGCGCGTCGCCGAGGTCTTTTTTCATGATGGCCAGGTGATTCGGATGCAACCAATACCGCACCCACGGTTTTCCACACAATGGCTCGCTTTGGGCGATCTCATTTTCGTGATGCGGAAACATGTTGTCGATGCCTCCGCCGTGCACATCGAAATGGTTTCCCAAAAGCGACGTGCTCATCGCGGAACATTCGATATGCCAACCGGGACGACCATTCGGCCAATCGGCTTCGCCTGTTTTCCAGCCCGGTTCATTCGCGTCCGTTGGTTTCCACAACGTAAAATCCGCCGGATTGCGCTTGCGATTCACGTCTTCTTCGACGCGTCCGCTCGCGCCCACTTCCAGCTCTTCGATCCGCCGCCCCGAAAGCTGCCCGTAGGTTTCGTACGTGTTCACATCGTAAAACACTTCGCCGTTGACGACGTACGCATACCGTTTGTCAATCAAACCGCGAATCATTTGCACTTGTTCGTCGACGAAATCCGTCGCGCGCGTGTACGCGGCGTAATCTTTGATGCGCAATGCCCGGCAATCTCGACGAAACGTCGCAATGAACTTTTCCGCCAAGTCCATCGCACCTTCCGCACCGCCCCCACGCTGAATGATCCGATCGTCGATGTCCGTGTAATTGATCACGCTGACGACGTGGTACCCTCGGTACTCCAAATACCGCCGAAACAAATCCCAAAAACAATACGTCCGCGCATGACCGATGTGCATGTGCGAATAAACCGTCAAACCGCACGTGTAAATACGAACGACTTTCGGTTGCGCCGGGACAAATGGTTCTTTTTTCTTGGTCAGCGTGTTGTGTACGTGCAAAGCCATGGGAAAACCTGATCTGCTGTGGAGCGCGCATCTCATGCTGCTTTGTGCGCCGTGTCAAGCACGAATTTTTGCCGATGCCCGACATTCGTGTTGGGCATGGACGCCATTACCTGTACAATCAGCCGCCTCGATGCCGCATTATTCGCATGTCATTGCCGTCGACGACGCTCCGTTTCCGCGTGATCATCGCGGCTTCGTGCCGATTGCGGGCGTGGCCTACGCAGGCACGCGCCTCGAAGGCACCATGCGGGCACGTGTGCGACGCGATGGAGCGGATGCAACGCGAGCGCTCGCCGCGATGGTGAAGCAATCACAATTCGCCCAACACACGCGCCTCGTGCTCTTGGAAGGAATCGCGCTCGCCGGATTCAACGTGGTGGATATCCACGGTTTGTCCGAGCAGCTCGGGATGGCCGTGCTGGTCGTGGTGAAGCGTGAGCCCAACATGGCGGCCGTCGAAGAAGCATTGTTGCATCGCGTGCGCGGGGGAAAGCGAAAATGGGCGCTCGTTCAAAAAGCGGGCCCGATGGAACCGCTCGCGAATGTCTGGGTGCAACGGGCGGGCATTGAAAAAAATGATGCGGCCGAAGTGATTCGTGCATTGGCGTTGCATGGACGTTTGCCCGAACCATTACGAGTAGCGCATTGGGTGGCGAATGTCATGGCGATCGAGGGAGCCATTACACCGTAGCCCTCGTTCGCCGGTAACGACGAATTCGAGACCCTCGAAGCACATACGCATGGATGCAAAACGGCCCGGATCCATGAAGGTCCGAGCCGCTCGTTTTTCCAGGAATATCGTCGGGACGAACCTATGCCGGATGTCGTGCTCGCCAAAGGTTGCGCAAGTTCGACAGCAGGCTCTCCGTCTTCAAGGCTTCGATTTCCCCTCCATCAAGCCATGTGTGGTTGCATTGAGGACACAAATCCATCACCACTTGCTCATCGCGTTCGCTGCGCACCTTTTTCATCGTCACGTTGCACGCCGGGCATGCAAGCGGTTCGAGCTGATGCGCTTCGTCCGGAATGTGATGCCACTCGAAAAACACGTCGTCGTGTTGCACTTCGAGCTCTTCGAGATCCTTGGCGCCGATGAAGGTGCCTTTGCAAGATTCGCAAACGTGCACCTTTTCGAGAATCGAATGCGCCGCGAGACGCCCGCGAACGAGCGCCGTTTTACAACGAGGACATTGCATGGACATAGCGGCACTGTATCGCTCGAAAAACTGCGGGTGTCAAGATTTTCGTGCGGGCATTTCACGTTTTTGGAAGGCGCAAATGTTGCGCCTCGCCGGGTCTGTCCGTCTTCGACATCCGTTCAGGATATCATCATTTTGGCGGCGGCGGAGGAGGCGGGGGAACCGCAAAACCCTGAACGACAAAGACTCGATCCGGAACGGTACCCCACGTCAAGAATAGAAAATCGCCCGTCTGCGACTCGAAATAGGCCCCCCAAGGTCGCGGAAACGTCGTAAAGAATTCTTTACGCGATGCCACCATCGGATCACCCATATCGTTGATCTGGTACGTCGACACTTTGTTATCCGACCATTCCTCCATGATCAAACTCGGATTGGGAAAACACGGTGATCCCTGGGGAATATACGCAAATCCACCCGGACCGCCAGGTAAAACCGTTTGTTCGGCCGCGCCGCTCAAATCGAAGACCGAACCATTCGTGGTCATGTTCAAGTGAAACCAATGACCGCCGGCCCACGTCACGGTGCGCGGTTGTCCCGCCGCACTCACCCAAGGCGGCGCAAATCCAAACCCCGAAACACTGTCCCCGGTATTGATCCCAATCGTCGCTCCATCAATCGTCACCGCAGGCATCGCCTGACCCGGCAAAATCTGACTTAATTTGTTCACCGGCCATTGCGTGTAAAAAAGGACGTCGTTCGGACCATACACCAAATTCGCATCGACATAAGGCGTATCCGCGATTTTTACGGCGGTGCCTTTGAACCCGACGATATGCCCGCAAGGTCCACGATCCAAATCAATTGCGTAAATGGCTCCGGCGGTGTTCTCCGAATCTCCGGCGAACAGAAGTCGATTCGGGTTTTTTGAATCAATCGTGCAACCACCCAAGTGTTGCGGTGGAGCCCCCGGGATCGGCCCTAAATCATAAGCCTTGTAAATTCCGGCATATTCCATCGCAATGATCGCATCGGGTCCGGCCGCGACAGGCGGCACGTCGAGGCACCCCTGATTACCTCCATTTCCGCCGCCGCCTCCCACACCGGGCTGAAATCCCGCAATGCCATCGCCTCCGACCCCGCCCATTCCTCCGGTGACGGTCATCCCACCGAAGCCGCCACCACCGGGTCCCCCCGACGACGACGACGAACCCATGGGCGGTTCGACCGTCGCGGTACAACCGAATGAAATGAGGCCCATCGCAATGAAAACGTGCCGGTATCGATGCAACATCGCCCCATGATATCCGGATGCGGCACGACGACGCAACGCCAATGTTCACACGCGCGTGACCGGGTGATCGCCGGAAAAAGACGACGCGGCTTAAAAACAAAGCACTTTTTCGGCTTCGGCCAACGCGGCGATGCGCCATTGAACCAGCGGAGAATCGGCGACATGCATATTCGCCGTTTCGCGCAAAACCTCCTCGAGCGGCCAAAGAGCAATGTACGGGTCGAAAGGACAAGCCGGTTTGGTTTGGCCCGGCATCATCCAGCCCGTCATGACCTGCGTTTGTCCCTGCACGAGCGCCCGTACGGCCACGTTCGCGAATCGGCTCGCCAGCAAGCGATCGAAGGCGCTCGGCGCACCACCACGCACGACATGCCCCAGCACCGTCACGCGCGTATCAATGGTTTGATTGCGGTTTTTCAAGGCCGAATCAATCTGCTCCTTCAAGGTATGGGATGCGAGCTTGACGCCTTCACTTTGAATCACCAGCACGAATTTCTTGCCGCTCGGACGCTCGTACGCGGCATCAATCGCCCGAAGAACTTGATCCACGAGCTCTTGATCGGTTTTTTTGCCTTCACGAAATAAAACGGCGTCGGCTCCCGCCGCGATGCCCGTGGTCATTGCGAGATAACCACAATCTCGACCCATGACCTCCACGATGAACGTTCGTTGATGAGAATACGCCGTGTCCGCAATGCGATCGCAGGCTTCGACAATGGTATTCATCGCCGTATCGACACCGATGGCCATCGACGTGCAACCCAAATCATTGTCAATCGAGGCCGGAATTCCGACAATGCCAAAAGGACCGCCGTCATACGCCGTGGCATTTCGCAAAGCGTGCGCCCCGGTCAATGAACCATTACCGCCGAATACAATCAACCCTTTGAGCCGATGGCGAATGATCTGAGCTTTCGCTTCTTCTTGACCTTCGGGGGTCATGAATCGCTTGGAACGAGCCGATCCAATGAGCGTCCCGCCTCGTCGCGTGGCCGCCTCGAGCGCTGCGCGATCGACAGGAACGATCCGCCCCTCGATCAACCCTTGATAACCCTCTTCGACCGCAACGACCTCCAAGCCAAGCGCAAAGCCTACTTTCGCCGCCGCGAGCAGACCCGAATTCATTCCGGGCGCATCGCCGCCCGACGTCAACAGTGCGATTTTATCGTTTGGTTTGAGCATGATACCGGCCCTCGGTTGCGCAATACGATCCCTCGACGTACCGCACGCTATCACGAGAAACGCGGCCATTGACAACAATTTTCGACGCGTCGCCGGAAATTGAACCACGCGATCTTCGTACCCCTCGATCTCACAACCGTTGCGCATGAAAAACGAAACGAGGTTCGACGGCGGCTCCATTGACGAACAACTTGAACGCCGTATACCGCGGCGCCCGAGCTTCCCACAAGGTGAACCCCAAACAGGCGTGACGTAAATCGCGGCACCAAAGAGCCACGGCTTCGTCGTACGCCGGCCCGAAACTCGGCAATGAAGATACCAAGCGATCGAATTCCAAGAGCGCCTCGTCGTGCATTCGCGCCACACCGCCGATAGCCGCGGGCAGTGACAAACGATTTTCATCGGAGTATGCGAGAATCACATTGACGTACCCGGAAGCAAGGTCTTTGCCCAGGCTGATGAGGTCATTGCCCAAGCCCACGATCTTATTGGATAAAGTCTTGATCGCGACGATTGCGGCGTGGTCGTGAAATTCGTCCGGCAATTCGACATGCCGGGCATATTCGAGCAAATGCGCGGTCACGTACATCCCGATCGTTGCAATACGCGATTGCAAGGCGTCGGAAAATGCCACCCGACGACCGACGCGTTCTTTGGCAACCTGAGCTTCGATAAGCGCCGCTGCGCTCCATACATGCATCCCGTCGATCATTTTTTCAATCAACATCGGCGATTGCACCAGGGCCAATTCTTGAAATAGCCTGCGCCACGCTTCATCGCACAGGTTTGTCGAGGCGTTCGCAGAAGGATCAAAAATGCCCTTCATGCGTAGTTGAAATCCCCGCCCCTTCGATTCCACGTCTTCGTCGTCCCACAAAAGCCACAACGACAAATACTTCGCGATGAAGAGTAGCTCGGCTCGACCCACCGACGAAAACGGAATACCCGCATATCGACCCGGAGCAAACGACCGCAGCCGGGCGATGGCTTCCGCGTCAAACCCTATTTCGTGAAACCAATCGTAAACGTGCGGCTCGATCGCCTCGGCATGAACATTGACCGCGGGATTCGGCCTCCAATGTTCCGGAATATGAAGCGTAAAGAGCTGCTCGGTCGTCACACACGCAGCGGGCGAGGTTTCACCGGCCGCACCAATGGCGATCGAGTCCCCGAAGCTCTCGAGCCACGGTTTTGATTTGTTCAGGCCTGAAACCCGCGATTGTTCGTCAGTCCGGAGATCCATGCTCGCGCCCCTTTTTCATCGGCAAAAAACGCCACGGGGCCTTCCAGTCCCCGATTCAAAAGTTTTGCGGCCTTGGTGATCATTTCGACCACGACACGCATGTGAAACGATGCTCCAATCACCGCCGTGGCCAATGGATTCAACGCCAACATTCCCCCGGCACCTTGACGACGGCCCAATTGCGTCACCGTGCGAACACGCGAAAGATCGACAATCAAATAGACTTCTTCCATACGTCGCGCGACATCCAACAAAGCCGCATTCATTTTTTCAATCACGTCCACGTCGAGCACACCGACATACGTCACGATGCATAAATTCGGCTTTACGCAACGTAATGTACTTGCCCCAAAACGCGCCGCTTCGTCCGTCGTTATCCATTGATTCTCGTGCATGGTCGAAGAAACTTCCATTGCACTCGTCATGCCCACTTATTACGCAATCCAATTCACCAAATTCGACGGACGCGCGGCCCGAATTGGGGCTCACCCGCTGTTTGTGCATTTTTCGCACAAATGAATAGGCAATATTTTCCCAGTGGGTGCTCGACCCATGTGCGACGAAGTTGCGATTGCATGATTTCCGCCCGCGACGCGTAATGAGGACTTCTCCGCGCTCGGACTCGGGTCAATTCCCCACGCGATGCCGATACACCATTGCAATACGTTGATGTCCCTCGGGAAGCACCGATCTCTCCGCCGCGAGCTTCATCGCCAACTCGGGCCCGATGTCTCCCTCACCAGCTGCGACAAACCCAAGTCGCTGATACCACGGGCCGTTCCAAGGGACACGTTCATTGTACGTCGTGATCCACAATTCACCCGGACGAACACTCCACGCAATCGCCCGCGCCACGAGCGCTCGACCAATACCCTGCGATTGCCACGCTCGGCGCACCGAGATTTGATCCAAGTACGGCTTTTCATCCACCAAATCGAATGCCGCAAAACCAACCGCTTCTCCGGACGGAGCACACGCAAACAAAAGCCGCCCGCGTTTCGCCGCTTCCGTCCAGCGCTTGATCTCGTGTTGCGCAAACGCATGCGCCTCGTCGATATCCATGGGCAAACCAATCTCGGCAAACATCGAACACGCGTCATCGTCGATATCCTCCGCCGTCGCGATTTCGTCCACCCGTGCAGGTCGTAAGTAAATCGTCGTCGGAGACTCGATGGGTTTTTCCAGGTCGACCCTTTTCAGCTCCATCAAATAGAGACCATTGCCTTCGCCGTCGTCCGGGGCGGCGCGGACGAATTGAAAGCCGACCTTTTCATACATTCGAATCGCAAAGGAATTGTCCGGTACGGGATCGATGATACATGACGTGACGTGCGGATGAACAAACACGATTCGGCGCAAAAACTCCCGCAAGATCGTCGCCCCCCACCCTCGGTGGGCAACATCCGCTTCACCAATCAACATGTCGCAATTCACGCTGTCGGGATCTTCGACTCCATATTGCGCTTGAAATGCCGGCGAATCCCCGAATCGCTCCCAATTGAGCCAACCAATCGATCGCCCGTCGTAGACGATAATGTACGCTCGAATCGGTTGATCCGGATCGAGAAATTCCGCATATTCCTCGGCTACGTCTTCGAGTGAATGTTCCCCGCCAAACCACGGCCGGACGTGCGGCGCATTGAGCCATCGGTGCACCATGGGAACATCGGCGGGCTCGAAACGGCGAAATTGGAGCAGCGAAGTGTCGATCGATTTCATGCGTGGGCTCCGGACCATGGTTCGTCGGCACAACCCGACGCAAACGTCATCTACCACAAAAACCGTCGCCCGGGTCCATTGTCGTGCATTTTGACGTTGACCCCGCAACGACCATCGACAATACCCATTGCATCTGCGACGAACATCATGTCCGACGAACGAATTTCACCCACGTGGTCCCCCTGGTTTCGAGCTGCTCTCGGTACGTGGTTGGGATTTGCGCTGCTTGCGCTCACCCATGCGATCTTGTCGGCCATTCTCGGGCACCGATCCGCAGCGAGCATCGGTCTTCGATTGCAGCGGCATCTCTTCGATGCCTCCGCAACGCTCGGCATTGGTTTTTGCGTCGCATTGGCGGTCGGTGCTTGCGTCGCGCTCGGCGTATATCGATCGCGCCGATATTATCGCTACCTTGCGTTTTTCGCGCCAACCATGTTCAGCGGATGGATCATGGGGCAGCTTCTCGGTTACGAAATCGAGCGCACGGGGTTGACGCATTTGGGGGGTCGATTCTTTCATCCGATTGTCGCGTTGGGGCACATCGTGTTGGGTTTGTCCATCCCAATGCTGTTTTTGCTGGGATGGTGGTCGACGCGTCGAACATTCACGCAAATCGGCGCTCTGTTACTCGCTTTGACCGGTTTGATCGGCAATCACTTTTTCCTTCGGGACGATTACGCAAGCGTGCACGGCGCATTGGCGTGGTGGTCCGTCACGCTTGCCGCAATGCCCCTTGCCCTCGGGGCCGAACGTATGGTTTTCAAAAGCCATCCGCAACGATGGAAAATCGTGGCGATCGCGTTCATCCTTTTCGGATTTTTCGGTCTGCTCGTGCCCCCCACATCGACGGTTCGCGCCGAAATGTTTCAAGAACCGGGATCCATTTCACCGTGGCTGTTGGCCGAGATCCGTTGGTCGATACCCGCCCAATCGCCTTTGCCGTTGCTCCCCGAATTTGCCGCATCGCCGTACTTTCAAGCGCGGGAAGGTTTGTCCGGTATAGCTCCGACGCGACCGCCCTTGACGAAAGACAAGGCTCCCATCGTTGTTCTCATAACGATTGACGCCACACGCGCCGACGCCATCGAGCGCGAAAAGAACGAGACGTTTTTCCCGACACTCAAGCGACTGAAGCAGGCCGGGGCTTATTTTACGCAGGTTACATCCACGGGCAGCCAAACGGCGGTCGCCTTGAGCAGCCTTTTTTCCGGTAAATACTTTTCACAGTTGGAATGGCGTAACCACGGCGTGGGTTCCTTGCGATTTTTGTATCCTGCCGGCGATTCTTCGCCACGTTTTCCCGAACTTCTCACAACGCGCGGCGTTGTCACGGCGACTTGGCCCAGCATTACGTTTTTATCGAATGAATACGGTATCGTGCGTGGGTTTGCCGAGGAACACATCGTCACCGAAGGACGCGAACACGCACCGGCCGAAAACGTCGTCAACCCCTTGCTCGAACGCCTCGAACGAGCGGGCAACGAGCCGCTATTTCTTTATGCGCATTTGACGGAACCGCATTTTCCTTACGATCGAGGGGGCACACAAGGCGCGGCGATCCAGCGATACTTGCGAGAAATCGGGATCGCCGACGAACACCTGGGCCGAATTTTGAAGGTGATTTCCGAACGTTTTGCCGATCGGGGGTATTTGTTCATCACGAGCGATCACGGCGAGGCATTTGGAGAACACGGCACGACGAAACACACGAAAACCCTTTACGAAGAGTTGCTTCGCGTGCCGCTCGTCGCGTATGGTCCGGGAGTCGTGCCCCGGCAGATCGATCAACACGTCACGAATCTGGATCTGGGACCGACCATTCTCGATTTATTCGGCGTGGATACGCCCGCGTCGTTTTTGGGCCAAAGCCTCGTGCCTTTGCTTGCCGGACGAGATATTCGTTTGGAACGACCTATTATGGCTGAAGGTCGATTGCGGCGCGTGTTTTATTGGGGCGACTTGAAGGTCATCGACGATCCGCGGAGAAAGGTCGTGGAGGCTTACGATTTGCGGCAAGATCCAAGGGAAATGCGCAATCTGGTCGATACGCAGGCGGAACGCGTATTGCCTGCTGTGGCGGCATTACGTCGTTTTTTCGAAGTGCATCGAAATCGCCGCGAGGGCTACGAAATACCCTACAAGCCGTGACCGTTTTCGGCAGAGACTATTTTCGAGTTTTCATGGGCGCGTGATCATCTTCGGTTTCGGTAAAGCCGTCGATTTCGGCTCCGGGCTCGACCATTTCCGCGGCGTCGTCGGATTGCAAATGGTCGTCCTCCGTTTCGGTGAACGACGCGGTGGAACCACAACCAATGGCCAAAAGACCTGCGGTTGCGAGCGTGACGAGGCCGGCGAAAAGACGAGTATTCATGGCGTTGCTCCTGAATTGAACGATGATGGGGGTTGCGTTTCGCTGACAATCAGGATTCGTGCCAGGCGTGAAATCATGCATTTCGCCGCGTATGGCGCATTTTGTGAAATGATGATCGCGGTTCGTTCGAGCCAACGTGGTTCAGTTGAACCAATGCCGACCGGTTCAAATGAGCCGGCGTATCGATGGTCCACTCGGACGAACCATTGTCCACTTGGACGAACATCATGATCCATTTCGACGAACCTCATTTTGCTTCATTTTGTGGTTGCGCAAGAAGGCTCGCGTGGTAGACGTTTTTCCACGTGATATGGACACACGAGCTCTCATTCGACCGGATACTCTCGTTGCCGACCTTCGCGCGCTCATTGAAACGAGTCGCGGCGTGGTTGCCCAAACGATCAACAGCGAGTTGGTCCAGCTGTATTGGCAGATTGGGACGCGGCTTCGGCGTGACGTGGTGGGGGAAGGTCGTGGTGCTTACGGCGAACAGGTGGTTGCGAGTGTCGCCGATGAACTTTCGAGGGACTACGGTCGGGGGTTCAACAAGCGGAGTCTGCACCGAATGTTGCGTTTTGCCGAGGTTTTTCCCGATCCGCAGATTGTGACCGCACTGCGGTCACAATTGAGCTGGACGCATTTGCGGGAGATCATCGCGATCGATGATCCGTTGAAGCGGCAATTTTATGTGGAATTATGTCGTATGGAGCGGTGGAGCACCCGGACGCTGCAAACGAAGATTGCGGGAATGTTGTATGAGCGGACGGCGATAGCGAAGCATCCGGAGGCGGTGGTTCAGGAGACTCTGGAGAACTTGGGGCAGGACCGCCGCATGACGCCGGATCTCGTGTTTCGGGATCCTTACGTGTTGGATTTTCTGAAGTTGCCGGCGGACTTTAGCGAGAGCGAACTCGAGCGGGGCATTTTGCGCGAGCTCGAAGCGTTTTTGGTGGAGCTTGGGCAAGGTTTTACCTTTGTGGCGCGGCAGAAGCGGATGTCGGTCGGGCCGGATGATTTTTATCTCGACCTATTGTTTTTCCATCGGCCGCTTCGAGCGCTCGTGGCGATTGAGTTGAAGCTTGGACGTTTCGAGCCTGCGGACAAGGGGCAGATGGAGTTGTACCTGCGGTGGCTCGACAAACACGAGCGATTGCCGCACGAGAATCCGCCGCTCGGTTTGATTCTTTGTGCGGACAAGAATGAGGAGCAGATCGAGCTTTTGCAGTTGACGGATGGTGACATTCGCGTCGCGCGATACTTGACCGAGTTACCTCCGCGCGAACTTCTCGAGCGCAAGTTGGTGCACGCGCTCGAGCATGCGCGCGAGCGTTTGGCGGGTACGCAATCGTGAAAGCGCAGGGATTTCGAGCGATGTTGGCCGCGAATACGCTGCCCGGGGGATGCGCATGCACGCACGTCGATGTGGTTTGGAATCTGCGTGCAGTTGTCTCGACACACATCACGCTCGACGAAACGACGAACATCGCATTGTCTTAGTCGGACGATCACGGCGCTCCGGCGGTTCATGCCGAGAGCCTAAAACAAGGCTTTTTCGCGCATCGAAACACGCAATCGTTCGCCCGCGGAGCAGTTACTTTGATCTCCAACTGTCTGGTGTCGAGCACTCCGACAATCGATTTGAGGTCAAACGAATCTGCCGACGCATGGCGCATAACATGCTCACGCATCGAGTGTCTATACGAATATCGTAGGATCCGCGGGTATTTTGGTGAGTTTGACCACGCAAGCGGCGGCGAACGGGGGTTCGGCGAGTCTAAGCAGACAAACGAAGAACTTTGTTTGTCGTTTGAAAAGTTGGTGCTAGGAAAACCTCATGCCTCGACGCACTGAGCCAGATCCGTACACCTCAAAAATCGGCGCTCGTCTTCGCGAACTGCGCCTCGAACGAAACATGTCTCTCGGAGACCTCGCCGATGCGGCCGAAGTTTCCAAGGGCCATCTTTCCAGCATCGAACACGGCCTCGCGGCCATTACCGTGCAAACCATTTCGCGGCTCGCCAAGGGCCTCGGTTTGCCTCCGTTCTACCTCTTGACGGCGCCCACGGAAGACGACCGGGACCAAGTTGCCGAACTCGTTCGCAAATTGCCCGCTCATGAAATCGTGAAGCTTCGTCGCGAGTTGTCGAAGCAAGCCAAGGAAGCGGCAAAAGGCGCGGCAAAAGCGGCCAAAGCTGCGGCTCGCCCCAAGGCCTGATTCGAGCCTCGAATCCAACAATGACGACGCCGTCGGTCTTCGAACCGACGGCGTTGTCTTTTTATTTGCCCCGCACACAGAAGAAAAACCCCGTGCCGAAGAACCCGATCCACGAAAAACTCGCGCACACTTCTTCTTGGCCTGGTTCGCGGTTCGTGACACCGTGCCTCGTCGTGGCCTCCTCCTTCTTCATTCACTCGGCGACGTTTGGCCTGGTCATTCTCGTGACCGGCTGCGCCGCGACCCCGCAAACCTCGAAACTCGAGACTCATTCTACCGACACGATGACGCCGATCGTCATTGGGCGGAGTTTCGTCATGGACTCGGCCGTGCTTGGGGAAAAACGCACGATTACCGTGTATTTGCCCGACGACTACAAGGAGGGCACGAAGCGTTATCCAATCTTGTATTTGCTCGATGGTGGTGCCGACGAGGATTTTCATCACATCACGGGCATCGTTCAGGTTTCGGTCGCCAATGGGCTCATGGAACCGATCGTGGTGATCGGAGTCAAAAACACGATACGGCGGCGCGACATGACGGGTCCGACGACAAACCCTACCGACCTCGATCGAGGCAAGGACGTCGGAGGTTCGGCGGCATTTCGATCCTTTTTGAAGACGGAATTGATCCCCCGTATCGATCGCGATTTCCGAGGCAATGGCGAACGAACGCTCATGGGTGAATCCTTGGCAGGGCTGTTTGTCGTGGAAACGTTCCTTGACCAACCCGACATGTTTCATCGGTACATTGCCGTGAGTCCCAGTTTGTGGTGGAACAACGGCATGCTTCTGAAGAACGCGGCCGAGCGGCTCACGGCGTTGCCCGTGCCCGGTAAAACGTTTTACCTGGCCGTCGGCGGTATCGAAGACAATACGAAAGAAGCCGAGCGTTTTGCCGAATCTTTACGCCAATCGAATCCGCAGGGTTTGGCCTGGTATTACGAACCTTTGCCAATGGAAGCGCACGGAACGATGCTGCACGCAGCCGCTCTGCGCGCATTACGAAAATTCTTCCCCGCCAAACCTCACGAGAAACCCTGACCGGGACGACGTATTTTCCAGCGCCGCACCGGGGTACGGGCGAGCGATCGCAAATAGGCCGCACGCTCGCGTAGCGCATGCGATCGTGACCGATGTGCTTTCGCCCGAGTGACAATGACCATTGGCCGGGCTTGCCTTCGCACGTTTCGTCGGCTATGGTCATCGAGTCGGTTTCGGATGTACCCATGAACGGCGGGAGCTTATGGTGGACGGAGCTTGGAAGACACCCGGTGCTTTGGAAATCGCGGCGGCGCGAGCCATTTTTGCTCCTTGGCACCATCTGACCGCGCCTGTTTTTCTTCACACGGATCGAGTTCCGCAGGATCGTCCGGTTCTATTCATTGCGAATCACACGCTGATGGGAGTGCTCGATACGCCCCTGCTGATGCTTGGGATTCACGAGCGCACGGGGCATTATCCGCGATCCATGGCCGATGATTTTCATTATGCGGTTCCGCTTTGGCGCGACATGTTGAGCCATTTTGGTGCCGTCCCGGGCTCGCGCGATGCCTGTCGGGCGCTCATGCGCGACGGCGCGTCTTTATTGGTTTTTCCTGGCGGTGGTCGCGAGGTATTCAAGCGTCGAGGCGAGCAATACAAGCTGATTTGGGGGAAACGTTCGGGTTTTGCGCGAATGGCTTTCGAGGCTGGATACACGATCGT
>CAYSYX010000008.1:23639-39668 GCA_964435055.1 uncultured Polyangium sp. | reverse complement strand
GGTGCGGATGATTGTTATCGAATTCTTTTGGATCAAAACGACCTCGAACGATACGCACCGTTACGCAAATTGTTGGCCTTTGCTCCGCGAAAAGACGTCGGATTTCCGACGATCGTCGCCGGTCTTGGCGGAACGTTGGTGCCCATTCCGGAGCGATTCTATTTTTCGTTCGGCGAACCGATTGAAAGTGCGCATTTTCAAGGGCGCGGGGATGACGAAACGATGATCTTCGAACTGCGGGAAGCCGTTCGAATGGCCCTCGAAGCGGAAATTGCCGATTTGCTTCGTTATCGAGACGCGGATCCCCGGCGGTCGTTCAAGTCGCGATGGGTCCCGTTCGAAGCAAATCGATGATCGACCGGGAAGCGATTGACAGGGCTCGAGCATGATCGGACAATGACTCGAAGAACCGCATTGTTTTGTTCCCGGAGAAACCCATGCGTACGTACGTTGAATGCATTTTCATTGGAGTTTTGACCACGACTATCTTCCTGGGGTGTGACGACACTCCGAATACTTCGACATCTTCGAGCACCGGGAGCGCGTCATCGAGCGGTGACGGTGGTAAAGGCGGCGCGGGAAACAATGGCGGAATGGGGGGCGCCGGGGGCATTTTTGCGTCCGGTGGAGCCGGCGGAGTCGGGGGCTTCATGGAAGTCTGCGTTCCCGAGACGTGTAATGGTATCGATGATGATTGCAATGGCCAAATCGATGAAGGAAATCCCGGGGGCGACAAGGCTTGTACGACTGGTTTGCCCGGTGCATGCAGCGCGGGAAAAACGTCGTGCGAAAGCGGAAGTTTGATTTGCAAGGCCGACATTGCTCCGGGATCGCAGAAAGAAGCCTGCAATGGCGTGGATGACGATTGCGACGGAACGACGGATGAAGACATTGCCGAGGTCGGCATGGCGTGCGATACGGGCCTATTGGGCCCCTGCGCCGCGGGCACGCTCGCGTGTACGACCGGCGTGCTCGGATGCACGCAAAACCTCATGGCGAGCATGGAAGTACCCGATGGTGTCGACAACGACTGCAACGGCAAAGTCGACGATGGCCTTGCGCTCGGCAATGGTTTGTGGGCGAAAGGATATGGCAACGACGCCTCGAATCAATACGGTTTTCGAATTGCGTCGGATTCGATGGGCAACGTAGCCGTCACCGGGCGGTTTAGTGGAACCATCGACTTCGGGGGCGGAAACTTGACCATGTCCGGTTCGCCGGATATTTTTCTTGCCAAACTTGATCCCAATGGTGGGCACCTGTGGAGTCGCGTATTTCTTTCTGCGGGGACGGAGGGTTCGGCCAATGGTTTGGCCTTCGATACCGCGGGGAATTTATACACGGCGGGTTACATCATGAGCACCACGACCATCAACGGCGCGACATTGGCCACGTTTGGCGCGGGCGATATTTTCATTACGAAACACGATTCCACCGGCGCATTGTTGTGGAGCAAAGTGATTGGTGAGAGCTCCTCGGCGCAAAACGCCTATGACATTGCGACGACGCCTACGGGAGGCATTGCGGTGACAGGTACGATCAGCGGGATCGTGAATTTCGGCGGCGGTGGATTGAACGGCAGTCAGAGCGACGCATTTCTTGCGGTCTACGACAGCGCCGGCACACATGTATTCAGCAAACGATTCGGAGACGCCACATTCCAAGACGGTAAAGGGGTCGCCGTCAATTCCGCCGGCGAAATCGTTATCGCGGTGGATCTACAAGGAACCGCGAATTTCGGCGGTGGCGTGCTCACGTCGGCGGGGAACGGTGACGTCGCCATTGCCAAGTTTTCGGCGAACGGGACGCATTTGTGGAGCAAGGTCTTTGGTTCGGCGTCCCAGCAGAGCGTCACGAGCGTCGCATTCGATTCGACTGGAAACATTGTATTCACCGGGGCGACGAGCGGCCCGATCGATTTCGGCTGTGGCGCGGCCGCGCCGCCCAATACGGCCGGGTTTTACGTGGCAAAACTCGATTCCAACGGCGCGTGTTCGTGGACGAAGGCGTACGGCGCCGTCGGCAACATCAGTTACGCTCCGCCGAGAATCGCCGTGGATCCTGCAGGAAACGTGCTTGTCGCCGGCATGTTCGTGGACGTGCTCGACGTCGGGGGCGGGCCGATGACCGCCGTGCAAAATTCATTCGACGTCTTCGTACTCAAATTGAGCCCGACCGGTGTGCACGTATGGAGCAAGCAATACGGAGATCCCGTGGTATTCGAATACGACGAATGTTATGGGGTCACCTCGGATCCCTCGGGGAACGTGCTGCTGATCGGAGACTACGGAGCAACCATTGATTTTGGATTGGGCCCCCTGTCGTCGGGCGACGCGAGTACCCAGGATGTTTGGGTCGCCAAACTTTCTCCCTGAAATACTCGATATCATTACGCCCATGTCGACGGCTCGCGTTGATCCCACGCCGGACATGGTACGCGTCGTTTTGCCGAACCAATGAACCGGTAACGCATCGATCCGGCGTCCCGAACAATTTCGGGATTGTAATCGTTTCCTCGCGCAACGAAGTGCATTTGCATGGATGCTCATCTTTTGAAAAATGTGCATCATGGCACAAGAAAAAAGCACGGTTTTGTTGCGGCAAGCAATTGACACTTGGCAAAGTCTCCAGAATCATGGCGGTGTCGCAGGGGGCCGTGCAGGTGACTTGTGGAAGAAGCGCGAAACGATGTTCAATCGCACGATACGAAACCCCTTCTGGAGACACACATTCGCATCGTTCTCTTGTCGAGCCCGATTTCGGCGGCGGCATACACGTTCGGGGCATGGTGGACCGGAAATCGTGAAATGTATCTCTCCGCGCTGGCCGGTGTTGCGACGGCGTTGGCCGCCATATTTGCTCGGCGCCAGTTCAACGCAGGCAATACGAGTACGGCGGCATTGTCGCTCGGATACGTCATCGAGATTGCCGTTTGTTTGGTAGCATTATCGAATCCGGAATTCACGTATGTTCTTGCTTTTATCCTGGTTATCATCCTCGTGCTGGTGCTTCCGCACGTCCGTGGTCGAGCATTGAGGATTTTTTCAATGACGACATTGGCGGCGAATATCGCGACGATTTCGACGCAATTGATCTACGAGTATCGTTCGACGTCGACCCTGCAAGCGAAATCGTTGATTCTTGCCGCATCCGGGATCACTCTCTTCAGCGTCGCGCAGCTGTTGTTGTTTCAATTTTCGGAACGCATCAAGGAAAGCATCCGCCGAATCATGGCGACCAAGGATGCGTTGTCGAAATCCGAGCGAATGCAGCGTGAGGAGCGGGTCAAGTTGGCAACGACGCTCGACCATATTGCTCACGGTGTCGTCAAATTGAATTCCTCGTTGCGCATCGCCTATTTGAATCCGGCGGCGCAACATCTTCTCGGGGTGGGAGAAGAAGCGATTGGCGACGAAATCGATCAGGTTTTTCGCATGAAGTCGACGGATGCGGACGTGACGATCGCCTCGATCGAACGGATTGCCCGGCATCAATCCGCGACACTGCCTTTGCCCGAGCGTGCGGAAATCATCGCCAAAGACGGCAAATCCTATTTCGTCGACGGTTCGTATACACCGCTGGAACCGAGCGGGGCGGTCTTGAATTTTCGCGATGTCGGTGAACGTATACGTCTCGACGCTCTACGCACGGAGAAAGAAGCGGCCGAAGCGGCTGCGGCTGCGCGCACGCAATTTTTGGCCAATATGAGCCATGAAATTCGAACGCCCATGAATGCCGTCATCGGAATGACCGGCTTGCTCCTCGACACGTCGCTCGACGGCACACAACGTGAATTCGTGGATACGATTCGATCGTCCGGTTCACATCTGCTCGCCATCATCAATGACATCTTGGACTTTTCTCGGCTCGATCGAGGCGCGGTCGAATTTGAACATTACGCCTTCGATGTTCGTACGTGTGTCGAAGAATCTCTCGAATTAGTCGCTCCTTTGGCGGCGGAGAAGAATATCGAATTATGCCTCATCGCCGATGCGCAAACATCGTATTGCATCATGGGCGATGCGGGCCGTCTGCGCCAAGTGCTCGTGAATTTTCTGAACAATGCCGTCAAGTTTACGAACAAGGGCGAAGTCGTCATTCGCGTCGAACAACAACCATTACACGACGAACGCGTTCGTCTTTTATTTTCCGTTCGCGACACGGGGATCGGGATCTCGCCGGATCAATTGGAGCGTCTGTTCAAACCATTTGGACAAGCCGACTCGTCGACCACACGTAAATTCGGCGGCACCGGCCTCGGTTTGGTCATTTCCAAGCAAATTGTCGAGCGAATGAGCGGCGAAGTCACGGTCGAGAGCGAATTGGGCAAAGGCAGCACGTTCTCTTTTTCGATCGTCGCGCCGGTCGTCGTGGGGCGGGATCCGAATCAACGAGATACGCCGATGTTGCGCGGAAAACGGGTGCTCATCGTCGATGACAATGCCACGAGTCGCCAAATTCTGCGGATGGAGACCGAACGATGGGGCATGGTTGCGGATGAAGCGGCGAGCGGGGCGGCGGCGCTCGAAATGTTGCAGAAAAAAACCTTCGATGCCGCTCTGCTCGATTATCACATGCCGGAGATGGACGGCATCACGTTGGCCAGAGAAATTCGCAATTCGTCGGGAACTCGGAAATTACCATTGGTGCTTTTGAGTTCACTCGGAATGACGTTCGAGGTGGGTCAACAGGAACTTTTTGCGGTTCGTTTGACCAAACCCGTACGCATTGCTCAATTGCTCGATCAATTGACCATTCTCTTTCAAGAAGTGCGTACTGCTGCAATTCCGCTGCCCAAACCGCAGGAACCTCGCAAAACGACGTTCAAGGTTCAAACGCTGCGCATTCTGCTGGCCGAAGACAATCCGGTCAATCAGCGTGTCGCGACGCTGATGCTCCAAAAACTCGGTTATCGCGCGGACGTCGTAGCCAATGGACTCGAAGCCGTCAATGCCGTCGAACGCCAGCCTTACGACGTGGTGCTGATGGATGTGCAAATGCCGGAAATGGATGGGCTCGAAGCAACTCGGACGATTTTGCGCAAATTTCCGCGAGAAAAACGCCCGCGCATCATTGCGATGACGGCGCATGCCATGGCCGGGGATCGTGAACGGTGCCTCGCCGCAGGCATGGATGATTATATCAACAAGCCCATCGAGCTCACCGCGCTCGGAGCCGTTCTCGCGCGTACGGAGCGATTGTCGAGATCTTCGGACAAGAATACGTCGCCGAAAATTGTCCGATTTAATCGTCAACGCGTGGAAAGTTTGCGAGAAATGGGAGCTCTGGTCGGCGAAGATGTCGTCGGGGATCTCGTTCGTGTTTTCGGCACCGAATCCGAGAAAAACCTCGCCGCCATGAAAGAGGCGCTCAATCGTGGCGACCTGCCGATGTTGGAACGACTTGCGCACAGCTACAAATCGACGTGCGCGACGCTTGGTGGCGAATACGCCGCGCAATTCTGCCAAATTCTCGAGAGCCAAGCCTTCGACGGCGAACCGATGAATGCCGCCGCCATCATCGACACCTTAAAGCGGGAAGCAAAGATCCTCCAAACCGCGCTCGAAGATTATCTGCGGAGCATTTCGGAAGACAAACCCGGTTGAACCAAAGGGACAAACCCACCTACCGGATCACCTTCAACGCGCGCAAATTCAAACGTTCGGTCGGCACATCAGAAGGATGGTCGAGTCATGCTTGCCGGATTCTGCTGGAATTTGGCCGCATCTTCAGACGCTATGTACACAAACGAAACTCGTCGCGTCGAGGAATAGGCCCTTCGAAAAGTGGCCGGCGCGTTGTTCCACTGCGACTCACTTGTCGGGCTCCGGCGCCTTCCGCTCCGTCCAGTGATGTGTTCGGCGCCAAGGCAACGTCGGCAACGCGCGCCAAGGACCTCGATGCGTATGCAGCTGAGACCACCGCACGGGGAAACCCAGCGTGTAGAGCGCCGCAAGACAACCCAAGATCGACGGGGTATCCCGCATGGTTTGCCCAACCAAACCTCGCCCCTTGTCGAGCACTTCCGTCAAGACTGCCGGCATGCTGATTTCCAACGCGTACGCAGGTCCCTCAACGGCTTCGTTCGTCGCTTCAAACCCACTTCGAGCGCCTCGAGCCAGCGCGGCCATCGCCTCGCTCAGGGTTACCGTACCGCGCAAAAACGCCGCCGCGACTTCCCCCACGCCACGCCCGACGACACGATCCGGAACGACGCCCCAATGCCTCCACAAGGCAGCCAAACCGATCTGAATGGCAAACACATCCACGGGCGTCAAGACGTTGCCGGCTTGCAACGAGGTTTGGATCGACGCACCTAACAACCGCGTCGCGATCTCTTCACAAGCCACGAAAACTTCCCGAAAGGCCGGCTCGGTTGCCAAGAGATGATTGGCACCTTGGCACCACGCTGCGTGATCATCCGCAGACACATCCGGCAATACGAACACGAGCGCATGACGTCGTCCCGTGCGGGGCGGAGGGATGATGTACGAAGGCGCGACGCCATCGATCACCGATCGCAACGTGGCGACAGCTTCGTCCTTGCTTCGCGCCACGATCGCCAGGCGTCGTTCATGATGGCTCCGTCGCGTAGCTGCGACGCGACAAACCTCATCCCACGACGCGTGTGTTTCGCTCAAAAAGTCCACGTACGCGCGAACGAGATCCAGCAGAGCGCCCGCGTCGTGCGCCGACAACGGCAACACGTGCCACGAAGCATCGACCGAAGACGCAGGCGCTTGCGACAGATGCGTGGGCGCATGTTCGGGAGCGGATTGCAGGACCACGTGTGCGTTCGTCCCACCAAACCCAAATGAACTCACCCCGGCAAAACGCGGTTCGGCCGATGCAGGCCAAGGCTCCGCTTCGTGTTGAACGCGCAGCCCGAGATCTTCGAAAGCGATGTGAGGATTGGGCTTTTTGTAGTGCAACGTGGGCGGCAGCTCGCGATGGTGAAGGGCGAGAGCCGTCTTGATCAGTCCGGCGATGCCCGCGGCAGCCTCGAGGTGCCCGATGTTTGTCTTTGCGGAACCAATGCGACAAGCAGCTTCACCTTTGCGACCTTGCGCGATCACGGACGACAACGCACCGGCTTCGATGGGATCACCCAACTGCGTTCCCGTTCCGTGCGCTTCGACGTAGTGCACGCGCGTCGGATCCACGCCCGCGCGTGTGTACGCCGAACGGAGGACCGCTTCTTGCGCCTGTCGGTTCGGCGCGGTGATACCGTTTGTCCGACCGTCATTGTTCGTCGCACTTCCTCGAATCACGGCATAAATTCGGTCCCCGGCAGCCAATGCCGCCGACAGGGGTTTCAACACGACAATCCCTACGCCTTCGCCGCGCACGTAGCCGTTTGCCGCGGCATCGAACGCTTTGCAACGTCCGTCGGGCGCCAACATTCCGGCTTGGTGCAAAGCGCCGGAAACATTCGGCGACAGGATCAGATTCACGCCGCCGGCGATCGCCAAACTCGCATCGCCGCTCCACAAGCTTTGACATGCCAAATGAATGGCCACGAGCGATGACGAACAAGCCGTATCGAGCGCCATGCTCGGTCCGCGAAAATCGAACGTGTAGGAAATTCGATTCGCCGCGATGCTCGTCGCATTCCCGGTCAACGCGTACCGATTCCCAGCATCCCAATGGCGTTGGTAATCGTTCGTCGATATGCCGACAAACACCCCGACGTTTGTCCCCCGCAACTCGTCGAGCGATTCGCCGGCATCTTCGAGCGCATCGTAGGTCACCTCGAGGAGCAAGCGTTGTTGAGGATCCATCGCTTGCGCTTCGCGTTGTGAGATCTTGAAAAACAACGGATCGAAATGACCGGGTTCGTCGATGAAGCCGCCCCACGGCGGGGACGATTCACTCGACAAACCCACGGCTCGCCACAACGCTTCGCGTTCTTCGGGAACCGGACGAATCGCGTCGACACCTTCACGCAACAGCCGCCAATAAGCTGCGGGACCACGCGCTTTCGGAAAACGGCATCCGATACCGATGATGGCGATCGGTTCGTTCGTCGAAACCGTAGTTGCAGCAGGACGAACCCGCTCGGTGGATCCTTCACGCACCAGATGCTGCGCCAATTGCTCGATCGTGGGATATTCGTACGCGAGTGTCGGGCTTACGCGACGACCAAGCCACGCCTCCAATTCGCCCGTGAGGCTCACCGCTTGCAGAGAATTGAGGCCCAATTGGGAAAACGCCGCGCGCGGGTCGATGTCGTCGGGCTGTTGACCAAGCTGCGCCGCGATCCAGGTGGCGATGCGTCGTTGCATCGAAGCTTCGTCGCCCGAAGCGAAGGTCACGGGTTTTTGAGGCGCGGCGGCAGTGACGGGGGCCTGCCAAGAGCTCACCACGTCGAGGTCGCCTGCGACAAACCCTGTTCGACAAGCGTGACGTTGAATTTTGCCGCTCGAGGTTTTCGGAATTTTGCGCGATTTCACGAGCACGACGGCGTGCGGATCGATATCGAAACCTTGCACGACGGCTCGGCGGATCGCCGCCACGACCTCTTCCGTTTTGTTTTCGTACGCCGGCTCCACTTCGTGCACGACGACCAATTGCTCTTCACCCGCCCGGTCGATGGCAAACGCGGCTCCACACCCCGGACGTAGCCCGGGATGGCTTGTTTCCACGACCTGCTCGATGTCTTGCGGGTAATAATTTCGGCCGCGAACGATAATGAGGTCTTTGCATCGTCCGGCAATGAACAATTCGCCATTGTGGACAAACCCCAAATCGCCGGTGCGCAGGTACGGGCCTTCTCCGGAATCCGTCAACGCTCGAAAAACCCGCTCGGTTTGCTCGTCATTTCGCCAATACCCCTGCGCAACACTCGGGCCCGCGACCCAAATTTCTCCGATTCGCCCCGGCGGCGTCGGCCGACGCGTTTCCGGATCGACGATGCGTACGGTTTGTCCAAGCGCCACACCACAGGCGACAAACTTTCGCGCATCCGGACTCGATGCCTCGACATGCGCCACTTGATGCGCCAGGAGGTGACGAGCATCGAACGTTTCGGTGATGGGTTCGGCATGACGATCCCCGCCGGAGACGATCAACGTGGCTTCGGCGAGGCCGTAACAGGGGTAGAAATAGGAACGCTTGAATCCGCACGGTCCGAAGGTGGCGGAGAATCTTTCGAGGGTTTCGGGGCGAATGGGTTCGGCGCCATTAAAAGCGAGCTCCCATGCATGCAGTTCGAGCTTGGCGCGTTCGGCGGCGGATGTTTTACGAATACAAAGTTCGTAGGCGAAATTCGGCCCGCCGCTCGTGGTGGCCTGATATCGAGTGATGGCTTGCAACCAACGCAGGGGTTTTTGCAAAAAATGCAAAGGGGACATCAGCGTCACGGGAAATGCGCCATAAAGTGGCTGCAAGATCCCTCCGATGAGCCCCATGTCGTGGTACGGGGGTAACCAGATCACCCCTTGGGATTGTTCGCAATGGCCGAAACATTGATAAATTTGTTCGGAATTTTCGATGAGATTCCCGTGGCTCACCATGACGCCTTTGGGATCGGCGGTGGACCCGGACGTATATTGCAAAAAGGCGATATCCTCGGGCCGAATTCGCCGCTCATTGCCCATTTCATTGGGCTCGAGCGACAAACCATCGGTAGCGAGCCAAATGGCGGAGGCGGCATCCGGCAACAACATCCGCGCCATATCCAGAAGCTCGGTCGTGGTCATGATGACGGCCGGTTTTGCGTCGGCAATGATGGCTTGCAGGCGGGGCAGCGTTTTATCGAGGGCCAAAGGATTCGGCGGGTAGACGGGAACGGCAATGACGCCCGCTTCCAAACAGCCGAAAAACGCTTCGACGTACGCCAAACCAGGCGGATAGAGCAGCAACGCGCGTTCGCCGCGTACGCCATGTTGATTCAATGCCGCGCCAATCGTGCGCGCCCGCTCGTCGAGCTGCGCGTACGTCAAATGCGATTCGATCGATTCGCCATCTTCGAGAAACGTGTACAAACGCCGATTTGATCGTTCCGCCGCTCGTTGTCGTACGAGTTCGACGAGATTCGTTGCATTACGTAGTGCGTGGGTCCGAGTTTTCATGGCGACGGCCGCTTGTATACACGCCTTTCACCAAAATGCAAACCCGGGATTTGCCGCCTCGGCTCGTCCGACGCGCAATGACATTCACCCGCGCGAGTCCCCCGCGAACGAACGACGTACGGCACCTACCCGTTCCGACCGACGTCATCGACCATGCAATCGTACTATCGATTTTTTCCAATCATTAACGGATGACGAATGGAGACATTTGCCGATACGCGATCGCCCTCCTTTGTGCGCGAGACGTCATCGCATTGCCCCATGGACGGCAAACGATTGACGTTCCTACGATAAACCGTCGGGGCGTACGGCGAGACAGGTGTTTGTCAGCGAAATTCTCCAGCGGCGAAACGCCGTTTTTTCTGGCCCGCGAGCCTCGATCGGTATTACATTGAAATGGACTGCCTATCAAACGGGACCGTATGAACGACACCTCGACCGATGCGGCTCGAATTCTGATCATCGATGAAGATCGAATGCATCTCGAAGGCCTTGCCGGAGCGCTTACCGGCGAGCTGATGGGGGAGCTTGCGGGGCGATTTTCGAGTCTGCGGGACGCGTCGCAACAGGCGCACGGTCTTGCGGGACCGCCTCGACTATGCGTCGCCACTGCGAAATCGCGGCAAGAGGGCATTGCACGGGTACACGAAAGCCTAGCCGAACAGTCGCCTTATGCGGTTGTTTTCATGGCTCTCGACGATATTGATGCAACCGAAGCGTTGGCGGAGATCTTGCGTATCGACGAAGACGTACAAGCCGTCTTGATGGTGGATGGGGCGACCCTGCAATGGGGCGACATTCTGCATCGGCTGCCGAGCGTCGGTCGATACATGATTTTGGCCAAGCAATGCGGCCCCATGATCATTTGCCATACCGCGGCCGCGTTGGCGTCGAAATGGATGCTCACCGGCCAACACAAAGCCGCGAAAATACAGCTGGAAAAGCAATCACGACAATTGGATGAGCTTTCACAACAATACGAGCGACAATTACAGACCCTGCATACCATTCTGCATAATTCGGCCGATGGTATTGCGGCATTCGATTACAATCGTCAAATCATTTTTCGCAATCGCGAAGCCGTGCGTATCGTGAACGTCGACGTATCCAAGGTGCCTTTGGTCGAGCATCCCAAGATGTTGGGGTTTTTCCACTCCGACCAATCGACGTTGCTCAGGTATGACGAGCTGCCGATCGCCCGGGCATTTCGGGGCGAGACGGTGCACGCGCAAGAGATTTTTGTTCGTAATGTGCAACATCCGGAGGGAATTTGGATTCGGGCCAGCTCGCGACCGATCGTCGATCGTCAGGGAGAATCGATCGGCGTGGTCACGATGTTGCACGATGCGACGCGCGAAAAGCAAACCGAGCTTGAATTGATTCGCGCAAAAGAGGCCGCGGAAGTGGGAACTCGCGCCAAAAGTGAATTCTTGGCCATGATGAGCCATGAAATCCGGACACCGATGAACGGCGTCGTCGGAATGACCCGCATGCTCTTCGAGACACAGCTCGACGCCGAACAACGCCGTATGGTCGAGACAATCCAATACAGCAGCGATTTGTTGCTCTCGATCATCAACGATGTCCTCGATTTTTCAAAAATCGAAGCCGGACACCTCAAGCTCGATCACGCGGTCGTCGACATTGCCGGCTGCCTCGACAGCGTAATCGAGCTATTTCGTCGACAAACAGCCGACAAAGGGTTGGCCCTTTCCGCATCGATCGAACCGGACGTATCGACGCGCATCATGAGCGACGCGGTTCGAATTCAACAAATTCTGGTGAATCTCATCAACAATGGCGTGAAATTCACCGACAAAGGCGGCGTGCATGTGTTTGTCCGAAACATCGCGCCCAGGAAGGAAAACCATGTCCGCTTGCATTTCGAGGTTCAGGACACGGGTATCGGTATTCCTGCGGAACAATTGACGCGTATTTTTCAACCCTTCCGTCAAGGCGATCCGTCCATTCAACGCCGTTATGGAGGTACCGGCCTCGGGCTCGTCATTTGCCGGCGCCTCGTGGAATTGATGGGCGGCACGTTATGGGTGGAAAGCGTGCCCGGCCGAGGCAGCTCATTTCATTTCGTCATTGAAACCGAAGAAGCGCCGAAGGACCCGCTGCTGCAAAAATTACCCACGATCCCCCCGCAAAAGGATCCCGCAACCGGAGGTCGACGCGCGGCCCGGATCCTCCTCGCGGAGGACAATGCCATCAATCAAAAAGTCGCCACGCTTTATCTTCGACGCTTGGAATACGACGCCGATATCGTCGCCAATGGACTCGAAGCCATCAACGCCATCCAAAACGGCCACTACGACCTCGTCCTGATGGACGTTCAAATGCCGGAAATGGACGGCATCTCGGCGACGCGTCAATTGCGGGATATGGGCTACGATCGACCCATCATCGCGCTGACGGCAACAGCCATGCCCGAAGATCGATCCGCCTGCCTGAGCGCCGGGATGAACGATTTTCTTTCCAAACCCTTGCGGCTCGAGGAGCTCGACAGGATATTATCGCAGTACCTCACGACGTAAGACCTCGCCCCACCCGCTCGCTCTTCCCGACAAACGTTTTACCACTCCCATTGCACTCGAACCCGCGACCCCGGCCGCAACACGGGTAACGCCGCATTTTCCAGGTCTTCACCGTCATCGTCAACCAAGTCGACGTCCAGCGCCACGCCGAACTCGAGCGCCGTGGCGACCTTGATTTGGGCATAATGCTGCCAATCCGTCGATCCGTCCGCCTGCCTCGCTTCCACCCACAATTGCGCCAAACAGCCCGGCTCGGGCAACGTCGAAGTCGTCACCACCAACGGTTCGATGGTCAATCGTTTGCCCGCGTGCGTCTCGATACGCCCACGCAATTCCGCATAATGCACGACGGTCACGGATTCCTGCGCTTCCGTAGGCCCGTCGACCGGCAACGCTTCCTCGGGAACGTCCGCCGGTGGTTCGTCCGGGTACACATCGGGGGCCGCATGAGACAACCGCGGCGTTTCAATGGCAATCGCCGCTTTTGGGCGTTCCTCCGCAACAAAGACCGCTGGTTCGACGATTTGCGCGGTCTGCGCGGGACGCATCGTCACCGGCTCGCATGCTGTCCCCAACAGCAACAATACAAGAATGTTCACGCAAACCACCCGGATGTTCGTCTTGGCCATATCAAATTCCCCATTCGCCGGCATCCACGATTTGTGAGAAGTTGAACGAATCGGGAAGCTCGGCAACGCGAATTCGTGCGCCAAAGCGTGCTTTTGGAAGCTCAGGATTCAGGCCGTCTCAGACGGGACTCGAATTGCCCACGCCCGTTTGTCAGGACATAACCGGCTCGGTCGTCCCGGCAAGTTCGCACAACACGTCGGACAATTCGCGCTCCAATTCGTCGAGCGCATCGGGGCTCAATCCCGGAGCCGCGAACAACTCCAAATGAATACGACCACGAAATCCGAACGCAATGATGGCCGGTGACGAAATATTCTTGATGCTGGGTCCAATGACCCGAATATCTTCGATATCGTCGGTCAAGGGCCCGAGGCCCGCGTCGATTTTTCCGACGTTCGTAAAGATGAACCCGCGGCTCGTCGGTAGCTCCACGAGCAACGGGTGCAACAATGGTAATAACTGCCGAACGAATGCATGAGGCGCCCGGCCGGCGAGCAACATGGGCAAGAGCAAGAAGGCTGGCCCGGCCAAACCATTTCGATGCTCTTTCGTTTGCTCGGCCACGGCGTGCACCGCGTCGACGATATCACTCGTCGCTTCGCGCGGGACGATGGTGGTAAGAATCGACGATACATTGGCGACCGATAAATGCGGCCGGCGCGAATATCGCCGCAAGTCCATCGTATACATGACCGAAATCGGACCGTATGACGAACGGCGTGCCGCCACCATGGCCACGATCGCCATGAGCAAATCATTGACCCGAACGCGTTGTCCACAACGCTTTTCGATCATCGCCATCGTCGACGGTTCAATGACGATTTGTTTCCAGCCTCCGCGTTGCGAGGAATTGGCGGGATACGGGCGATTTCTCGGCCCCGCCGAATAAATGCGCCACGGTTGCAGGGCACTTTTCGCCAAGTCTTTCACGAAAACCGGCAAGTGTTTCAGCTGTAGCCCGTCGAGCGCGCGAGCGACGTCGCGTCGTGATTCGACGGGTAATCCCGGACGAACTCCATACAAATGCGCCGCGAAAACATGGGCCACCGCGGCCATACCCGCGCCATCCGCGGCCAGGTGCGAGACGCTCACGACGAGGCGGCAACCTGCGGGCCGGGGCAAAACAACCACACGAAAGGGACGTTCCCGCGCCGGATCGATCCAGCGCTCGATCCACGCATTCGTATCCGTTTCCAAATCCCGTTCGATGCCGATGTGCACCATTTCCGAAATCGGTGTTTGCAATGGCACCCAACGATCGCGGAAAAAATGCTGTTCGTAAATGCATCCCAAAACCGGAAAACTCGCCACGGTCGCGTGCACGGCGCGCTCGATTGCCGCGCGCGAAAACGTTCGCCGCACATCGATGACCCCGTGCACGCACAAGTCACCATAACGATCTGCCGATCCATGAAGACCCACGTCCGCAAGTTGCGCAGTCGCCATGATTCCTCGATTCTTTCGTTTTACGGCGAGCTTTAGCCGTGATGCGCTGCATTTGCCAGCAGCATGAGCCAAGCGTTTTCGTCGACGATGAGCCGCTGCATTTTCTCACGCATGGACCCTTGAATGTCTTCCACCGGAGGATCGACATTGGAATCGTGATAAGCGCTCAAAATGCCAAGCGACGTCAGCCATTCCAAATCGTCGAAACCGGCGCCGATTTTGCGCAAAAAGTCCGCAATCACCAACGTGAGCAGTTTATAATGACCTTTGTAAGGCAATTCGATTTGCCGAATCGGAGCTTCGTCGTGGATCCACAAGGCCGCCGTCATGGACAAGGCATTGGCGGCGACAACGGGCTCTTCGGCGAGAATTTCGACGACATCGCCAATCATCGTGAGCGCATTCGGGTCGCGAAGAGCGCTCATCCCTTTGCCCTCGAAATGGCGCAGCTCGACTTCTTTGGGCACGATCGCGGCCCGCAATGCCGCAACCCCTTCGTGGTTTTCCCAAATCGGCGAAATCTGAACACCCGAATTTTGCGTCTCCGTCCGCAAATTCAAGGTATGCAGCAGGATCGCTCGAGCATCGGTGAGAATGTCTTCCACGTCCGGAAGTACATATCCCTCCGGAAGGGCGAGAAACGCGCGGCTTGAAGTCGTGTCGAATTCCATGACGCCCTCTACCACCTTTGCCCGGCGAAGGGAAGAGGTTCGATCAGGCCGCGATGGTTCGACCGAAATCTCGGCAAATCAAGTTCAAAACGCGAGCTTCATCCCGATCGATCCGGGGCCGATGAGGATCTCGGGCTTCATCACCTTTACGACATCGTCCCGCCGGTAGAGTTTTTCCTTGTCAAAGATTCCCGCGAGCAACATGGCCGCCCCACCGGCTTGCAGAAGGCCATCCATGACGAGAACCGATGGTGCGACGCTGTTCGAGAAGTCTCCCGCGCCGGCCACGACGAAAGGCCCCACGATCGGAAGCATCAACGAACCATACGGCGCATCTGTGTCACGCATAAACGAGAACGCGATAAATACCGAATAAAGATAGGGAATGCCCAGCACGAGCGATCCGGCGATGACCGGCCCGCGACGAATACGCTTTGCCGGATGATATCCAGGCGGCGTCGCCGAGCCTTCTTTATAAAACAACTCTTCCGGCTGTTTGCCACACCAAACCATTGGGTAATCGGGTGGCGGACATTCATTCGACGCACACGATGGCAGACCGGATTGCGAGCGAGGATAATCCGGCGCTGATTGAGCAAACGCCGCTTGCTCCGCAACGAGAAAGGACAAACCCAGTGTCAAAGCGACAAGCTCGCGCCTGCCGTATTG
>CAYSYX010000008.1:0-23629 GCA_964435055.1 uncultured Polyangium sp. | reverse complement strand
GTATTGTCCTAAGAAATTCGCAGCCATTGTTTTCTCACTTGGTATGTCAACAGAAGTTATCGTTCCGCTTGCCGAAAAGATAGCTTTTTTTGCCTTGATTCATCGACTCGGCGCCCCACGTCCACAACGTTCGATCTTTGGCCCAAGCTTTGCTTATCGCCTCGACATGCGCCGACGAATTGCCTTCATGACCCCTATTCTGCTCGCCCTTTTTGCTTCGTCGTGTTCGTGTTCTTCCGCGGGAAAGTCAACCAATCCCGTCGCGAGCAGCCCGGTTCATACGGTCACGGCTGCGGTACCCTCGCCGCAGGTGGATCAATTGCTCCGCACCGCCTGGGAAAAACAAGGCGTCAAACCATCCGCGCCCGTGGACGATGCGACATTCTTGCGCCGTTTGACGCTGGATCTTTGGGGCATTTTACCAACACCCGCGGAAATCGACGCGTTTGCCAAAGATACCGCCGCCGACAAACGCGTGCGACAAATTGACCGCATGCTCGAGGATCCTCGATTTGCGGAACGATTTGCGGTCGTCTGGACCGATGTCCTCATCGGCGAAGCGCGACCACGGGACGGAGTCGATCATGCTTCGTTTCGCTCGTGGCTCAAGCAGCGATTGGTCGAACGCACGCCATGGAACGCAATCGTGCGTGAAATCATCGGCGGAAGCGGGGTCAACAGCCCCGGTGGAAGCCTCAAAGATCGCGGCATCGCGGCGCATGCCGTCATCGCCGAACCGTATTCGCCGGATGTTCACGGTCATGTGAACTATTTGCTCCAGTTCAAGAACGGCGTGGAGAACCTGACCGGAAAAACATCACGGGCTTTTCTCGGGATTCAAATTCAATGCGCCCAATGCCACGACCATAAGACCGAAGCATGGAAGATGGATCAATTCCGCGGACTTGCGGCATCATTCATTCAAACCCGATGCGTCCCGGTCGAGAAGCGCGAAAAAGGTGAAATGCGGGTGATCGAGGTCAAAGACGCGCCCCGCGCCAAACTCGGCCGCAAAGCCACCGACGACATGCGCGCCATTGCTCATGTCCCGCCCAAAGCATTGGATGGTACGGCGTTTCCCAGCGAATCACGCCGACAAGCCCTTGCGGATTGGATTACGGCGAAAAACAACCCCACGTTTGCCCAAGCCTTTGTCAATCGCACGTGGGCCCAGCTTTTGGGAAGAGGTTTCGTCGATCCCGTCGACGACTTTCGCCCGGGCAACAAGCCCGTTTTGCCCGAATTGCTCGACGCTCTCGCCCAAGGGTTCGTAGCGGCAAACTACGATATTCGCGGCTTGTATCGCACTGTTTGTCTCTCCGAAGCATACCAACGCAGCCCCGGTCCCGATGCGCCGCTTTGGTCCAATTTTGCCATGCGCCCTCTTCCCGCGGTCGTCATGTTCGACATAATCGCCAATGCCGCGGGACTTTTGCCCATTGCCGAAGAAGTTCTCGGCGAACGGGCGGAATTGGTCCGAGCTCGCACGCGTCAACAATTCGTCTTGATGCTGGACGTGGACGACGACACGAGCTCGCACAGCTTCGAAGGTGGTATTCCGCACGCACTTTTGCTCGCCAATGGCGTCGTCTCGCGTGTGGCGGCGCGAGCGATCGAGGGCGGGGTTCTTCTGGACATACTTCGTTCGAGCGACACCGACGACGCGCGAATCGACAAATTGTACATGCGGACGTTGTCGCGTCACGCAACGCCGGAAGAAATTGCGCAATGGAAGCAATACTTGGATGCCGCGCCGGCCGATGGAGGTTCCGATTCGGCCGTGTCCACCGGCAAACGCAAAAATGATCCGCTCGCGCGCCTGGACAAACGTCTCGGCAGCAAAGCTCGTACGCCGCGCGAACACGCGTACGAAGATTTGTTCTGGGCGCTGCTCAATTCGAGCGAAATGGCTTTTCAACACTGATGTGGTCGGCCCCGTTTTCAGGAGATCCCGCTATGCACTCGACAAACTTGCCTCGCCGTACGCTGCTCTCTTTGGGCCTTGCCACCTTGGGCGCCGCCGCATTACGTCGTTCGTCCGCGGAAGCTCTCGCCGAACCGGGCAAACCCAAAGCCCCCGTCGATTCCGTCATTGTTTTGTGGCTCAACGGTGGTCCGAGCCATATCGATACGTTCGATCCGAAGCCCGGGCGTAAGGTCATGGGGCCGATGAAGACCGTCGCCACGAGCCTTCCGGGCGTACAATTCGGCGAGCATTTGCCGCTGCTCGCGCGGGAGGCCAAACGCTTGGCCATTCTCCGAGGTTTGTCCAGCAAAGAGGGCAGCCACGAACGCGCGCGATCGCTCGGGCACACGGGATATTCCCCCAACCCCACGGCGGCATATCCTTCATTCGGCGCTTGGACCAGCAAATCCCTGGGAAGGCGCGAGCCTGAACTGCCTGCGTATGTGAGCCTCGGCGGACCGGGGGGCGATCCGGGTTTTTTTGGACAAGCTCACGCCCCGTTTGTCGTGTCCTCGCCGGGTCAAGCCCCGGACAATACCGATATGGGCGTGTCCGATACGCGTTTTGATCGACGAACCAAAGCCTTGACGATGCTCGAAGATGGATTCGCGAAAAAAACGTCGGGGCCGCTGATTCCGGAACGTCGAGCTGTTTATGACAGCGCATTTCGCTTGATGCATTCGCCGAAACTTCGGGCCTTCGATCTGGACGACGAACCGGCCGCGAGCCTTTCTGCTTATGGCGATACGCCTTTTGGCCGCGGTTGTCTCACCGCCAGGCGCCTCGTGGAAGTGGGCGTGCGTTATGTCGAAGTGACGCTCGACGGCTGGGATACGCACAAGGACAATTTCGGCCGCGTCAAGAACCTCTGCGCAGCGCTCGATCCGGCCATGAGCAGCCTGATTCGAGACTTGGCGGATCGTTCGCTCTTGAATCGCACGTTGATCCTGTGCATGGGCGAATTCGGCCGAACACCGACCATTTCCGAGGACGACGAGGGTCGCGATCATCATCCCGCGGCGTTTTCCGCGTTGCTCGCGGGTGGTGGACTTCGGGTCGGTCAGGTTCTGGGACAAACGGACGAGGATGGCATGAAGGTCGTGGCCGACAAACTCAGCGCGCCGGATTTGTTTGCCACGATCGCTTCACGACTGGGCCTGGATCCGCAAGAAACGGTGCAAGCGCCGAATGGTCGTCCCGTGACGTTGACCGACGGTGGCAGTGTGATCACGAAGCTGATTGCGTGATTTCATCCGCCGGCTGTGGATCGACAGCTCATTTTCTTCATGCGCGAGCCATGGACCAAAATCACCACCAAGAACTTGGCCCTCGTCGATCATTCGACTAAACGGCTCGATTCAGGGAGAACAAGAGCGCATGAACCTTCGTACCGAACGAGTTGAGATCCCGGTTTCCGATGGCACGACGATGAGCGGGTTTCTCGTCATTCCCGAAGGCGCAGAAAAACGCCCCGGGCTGCTCATTTTGCAAGAAATCTTCGGCATCAACGACCATATCAAGGATGTCGCCCAACGATTCGCCCGTGAAGGGTACGTGACTTTTGCGCCGGATTTGTTTCACCGCCAAGTTCCCGATCATATCGGTTCGTATGAGGACATCATGGCCAGCATTCAGCTCGCCATGAAATACGACGCCGCGCAAAGCGAAGCGGATGTGCGGGCCGCCGCGGAATATCTGAGCAATCACCCGGCCGTCAATGGACGCCTCGGATGCCTTGGATTCTGCATGGGTGGACGTTTGTCGTTTGTCGCGAATGGCGTGGTCAAACTCGATGCCGCCGTGTCATTTTATGGCAACATCGCCCCCGACAAACTTTCCTACGCCCCGACGCTCTCCGGGCCGATGCTGATGATTTGGGCGGGCAAAGACTCGTATATCCCTCGCGAGTCACAAGTGCTCACGATCGAGAAGCTCCGCGAACTGGGCAAACCGTATGTGAGTGTGGAGTTTTCCGAGCAAAACCACGGGTTTTTCTGCGATGCTCGGAGCGATTATCACGCGGGGGCGGCGCGTCAAGCCTGGGCGCTCACGACGACGTTTCTCGCGACGCACCTCAAGGGCTGACAGTTACTTGAACTGCTTCGTTCCCTTGTAGGTTTCCCCGTCTTTCCAATCGGTCACCGTCTCTTCCACGACTTGACCGTCGGTCGCCGTGATCTTCAACGTGAACGATTTCGCCCCGACACCTTTGGCGGCGGCAAAGAAATTATCGTCCGAACGCGTCATTTCGACCCATTCGTCGCCTTTCTTGAAAGCAACGGACTTGATGGGCAGGCGATGATTGCGCACTTGAATCGCCGTCCAATAAATCGAGCTCGTCTTCTTGACGCGAATCTCGAGGTTCCCGGAAACGGCGCAAGGCACGGGTTTCCACGTGATCTCCGCATTACCGACTTTCGTGCCCGCGATTTTGACGAACGTCGGCTTGTTGATCACGAGCCTGTTCGCCGGACAATCATTACAACGATCGGCGACCATGACGACCGCGGTTCCTTCCGAACCGGTGATTTCCAAACATTGCCCACACGCTTGGATTTTATCGTAAACGGCATTCGGCGCCGATAACACCGCGGCGTCGTGGCCGAACGTCAACGAACAACTTCCGCGACCATTGGCGTCATAATATACCGCTTCGCCTTTGCTGATTTTTGCTTCCACCTTGGGCGGCTCGGGCGCGGGAGGTGGCGGCGGCGGCGGCGGCTCGGGAGGGTTTGTCGCCGTGGGCGGAGGCGGTGGAGGCTCGGGCGCCACGGCAATGGCCGACGGCGGAGGAGCAACCGGGGGAGGAGTCAGTGTCGGGGCCGGTGTCGTTGCTGCAGTTGCCGTCCGCGCAACGGGCGGAGGCGGCGGCGGCGAAGATCCGCACGCGACAGCGAGAAACACCAATCCGATGGATGCCAAAACGGAGGAGCAGACGTAAGTACGCATCATGGGCGTCGTGTACTTCCATTGGACCGGCGATGTCCACAAAGAAATGCATCTTCATCTGCCCACGCGATTCTGTTAAGTCTTGCAAAGTCACTCGCGATCCGCCCGATGTGTGTTATCCCTACGCCGATGCTCGCCTTTTTCCCCTGGATTTCTGCAGCATGTGCCGTCATCGTCGCTCTGGTTGCCCGCATTCTTCGCGGCCGGCTTTATGCGACGTTCGTCAGCGTGCTCCTGACGATCCACACGTTGATTTCGGTGGCGATGGCGCGGGTGTTCGAACCCCTTCTGCCTTTGTATCTGTTTCTTCAATTAACGGTTTACCTGCATTTCGCCCTGCTCTCCGTGCCGAAAATGCGCCCCGCTTGGTATCGCTTATTCATTAGCGTGCCCGCATCGTATTTCGCGGCGGCGACATTCTTGGCATTGCCGTGGGCCATCGTTTCCGCCCTGGGATTCACACCGTACGGCTGGTTCATCCCCTACACCGTCGCCCTTTTCGGGATCGTCCACAGTTTGCGATTGCGGTTTGAAGAGTCGGACCTAGTCGTCGACGGACAAACCGTCCCGACATTGCAACGTTATGCCCGAGGCACCGGCCGAGACGAACGACCTCTGCGTATCGTGCAAATCACCGACCCGCATCTCGGCCCGTTCATGTCGGAAGCCCGTCTTCGAGCCATTACCGAACGAGCCGTAGCGACAAACCCCGATTTGGTGCTGCTCACGGGCGACTTTTTGACCATGGAATCGCACGAAGCCCGAGGCGCCCTGGCCCGGGCGTTCGAGCCGTTGGCTGCGCTCGAAGGCCGCGTATTCGCGTGTTTCGGCAATCATGACCATGAAGCGCCGGAGACGGTGGCCGGAGCATTACAAGATATCGGCGCGACGTTGCTCATCGACGACGAGCGGGTCGTACAAACACCCGCCGGACCCATCCAAATCCTCGGTGTCGATTTTCATTTCCGCGATCGTGCCGTCCGTACGGAACGGGTTTTTCGCAAATACCCGCGCCGACCCGGACACAAGCGACTCGTGCTTTTGCACGATCCCGGCGCATTTCGTCACGTACCCGATGGCGAAGCGGATCTCGTTTTTGGAGGACACACGCATGGAGGTCAGCTGGGGCTCCTGGTGTTTGGCCTGCCACACACGTTTGTGAGTGCATTTACGCAAATTCCGGATCACGGATTATGGGCGCTCGGCCGGAATCGACTTTATGTCCATCGCGGCACGGGGCATTATGGATTTCCCCTGCGCGTCGGTGTTCCCGCGGAAGAGAGCCTGCTCAAGGTGCATTGGCAACAAAACCCTTGAGAGCCTTACGCGCTGATTACGGACCGCAATACGTTTCTCGATCCGTGCATAACGCCGTTCCTCCGCAAAACCCTCCGGCGCATTGCGCATCATGGTCGCAAGGTTCACCATCGAGCCGCAACGCTTCGCATTGCATCGTGGCATTGTCGCAATGGGCCGTATCGGATCGGCACGTCAAATGCGCCGCACAGGGCATCCCCGGCGAGGGAGGTTTTTGGCATACACCCGCCACACAAACGAGGCCGTCTTTGCAACCGGTGTCATAAAGCTGATATCCAGCAGGTTCGACGGTGCAATTTTCGCCTTCTTCGACGGGTCGCGCACACGTGCCGGTCACCGGCGCTCCCGCGTCCGTGAGCCCTCCGCCAAGACAAACCAGCCCATCTCGACACTGTACGCGCCGAAAAGCGGCATTGTTGTCACCCGCATCTTGGGAGCATTCACCACCTTCGGGGACGCGCTCTTCACACAACCCGCCTTCGTCATCACCCGAAGCACAGAAATTCCCGGGCGCGCACGAAGAATCCTTCGCACATCCGTAACCGGTTTTCCTGAGCGGTACGCATTTGTTTGCAACACAAACGGTGCCGCTGGAACAACCCAGGTTGTCCAGACAAGCCCCTCCGACTCCGACGGGAACGACGCACATACCTTGCGAACAACGCAATCCTTGACGGTCATCGCAAAACGGCGGGTACAGTTGGGAACATGCTTCCCCTTTTTGCGCCACGGCCTCACAAACCGTCGGACACGTATCACCGGTAGCCGTGCGGCAAATGCCCTGCGCACACTCGAAGGTGCCGTAACAAGGTTCGTCTTTCTGAACCATTCCAACGAGCGCATCGAAGCAAGCGGCAAGCGTTGCATCCGTCAGATGTTCGGCGAGACAATCCAAGCCGGCAACACCGGCAATACATAGGCCGGCAGCGTCGGCGTCATAAACGATGCGCCCTGCGGCGACGGCGGCAACGACGTCTTCGCCAAAGAGCTTTCGCGCCTCCGAACGACAATTCGGCTCGAGGTAGTCGGCCACGGGAAAACACCGCGCCGCTCGCCCACACAACGCATCGGCATAAGCGTCCATGAAGGCCGCAGCTTCGACCGGGGGAGGTGGTGGTCCTGCGGGAATGGGTTGCGGCTCCAACGTGCAAGCAACGATGTATGTCGAAACAAACCCGATCGCAAATAGCGGTGAAAAACGCATGGTCCCTCGAGAATGACGGTACAGTGGACAAACTCCACAAAAAACGAAGGCGAGCAGGTGGAGCTGCTCGCCTCTGTTTGTCTTACTGCAACTCGTTGGATATCAAAGCGACGTTCGACGCTTGGAGATCACTTGAGAGCGCAGGATTGCGAGGCGGCGCTCCAGTTTTGTTGAACGAGGTACTGACGGGAGCCCAGCGTCATGTTGTACTTGGAGCCGTTTGACGCGGTGCTTTGTGTACCAAAGGTCCATGCACACTTGTCGGCGTTTTCATAACCGCTCGAGTCGTACCAGGCATTGAGGTCCGGGTCGCTGGCGGCTTCTTCGAGTTCGTGGGCCAGAACCGAAACGGCGCCGTCGGCACCCGGATCGCCATTGGGGCTGGTCGTTTGTGCGGCGCAACCGCTGATGCAGCGATTTGCATCGCCGACGAACGAATACTTGATGTCTTTGCCGCCGATCGTCGCATGCGTATGCCAGCCGCAGTATTGCGTGCAGAAACCGCTGGACGCCGTGACATCTTTCGAGGTGAGCACGAAGTACAAACCATTGACGTCGCCACCTGCCGGTCCAAGACCCGCCGCGATCGCTTCCGTCACGATGGTCTTGATGTTCGCATCCGTCAAACGCGTCTTACCCGCGAGCGAACCCGCATAGGTCCATTCGCCGCCGAGCGCGACGGTGTTTTTCACGGACGCACCCGTGCTGTCGGTGTAGGACGTGTTGATGCCGAAATACGGCGACCCGCCGACGGCCTTGCCAAAGTCGCTCAAAATGGTCTTGTAGCTCGTGGACGAACCCGAACCGCCGTTGAAATTGCCAAACCAGATGTAGTACATGTTCACGCCGTTGCCCATGACAGGACCGCCGTGGTATGTAATTCCGGTCGTACCGCCGCTACCGCCGCCCGCATATCCTTGTACCGGTAAAACCGCCTTGCCGGCGATTTCGGGCGAGATATCGCTTTCTTCCGAAACTTCGTCGCCCGTACCGGGTTCGACGACACACGCCGTCAATGCAAACAACGAAAGGGCGACGAGACCTAATGCACGATTCATGGCGATGTACTCCTTGTTGATATCCAAGCCGTCGGTGCGCTCCGCGATTTGGTCGAGACGCAGCGGCGTTTGTCCAATTGTATCTTTTCGAGAAGTGTCCGTGTCTCGCAAAGAATGAGGTCACGATATGCCTCCATCGTTGCCAATGCAAGAACGCTTTTTCTCTTCGCCCGTGATTCCACTCGGCGCCGACAACACCCAAATATCAACAACTACTCAATTTTTGATTGATGCTGCAATGGCAAATTCGAGCATTGCACATACCACCCGGTAATTCGCTTTACCACCCGCGGAGCGTGCGAGCATATCGTCATTGACCCAGCGTGCGCACGTACCGGCGTAATTCGTGAATTCGTTCTTCACCCAAATCCGCATTCGCCGGCATGAGGACACTTTTGCCGACGGCCGTTCCGCCGCGCTGAATGATGGTCTCGATTTGTTCGTCGGTCACGCTGCGTTGCCATTGCGGATCATGAAAATCACGCGGACGAGGCCCGACATTGACGGCCGCCGGACCATCGCCTCGACCCGTTGCGCCATGACAGGGAGCACAACGCGATTGAAACGTTTCTTTCGTCGCCGCGGAAATGGTCGCCGGTGCATCCGCGACCTGCGTATACGGGCCTTGCAGACGCGCCAGCGGACGCGCGTACGGCAGGAACGGCCAGGGAATGCCGACGAACACGCACAAAAGCGCAATCAAGGCGCCAGATGCGGAACGTTGATGTTTGTCGCGGCTATTCGTTGCTCGACGCGTACGTACACGCCCCAGATGCGCGGCGACCAAGGCCAACGTCATGGAAACAACGTGTTCAATCAGGAAAAACCTGAGCACGGACGAACGCATCGCCGAACCGGGATCGTGAAAACCCGCACGAGTCATGGGGCTGAGGAACAGATACAATGAAAGCCCGAGCGCGACTTGTATATCGAGCGCGATGACGAACCAGAGACTTCGGCGATCATCGGCACGCGTGTATTCACGCGCGGAGGATCGCGCTCGAAATGCGGAAATCGCCGCGAACAGGCCGAGCGCCACGACGAACCACCGGATCCACGAATGGAGAAACAGGACAATCGAATAGGTATCGAGCATGGTTCAGCCGGACACGGGCCCAGAATTACGACTCGAAATGGGAGGGTCGGGCGCATTGACCCATTGTTTGGCCAATTCGATGATCCGCGCATGTTCACGGATATCGTGCAAAAACCGCTTCGAATAGACGGGATCTTCCACGGCATCGGCGCGTAAGAGCAAGACGTGATGGGCGCCGCGCAAGGCTGTACGAGCTTCCGCGCGATCTCCGCCGGCGATCAGCGCTTCGAGATGCGTGAGCACGGCGAGCGAATGACGCGGCCAAAAAACGCCCGCGACACGCGCCGTCGCCAATGCGGCTTCGGCAGCTCGAGCCGATTCCACAGCCTGACCCTGGCGCAAAAGCAAAACGGCTTCGAGCGTCCTGGCCCAAGCATCCAAATGCCGAATGCCCGGTCCCGTGGCGCGGCCTTTTTCGAGTTCGGTGCCGGCCGATTCAATTTCACCGCGCTCGATGAGCGCTTCCACGACGATGAGCTGCGCCGCTTTGCCATGCAAAGCTTCGCCTTGACGCGTACAATGGACGACCGTTTCGCGCGCATACGCTTCGGCTTCGGCAATTTCACGTTGAGCGAGGCGCAAAAGCGCAAATTGATTTCGCGCGATCAACTGCGCCAAAGAAAGGTTTTCCGCGGGCGCCCGATCGAGGATCGTGGCCACGCATTGATCCGCTTCATGAAAGGCCCCGAGCTCATACAAATCCTGCGCAATGAAAGCTTGGCATTGCCATTCGAGCGGCTGATACCCCACTTGCTCGAAGTGACGTTTGGCGGCCCGATCGGCCTTCAGCGCCATGAATGGATCCTGCTCTCCGGATCGCGAGAATGTGCCCCGCGCATGTTCGATGCATCCGGCGACGGCGGGTTCTTCTTTCATGAACGGCGCACAGGTATCCTGCATACGCGTGAGAAACGGTTCGGCGGCATTACGACCACCCGACAAAACGAAGGCATTCACGAGCTGCAAAAATGCTTGCGCCAGCATGACGACGTTTTCGCGCGTAGGCTCGACTTGATACAAATGAGCGGTCGCATCACGCAATGCGACGGGGCGCTGCAAAAGAAGAGCCCCACCGATCGCCCCAAGCAGCGCTCGACAATAAACGCTCGTCCCCGGGGACTCGCGAGATAACGCTTCAATGGCCGACGACAACGCCAAATCGCAATTCCCACCCCAATATGCCGCTTCGGCCTGCAAAGCCCAAAAACCCGCGGGGACGTCACCGGGCGAGACATTCTTGATCCCTCGCGCGGCCATCGACAACGTCGCGGCATAATCACCGGCCCGCAAGGCTTGTTCAGCCGATTGCAAGTAATAATGCATCGCCCGCTCGCCGTCACCACCCAGCTCGAAATGCTCGGCCAAAATCGCCGGATCGATTTCACCGATTTTCTCGAGCCACGCCCCCGCCAATCGATGCCCGAGCCGCCGATCCCTTTCGGTCAACATGCCGTAAGAAGCTTCGCGAATCAATTCATGACGAAACGTATATTCTTCTTCATTCGCGAATCGGCGCGTATTGCTGCGCACGAGAAGCTCGGCCTCCAGCAGCATGTTGAATGCACTGCCATGAGCCTCCTCTTCTTCACCGAGAAGCGCGAAAACGCCATTACGCCAACACGACGAACCGAAAATACTCGCCGCTCGCAATGTGCGTCGCGCGTCCGGATGCAAACGCGCGAGACGAGCTTCGATCATGCCGAGGACCGTCTTCGGCAAACCGCTGCCCAGCGGAGATTCGGCGACGGCGCGAATCAGTTCTTCCAAGTAAAACGCATTTCCCTCCGACCGTTCGACGATGGCCAGCATCTGATCGGAGGAAAGTCCCTCACCGAGCGCCGAACGAGCGAGCTCGAGACACGCCCGACGCGCCAACGGCTGAAGCAAAATCTCCTGAGCTTGCCGACCGGACCAAAGACGCGGAAATCGATCGTGCACCTCGGGACGCGCGAACGCGAGGACGACAAAAGGTTGTTCCGCCAATGCGCGCAATGCAGCGTCGACGATACGCACGGACGCGGCATCCCCCCAATGCAAGTCGTCGAACAAGAGCAACAAGGGCTTTTGTTTTAATGAGCTTTGCACGTATTGAATGAACGCCGCTTCAATTCGAGCGGCCATGACCTGCGCGTCTTGCCGAGCGGCTCGGAGCCGGGGACTTAGTTCGTCCGGGAACGGAGCTCCCAGGACTTCGCCCAAAAATTCGGCGACGCCGCGCGATTCGTCCAGACCAACCACCGCCTCGACCCCGCGTTGCAGCTTTTGCCGCTGCACTTCGGGCGGTTCGCCGCTTTCCAAGCCGAAAATACCGCGCAATGCAGAGCCGACCATTGCAAATGGCGACCCGACGGCAATGACATCCCCGCGTCCGAGCAATATCGTGAAATCACGATGTTGCGACCGAATCGCCAGCGTCAATTCTTGCCGCAAACGCGACTTGCCCATACCGGCGCTCGCCGTCACCAGCAAAGCCGTCGCGCGCGGTTCGTCCACTGCGTCGTCGATCGCGCCCAGCAAATTGCTGACGACGCGATCGCGCCCGACAAACGGCGTGGGTTTGCGCAGCAAGAGCCGAGGTTCGTCGCCGGTGGTCCATTCCCCGCGTAAAATATGATTGTCGCCGTCGCTGCGCACATCGAAGCGCTCTTCGATCAATGCCCGCGCCAATTCGTCAATGAAAATCGGCTCGGGTTTGATGTTTGTCGCTTCCGTACATTCCGCGAGCAATTGGACGACCCGTTCGAGCGCTTCGCCCAACGGCAATCGACGATCCGCTTCGCCTCGACCCATGGCCAACGCAACGGGAGAATGAGGCAAATACAGGCGAATCTGCAAGGCGGCCCGAGCTGCTTCGGCCGCTTGATCACTGGGACTTCCACGCGTGGCAAGGACCACGAGCACCGTTCCATCCGCCAGAGATTCCACTCGAGCCCCACGAGATTCAATGGCTCGTCGCACCGAAGCCTGCAATTCGAGTTTCGGTCCCGTGGGCGGAACATTCGCCGCGCTCGAACCAATTGCCGTGCCGACAGCCACGATCGTCACCAGCCGCTGCTCGGCATTCGTCAAAGAATGCAGGCGCCCCGTATCCGTAGGCGCAGGCGGGCGCATCGTGAGCCGTTTTCGCGCCAATTCTCGTTCGTCAAGTAAATCCAATTCGTTGCTCAATACCACGCCGTCCCGTGGACGCTCGGAGGGCTCCTTCGACAGCATTCGCTGGACCAGCGAAGCCAAGACCTCCGGTAATCCCGGACGAACCTCGAGCAAGGACGGAGCGTCTTCGAGCAAAAGCTTGGCGAGCAGCGCAATGGGACGAAGTCCCTCGAATGCCGGTTTTCCCGCCAAACACTCAAAAAGAATGCATCCGAGCGAAAAAATGTCCGCCGCCGGACCCACGTCTTCATCCCCGCGCGCTTGCTCGGGCGCCATGTATCCCGGTGTGCCCAAAATCGTCCCGGAGCGAGTAATCGTGGAATGAAATTCAGCCAAACGCGCCGTCCCGAAATCAACGATTTTCACCGCGCCGACATCACATCCCGGCAACATCAAATTGCTGGGCTTCAAATCACGATGCACGATGCCTTGCAGATGCGCCGTCGCCAATGCCGACGTGACCCCGCGAGCCAGCGCCAAAGTCTCGGCGATCGTCAATCCTTCCCGCGAAAATCGCTCGGCCAAACTCTCGCCTTCAATCCACTCCATCGCAATGTACGGTTGCCCATCGCTGCGCGTCCCGTACGCCACGAACGGAACCACGTGCGGATGGGCCAATGACGCCAAAATCCGTGCTTCGTGACGAAACCGCGCGTAATCGTCCGACATTTGGTGCAGCAACTTCAACGCGACATGCCGACCTGTCGTCCGGTCGACCGCTCGATACACCGACCCCATCCCTCCAGTGCGCGCAAGCGATAGGATCTCGAAGCGTTCGGCGATAATCGTGTGGGCTTCCATTGCAGAAATGTTCATTCCTACAGGGGAAACAATGAGTTGTCAACCCAGGATTTGACCGATTGTATGTAGGCGTCGATGGTTTCTCCAGGAACCTGGTTCCGCGACGAACGCAATTTTTGAACCATGACACCGAGAACGCAAACGGCGAACGCCAGAATCATGACGGTGAATCTGCTTCGAACACGATTGTATTCGCGACGTCGGACATTAAAACTTGACGGCTTCACAAGGCGTCGGCGCGGCGATATCGGCGACCGGCCCCGTTGCCTGCTCGCCCGTTCGCGCTTCGAGCCATCGCGCAATTCCATCCGAAATGTCGGCGCGTTCCGGTTCATGCAAGAGATCGTGCACCAGCTTCGGACACGTCCACAGAGTTTTGTCCTTGCTGGCCACTCCTTGGACAAACGCTTTCGACCCGGCGGGCAAGGTAATCTCGTCGATTTTCCCATGAATAGCCAGCACCGGTTGCTTGAACTTCGCACGATTGGCCGCAATGCGATCCATCGTATCGAGTAATCCGGCAATGGTTCGCGCAGGTACGCTGCTCAAGTCGACGAGCGGGTCTTTTTTCGCATCGGCAATCACCTCGGGCGAACGAGAAAACTTGTCAATGGGCAAATCGGCCACACCCGCGCCGGGAAACAACGCGGAAGCAAAATGCGCCCCGGCTTTTGCTCCACCGCCCGCATCCGTCGCCAACGCTGGAGCACTCAATACGAGGCCCGCAATATCGGCTTGATGATCGAGCGCATATCCCGTCGCAATCGCGCCACCCATGCTGTGCCCAAAAACGAAAACGGGAACGTTCGGCTCGGCTTGTTTGCTGCGTTTGACGAATGCGTCGAGGTCGGTGATGAAATCTTCGAATTGATCCGCGCGCTGCGATTTCCCATCCGAACGACCGTGACCGCGATGATCATACGATCGTACGGAAAAACCTCGCTTGGCCAAACCCATCGCAAAGTCGGCATATCGTGCGCTATGGTCCTTCAAGCCGTGCACGACCACGAACATCCCGCGCGCTGCGGTTTTCGGTCGCCACGATCGCTCGAAATGCACCCACTCATCCGCGCTCTGAAACGTCGATTCACTCACCATAACGCCGTCTTTTTCTTCGGTATGCGGCGTAAACGGTCGTGGCGCTCGCGCCTGAAATGCTCCACAACCACTCAACAAGCCAAGCGCACAAACGCCAATCAACCACTTGAACATCGTTTGACCCCAAAGTAATGTCGCGTCGGAATCGATGATCGACGTTATCGGATTTTACTCGGCGGGGCAAGCCGATTCACTAGGTCCTTCAGCCGCGTATACGCGCCTCGCGTTTCTCCCACTTTTCTTTGGCTTTCGCGCGTTCGCCTTCGCGCGTGCGCGGTTCGCCGCGCGCTCCCAATGTTCCGAGAAGTTCTTTCGTGGCCGAAGCAATGGCGTCGACGGCGCGAGCAAACGCGACTTGATCCGCTTTGGCCGGAGCCTGCACGCCGCTCACTTTGCGCACGTACTGCAAAGCGGCGTCGTGAATCTCTTCGTCGGTCGTCGGAGGCTCGAAATGATGCAAAACCCGAATGTTGCGGCACATGCGCGCGAGGATACGCCGGGACAGACCTCCGCGCCAAGTGCAATTTTCAACGTGCTTTGTGAGCGGCTCGTTTGATCGGAGGCTTGGGTCGAACTTCATAACGAGGTTTTTCGACCTCCACTGGCTCCTCGTCCAATTCTTCATTGGACTCATCGCCCTCATCGGCAGGCTCGAGTATAAACGACGTTTCATTCATGGCGTCCGCTTCTTCCGAGAGAATGACGTCGCTCATGTTGCGCCCGCGCGTCGCTCCTTCGAGGAAATCCGCGCCCAGCTCGGCCGCCAAATCCGCCGCTGCATCCGCATTTTCCGGATCGAAAGTCAATGCTTCACTGCCCGATTCATTCGGATGATGCCGATAAGGACGATCACTGTCGTCCAGCGTCGGAACAACATCGTCCATGGCTGCTCGTGGATTCACTTTGCCCGGAATCGGCGGGCCCGAGCTTTCGTCGAGTTCGTCTAAATGGTACAATGGTCCTTCATCGGCAACGAGGGGGCGCGGGCGGGATTTGGTTGTTTTGGGGCGGCTCACGACAGACGGCGGCATGCAAAACGCGGGCGCGGAAGAAACGTCTTTGCAAATGATATCTTCTGGAATATAGGGTTGAATTCATGCATTCGAACACGCCGAAGCAACCTGAGCCTCGGGGTTTTTCCCGCCCGTTGCTTCTTTTGTGCACAGCCGTGAATCTGTACCTGCTCGGAGCGGCGTGTTTGCTGCAATTCGTGGGTTACCCGCTGCTTCTGGAAGCCGGCGACGGGGCGTTGTCGGTTCTGCATACGGCGCTCACGCGGCGTCTCGGCGTCGTGTTCATTCTTCCGGAATTCCTCGCACTGCTCACGCTTTTGCCATTGTTGTATTGGCGGCCGGTACACCGAGGGGTTTGGCGCCTCTGGGTTTGTCTTGGTCTGGGCATTGGATACTTCATCGTCACGTTCGGTTGGCATCTGCCCGCGCATAAATTGCTCGCGGCGGGCGACGCATCAGCCATGCCGAGGTTGCTCGTGAGTCACGCTGTGCGCACGATCATGATAGCGGTCAAATGTGCTCTGCTTATCGGAATGCTGGGAACGGAACGCGTTCGTCCGTCGTGATTTCATGTTTGTCATCGACGCAAGATTCTTGGCGTCTTCCGTTGACTCGGGTATTGTTGTCGCGTGTCCCGGCTCGAGCGTTATCTCGCCCGTCTGCCTGAAGGCGTCGACTCGTATCCCGATGTCGTCGTCAAGGCCTCGACGTTTACCGCTGCGCTCGCGGACAAACCACTGCCGGCGGGTCGAGGTTTGCTGCCCGCGCCGATCGAAAAGCTGCTCCTCACGCCGCCGCTCGTGAGTGCCTGGGTCCCCGAAGTGCACATGGTGTCGATCTTCAAGCTCATCGGCGACCATCACTTCGAGGGGCGTGGAGGTACGCCGGCATTTTTGGATTGGGTTTATGCACAGAATCAAAAATTACTTGGGGGAAAACTTTATCGCGCTCTTTTTTGGTTTCTCAGCCCGGAACAAGTCTTTCGTGGTGTTGAACAACGCTGGGGGGCATTTCGACGAGGCACTTCGTTGACCCTCACGGCGCGGTCGGATCATCATGCCGTCTTCGAATTCCGCTATCCGCGAAACCTGCTCGATGACGAGGGTCTTTTGGCGATTGGAACGGCGCTTCGTGTAGCGGGAGAAGCGGCGGGGGCCAAGAGTACCGCGGTCGAGCTTGTGGATGTGACGCCGACATCCGGACACGTGCGAATGAATTGGGTGGCTTGATTTCATTCGACGAATCAGGCTTCCCAACGACATGCATTTGACGTAAGCTGCGAAAATGATTTTGAAACGCGCTCCATTGGCTTCGCTTTTGGTCTTGGGCATGCTCGGGTGTGGAGGCGACGAAGAACTCGTATTCGGCAGTAAGCCGCCGGTCGTGATGCCCCCACCTCCACCTCCACCACCTCCTCAAATGAGCGGTTTTTGCGCGGACAAGGCGCTCGAGCCTTGGTCGAGAAAAACTTCGGGGCTCGGAGGCGCGGTATCTTTTAATGAAATTCAGTACCATCCGAAGGGCCAACCGGACCTCGAATGGGTCGAGCTTTACAATCCACTCGGCATCGATATCGATATTTCCGGCTTTCGACTCGACGGGTACGTACAATTCGTTTTTCCAAGTGGAACGATCCTTCCGTCACGCGGTTACGTGGTCGTTGCCGCCGATGCCGCTTTGCTGGCGCAAACCGCGGGAAAAAATATCGCCGTCGGTTCGTACACGGGACGTCTTCCCGACGACGGAGGGGGCATCGAGTTATGGAACAACGCCGGGCGATTGCTGGACAAGATCGATTACGGAGATATCGAGCCCTGGCCGGTCGTTCCCGACGGCTCGGGTGTTTCGCTTGCCAAACGACGCGCGGGAGCGGCGAGCGAAATGGCCGAAGAATGGACGTCGAGTGCGTTTGTCGGAGGAACGCCGGGTGCGCCCAATTTCCCGGAAGAAACGGCATCTTCGCCCACTTTGTCGCTCGTTCCTTTGGGGGCGACGTGGAAATACAATACGACGGGCATGACCCCGCCGGCCGATTGGATGACGGCAGGGTTCGATGATTCCGCTTGGTCGTCCGCTCCCGCTACGTTTTACTCGACCAACGTTGCCCCGATGCCGATGAACGTGACGGCGACGTTCACCGCTGATAACTATTTTGCGCTTTATGTTGGAAAAGCCGACGGCTCGAATATGAAACTCTTGGGGCGCGACGGCGTGACCGATTGGACATCGGCCGAATCCTTTCCGTTTACGGTCGCTCCGGACGATTACGCGTACGTGGCCGCATGGGAAGCACCGGGCGGCAGTGGAGGTCCGCAATCGCTGATCGGACAATACGTTTTACCTGGCAACATCACCATTCCCACCTCCCCCGCAACGTTCGATTGGATCGTCGGACCACCCAACGGCAGTCCGGGCGACGCGCTGAGCGACCCGGCACCATCGATTGCGGTGATTCAAAGTTTGGTGCAAACAGCCAATCAACAACAATCTTGGGCGACGCCGCAAGCTTCCGCCGATCGTACGTCCGCACCTTGGGGTCCGGCACTCAATGGCGTCTTCGCGCTCGGAACTCAATTCATTTGGGCCGATACGTTTAATGACGTCTCCGTGTCCAACGTGAATGACACGTACATTCTGTTCCGCTCGAAGGAACCCTTGGTTCCGCCCAAAGGCACGACGCAGGTCCCCAATGGGCCGACCACCACCTATTTTCGCACGACATTTCAAGCTCCGAGCGATATCGAATTCGTTCAACCTTGGATCGATTCGCTCGTCGACGATGGAGCCGTGTTTTACGTCAATGGCAAGGAAGTCCTGCGTTTGCGCATGCCGAGCGGCCAACCCAATGCGTCGACGTCGGCGTCTTCCGCGGTGAACGAAGCGTTGCTCGAATCCGGAAACTTGATCGCCGCCACGTCGCTCGTTCCAGGGAAAAATGTCCTGGCGGTCGAAGTGCACCAAGTCAAACCCAACGACGTGGATATGACGTTCGATGCGGCCTTGTCGTCGTCGGTCAAACCAAAAACGCAAGATACATCGACGATTGCGCTCGCCTTCAACGAAATTGCCGCGGCGGATACCAAAGCATTTTGGTTGGAATTGCGGAATCGAGGGACGACGCCGTTCGATCTGACCGGATACGTCATCGTTTCTTCGAATGGCAATGAATACATTCTTCCCAAACAAACGCTCGAAGCCGGCGAGCTTCTGCAGATTGAACAAACGACCCTGGGGTTTGGTGCGCTGGACGGGGACAAACTATTTCTGTTCACGCCGGATCGAAAAACCGTGTTCGATGGGGTCGCGGTATCGAACTTTCCGCGAGGTCGCGCGGAGAATTCGCTGGAGCTTCGGTACCCGGATGAAATCACCCCGGGCAAACCCAATGTTTTCGTGGAGCACGATGAAATCGTCATTCACGAAATCATGTACCTTCCGCCGCCGGAGACCGCACCGGATGGTTCGCGTGTCAAAGCCGGATTGGAATGGGTCGAGCTGTTCAATCGCAGCGACAAGGACGTGGACATCGGCGGATATCAATTCGTCGACGCTATCGAATACACGTTTCCCGCGGGTACGATCGTGCCTGCGGGCGGGTATGTGGTCGTGACAAACGACGAACCGGCCATGAAGACGGCGTATCCGGCATTGCCGACGTCCAATGGAGTGTTGCTCGGGGATTACAAAGGCGGACTCGGCGGCGCGGGCGAAAACCTGGTCTTGCTCGATGCTTGCGGCAATCCCGCCGATACCGTGCGTTATTATGACGACGGTCGGTGGCCGGAGTTTGCCGACGGTGGAGGGTCGTCCCTGGAATTGCGCGACGCGCACGCGGACAACACGATCGCGGAAGCGTGGGCGGCGAGCGATGAAGGCAGTCGTTCTTCTTGGCAAACCATTACGTACCAAGGCGTCGCGCAACCGAGCTCCGTGGGACCGGACGGGACGTACCAAGAATTTTTGATCGGGCTTCTCGATACGGGCACGGTGCTCATCGATGACGTGAGTGTCGTGGAAGATCCCGCGGGAGCCAAGAAAGAGCTGATTCAAAACGGGAAGTTCGAAGTCGGTGGCTCGGCGTCCTGGCGCCTGCTGGGCAATCATCGCCACGCGCAGGTGATCGTCGACCCGACAAACCCGAGCAATCACGTGCTGCAACTGGCGGCGACCGGCCCGGCCGAACACATGCACAACCACTTGGAAACGACGTTGGCTCCGGGACAAACCATCAAAAATGGAACGACGTACCGCATTTCGCTCCGCGCAAAGTGGCTCGGCGGCTCGAACCAATTGAATACGCGCCTCTACTTCAATCGTTTAGCCAAGACAACCGAGTTGACGCTTCCACCTAGCCCCGGAACGCCGCTCGCCCCGAATAGTCGCGCGGAATCCAACATCGGTCCGGCCTATCGTGAACTGCGCCATGAACCCATCGTTCCGCAGCCTTATGAACCGGTGCGGGTGTCGGTTGTCGCGACAGACCCCGATGGCGTGGCCGATTTGACGCTGCATTATGCGATTGATGGCGGTTCGTTCGGAACTGCGGCCATGACCGACGATGGAACGGGACGATATTCGGCGTTGGTGCCTGGTGGAGCGGCATCGTCCATTGTTCAATTTTACGTATCGGGCAAAGATAAAATGGGCGGTTCGAGCATGTTCCCGGCACGAGGCTCGGAATCTCGAGCGTTGTGGAAAGTCGACGATGGGCTGGCGAGCACGCAAGGGTTGCACAATCTACGGATTGTGCTGGCCCCATCGGACAATCAATGGATGTTCGACCCGAAAAACCTGATGAGCAATGATCCGATTGGGACGACCATCATCGACGACGAGCGCCGGGCGTATTATGACGCAGGCGTGCGCCTGAAGAGCAGCGAACGCGGGCGTCCCGAGGTCGCGCGCGTGGGCTTTGCGTTGCGATTTCAGCCGGACGATCGCTTCCGCGGCGTATTCGACAATTTCATGGTGGACAGGTCCGAAGGTATCGGGTACGGCCAGCGCGAATTGCTCTTCAACCAAGCCATGAATCACGCCGGTACGGCGACGAGCCATTACGATGATGTCGTCAAGGTGCTCACGCCGCGCCCGGAACACGTGGGCCCGGCGCATTTGCAGATGGCGCGATTCGGGGATTTGCTGCTCGATTATCAATTCGAGAACGGTGGCGACGGCATGGTCTTCGAATACGAGCTGATTTATTATCCGCTCACGACGGACAACGGCACGCCCGAAGGATACAAATTGCCGCAACCGGATTCGGTCGAAGGGATTCTCATTCAGGATTTGGGGCCCGACAAAGAAGCGTATCGTTTGCCATTCATCATCAAAAACAATCGATGGCGCGACGATTATCGTGGGCTCATGGACTTCGCCAAGGTCTTTGGAACGAGCGGTCAGGCGTTCGACATGAATATCGAAAACGTGATCGACGTGGACGAATGGTTGCGAGCGTTTGCGTTTGGCGTTTTGAGCGGCACCGTGGACAATTATGCCGCAGGCTCGCAACACAACGGCAACTTTTACGTTCGCCCGGTCGACGGCCGCGTGCTGTATTTCCCGCACGACTTGGATTTCTACGGCGGATCGCCGCAAAGTCCCATCGTGCAAAGCGGTGATCTGGCCAAACTCATTGCGAATCCCGTGCGTAAACGTCTGTATTTCGGACACTTGTACGATATCATTTCCACGGCGTACAATGGTTCGTACATGACGTACTGGGCAAACTATTTGGGGAAGTTGCTGCCCGCGCAAAACTTCGCCGGACATTTGCAATTCATCACGGCGCGCGCCGATTGGGTCTTGAATAGTGCCCCGGATGCCGTGATGAAGGCGTTTCCCAAGGTGCCGTTCGCCATTACGACGAACGGCGGCGGAGCGACGTCGGTCACGACCGCGTCGATGACGCTGGATGGAACGGGCTGGATTGACGTCGACCATGCGGCTATTGCAGGCACGCCGATCGCATTGGTATGGACAGGCCAAACCACATGGCGAGCGACGGTCGATTTGCAATGTGGTGCCAATTCGATTCAGCTCGACGCATTGGATCGGCGCAACAAGGGCGTCGGAAGCGATACGATTTCCGTGACGCGAACCGGCGCCGGTTGTCCTTAAAAAACCTTGACACGTCCGAAAACTTGGCGGATAACCTCCGGCGGCGACAAACGAGCCGTTTCTCGTGCTCAACCTGCGCCCGACCCGAGCCGCCATGACAACCGAATCCAATACTTCGCAAAGTCCGCTCGAATTTACCGCGCGCGCCGCCATCGCCGGTGTTTTGTTCGGCATCTTGTTTGGCGCAGCAAACGCGTACCTGGGATTGCGTGTCGGATTGACCGTGTCGACGTCGATTCCCATTGCGGTTCTCACGGTGGCCCTCTTCAAAGTGGTCCGGCGCAAAGGCGGCAATGAAATCCTCGAAGCAAACATTGCGCAAACGATTGGTTCAGCCAGCTCTTCGCTCGCGGCGGGGACCATTTTCACGATTCCGGCGCTGTTTTTATGGGGCATGGCGCCACCGTATTGGCAAGTCGCGATCTTGGCATTGCTTGGCGGATATTTGGGCATATCGGCCATGGTGCCTTTGCGTCGACTACTGATCGTCAAATCCGCGGACGAACTGCCCTATCCTGAAGGAAAAGCTTGCGCCGAGGTTTTACGGGCGACCACGAATGCGACGTCGACGGGCAAGTGGATTTTCATCGGGCTGGCGATGGGAGCGCTGATCAAATTGGCCTTGGGCGCGTTCGTGCTGCTCCCATCGGAGCTTTCGGCGCATTTGCCGGTGCTGCCCAAAGCGGAAGTGGCGCTGGAAATTGCCCCGGCCTTGATTGCCGTCGGATACATTTTGGGTTATCGCCAATCGGCCATCATGGTCTCCGGTTCGTTGATTTCGGCGATTGTGTTGACTCCATTGATTGCGCTGGTCGGGGCGACGTTGACGACGCCGCTGTTTCCGGAAATGACGAAACCCATTGCGGAGTTGAGCGCCGGGCAAATTTGGTCGCGCTACGTGCGTTACATCGGCGCGGGAGCGGTCGCGGCGGCGGGAATCGTGGCCGTGGTCAAGTCCATTCCGACCATGTACAGTTCGTTCTCCGCGGTGATCCAAGGTGTACGAGGTCGCGGGCTTGGCGCGGAAGAGAATGCAAATGCGCCTCGAACCGATCGCGATGTGCCTTCGTGGATCGTACTCGTGGTCCCCGCATTGATTGTGATGACGTTGATCGCGGTGCCAAACCTGTTTGCGGGCAATATGTCACTCGTGCCGCGAACGGTGGCGGCGCTCGGCGTGGGTATTTTCGGCGTTTGTTTCGTTGTCGTTTCGTCGCGAATCGTGGGGCTCATCGGCGTTTCGTCGAATCCGACGTCGGCGATGACGCTCGTGACGTTGCTTGGTGTCTCGGTGGTGTTTGTCTTGGCCGGATGGCGTGATCCATCGGCGCGGGCGGCGATTTTGACCGTCGGGACCGTGGTGTGTATCGCCGCGTCGAAAGCGGGCGATATTTCGCAAGACTTGAAGACCGGGCAGCTCGTGGGCGCGACGCCGGCCAAACAGCAGCTTGGTCAATACATCGGCGCGGCGTGCGCCTGTTGGGCGATTGCCGGGACGGTGTTGCTGCTCGGCAATGCATTTACGTTTGGGTCGCCGGAATTGCCGGCGCCGCAAGCGACATTGATGAAAACGGTCATTGAGGGCGTTTTGTCGGGATCGTTGCCTTGGGGGCTGGTGGGTACGGGCGCGGGTTTGTCGATTTGCGCTTTGCTGGCCGGTCTTCCCGGGTTGGCGTTTGCCGTGGGAATTTATTTGCCATTGGGCAGCCTGACGCCGATTTACGTGGGTGGGATCGTGCGGAGCCTGGTGGAATCGCGGCGAAAAGCAAAAGAAGGCGAAAATGATCCCGGGGTGCTCGCAGCGTCGGGCATGATCGCCGGTGAAGGTTTGGCCGGAGTGCTCATCGCGTTTGTCGT
>CAYSYX010000007.1:55353-62113 GCA_964435055.1 uncultured Polyangium sp. | reverse complement strand
CGACCCAAAAGTGCTCGGCACCTTTGGACATCTTGTTGGTCGCACAACGTTCGGTCTTTCCAGTGTTCTGAGCCACCGGGGACTCCGATGCCGTAACCGGAAAAATGTTGCGGATCTCGTTCCCGGGAACGAGGTGCCCCGTGAGTAAATCTACGAACATTGCGATTTCGTCCAGTGTCGCAGAATACTTCGGTAGCGTCGTCGACGACGCTCTGCGTGCACGAAATGTCCAAGCGTCTTCTGCGGCGTCGCAATACGTCGTGGGAGTATTGTGTGATTTCGCCGGTCCTCGGGATGAAGCGGAATCGGCATTTTCCAAACCGCTCACCTTTCAATTGCGCGATGCTTTGGAAGCGCCATTTGCCGAAAGATTCCGCCGTTTACGAGCGCTTGGAGACAATGTCCTTTACGCCGTCGGGTATTTCGGAGGACATGTCGAATTACGCGGCATTGATAAAAAATATGTCATGCACGTGGGTTCGTCCGCGTATTCCAATGCGGCGGCGATGTTACACACGCCGGGAGAACCGGGAAAGTTCGACGTATTGGGGGAATTGGCGGTTAAATTCGGCGAGTTTGTCGATGTATTGGCGGAAATCGCCGAAGGCGCCATGGCCATGGGTGCACGGGACGAACGGGGCGTCGTCAAATTATACGAGCGCTGGTTACGAACGGGTTCGTCGCGTATTGCCGAAGAACTCGGAGCCCGAGGAATGATTCCCATGCGAGCCGCCGGAGGGCTCAATTGACGGCAAAATCCCTGCCGGCGCGAATTCAGGCCGCTCTTTGCCGAGTTTACGGGATCGATGATGCGCCGGCCGTGGATGACTTCATTCGGCCATGTACGGGAAAAACCGATCGCGAAGTCCTTCTCATTCATGAAAATGAAGAAGGCGTCGACGTCGCTGTCCATCTGCCCGAAGCGGCGCTCGATGGCCGAAAAACATTACAGTTCGACGAACTGTGTCAAGTCATCGAGGGCGTGAGTCATTTTGTTTTTCTCGTCGAACGGGCGCGTCGGGAATTGCCGCTGACGCAGCTGGAATTGGAGCTGCAAGCCGAGGTCGACAAATACGTGGTTTTCGTGCATGACCCGCACGATGCGCGTCCCTTCGCGCCCGAGCGGGCGGCACGCGTGCGAGCGCGACTTTTCGAGGCGGTTTCGTATTTGGATCCGCCGGGTACGGAAAAAGGCGATCGTTATCGATTGGCGAACGACTTGGCGGCGCGTTTTTCGGGGGTCCTCGAGGAACGTTTTGCGCGGCGCGGTCGATTCGATCAATTACGACGAACCTTGCGTCGGTTTTACGCGGCCGGACAATGCGAGAAAATCAATTTGGCGTGTGCGGCGTGAGGTTGAAAAATCGTGCGCTGGAAGTTGCGCCGACAGTTTGCTTGCGGTAGGCATGTCGATATGAAAAGAACGAATGCCGCCAAGGGGGCCGAGCTCATTGATCGTGAGCCTCACGATGAGGACGATGAAGCCTTGTTGGCGCGTTTTGAGAAGGAAGGGCTGGTGCGACGTGGACAGGAAGGGCCCATCCCGGATGAGTTGTTGCAGCCCGGTCCTACGTGTCGACACGCCGGAGTGCTCGAGGCATTGATTGAAGATCGGCGGAGCGCACGGTGAAATTTTGGGATAGCTCTGCATTGGTACCGCTGATTATCGAAGAAAGCCATAGCAGTACGTGCCGGCAGATTTTCCGTTCGGATTCGTCACAAATTGTATTCTGTTTGTCGCGGACGGAAATCTTGTCGGCCCTTTGGCGGCGCCGTCGCGAAGGTCTGCTTGATGATGGCGATTTGCGGATTGCGGAAGCTCGCCTCGAGAGCTTGGCCAATCGATGGACTGAAGTTCATGCACTCACACGCGTTCGGGAGGCTGCTGAGGAACTCTTGCGGATGTATCCACTTCGTGCGGCCGATTCTTTGCAGCTCGGCGCCTGCATTGCAATTTTTGGAAAACAACGACGCGATCGTGAATTTCTCGTTCTGGATGATGTGCTCGCGAATGCGGCGCGTAGTGAAGGATTCAAGGTTATCGTGCCTCGAGCGCGATAAGGGAATCCACTAACCTGTTCGATACGTCTTTACACCATCCCCTTCGTCCTGAAATACTCCACCGCCTTTTCCACGGATTCCCGTAATGGCGTGCAGGGCATATCCAATTCGCGTCGCGCTTTGCTCCCGTCGAAAAACGCATATCGCTGCATATATTGCACGCTCTTCTTCGTCGCGAGCGGCGGCTTTTTCGATACGTGATCGCTCCACCATTCCATTGTCCCGGCAAACCCTCGCGCCAGCACCGATGGAATACGTAATTTCGGCGCTTTGATTCCCGCCACATCCGCCACCAATGCAAAAAAGTCGTGCACGGCGATATTGTGGTTTCCCAAAATGTACCTTTCGCCGATACGTCCTTTCGTTAATGCCGCGACGTGCGCTTTCGCCACATCGTCCACATCAATGGCGCAAAACCCACCGGCTCCCACGCCGGGCACTTTCCCGTGCAGCAAATTCAAAATGATTTCACCCGTCGGCGTCGGTCCGATATCGCCCCGGCCAAACGGAAATGCCGGATTCACCACCACCAGCGGCAAACCCGCCTCGGCCAAACGCAACGCAATCCGCTCCGCCTGACGTTTCGACGCGATGTAATCATTCGCGATGTCGCCGATGTTCCACGGCGTCGTCTCATCCGCCGGAGTTTGTCCCACCCCAAGTCCCACCGCCGCGATCGATGATGTGTAGACGATGCGTTCCACGCCCGCATCGCGAGCGGCCAGAAGCGACGTCGTCATGCCTTCCACGTTCACGCGCCAGATCGCGTCCGGATTGAGCGACCAGACTTTGTAGATCGCCGCCAAGTGGAAAAAGTGGTCGGCGCCTTCGAGCGCTCGCAACATGCCCGCGCGATCGTTCACGTCGACCGGAATCTTCTCCACGTCCGGCAAATCATCCAGGTTTGTCGTGGCAGCACCCGGTTCGACCAACGCTCGCACCTTGCGCCCCTGCGCCACGAGCTCATGTACGACGGCTGAACCGATGAACCCCGTTGCTCCACTGACTGCGGCGATCCCGTTCGAGTTCGACATGCACCAAACGTAGTTCGGTTTTCTCGAAACATCGTCGGGAATATCCTGACAACCTCATTGTTTGTCGCCCCGGTGCCCCGTGTTCGCCGGGTCGAAACGCGATACGTGCACGTGGCTCTTGACCTCTCAACCCTCGCGTACTCTCATCCGGTCACGAAAATGTCGTCCAAGTCTTCCATGCCCCTCACGGTCGTTGTCGCTGATGACGAACCGGCCATGCTCAGTCTCGTTGCCAGCCACATGAAACGGCTTGGTTTCAAGGTCCACGAAGCTTCGGACGGCGCCGCCGCGTGGAAGCTCGTACAAGACAAACTACCTGATCTCGTCATGCTCGACGTCATGATGCCCGAGATGAGCGGGTGGGAAGTTGCTCGAGCGATCAAGGCCAAAGGGGCGGCAAACGGCGCCCTCGAACATACGCCCGTCCTGATGCTCACCGGCATCGGCGAACGCCTCAACGCGATGAACTCGCCGCTGTTCGCCGCCGATGGTTGGCTTGACAAACCGTTCGAGTTCTCCGCGCTCGACGAGAAGATCGCTGAGGTCCTGGACAAACACGGGAAGCACTTGCCCGTTCGTCCAACTGGAACCACGGCTTCGGACGGAGACAAACCCGCGAAGAAGTCGTCGGCGAAGAAGAAGGCTGCGGCGTCGAAGTCGCCCGCGAAGAAAGCTGCGGCGAAGAAGGCGGCACCTGAGAAGAAGGCGGCACCTGCAAAGAAAGCGGCTCCGGTGAAAGCCGCGGCGAAGAAAGTTGCGGCACCTGCGAAAGCGCCTGCTGCGGCGAAAAAAGCCACACCCGCGAAAGCTCCTGCCAAGGCCGCGAAGAAGTCTGCGTCCAAGGCTCCGGCCAAAGCGGCGACCAAGGCGCCCGCGAAAAAGTCCGGCTCGGCTCGACGCGCGTGACATTCGCGCTTCGTGTATCCAGGATCGGGCACCGGGGAATGATTTCCTTTCCCGGTGCGTAAGGCGAATCGAGGTTCCTTCGTTGACGAAGGGAACTTACGAGCGTCTCAATCGTCTACGGCTACAATGACCCGCCCGTCGTTCCGACGGACAACGACCGCGAACCTTTCGGAGCAACGCCCATCGTGAGCATCGAACGCCCTCGAGATCTCGCCCGCATTCGCCGCGCCGCTTCGATGGTCGCGCTTCGTTTGCGCATCGATCGTGCTCTTCGTTATCTCCCGTCGACGCTCACGTTTGCGTTTGCCGTCGTCGCCGCGACGCTCGCCGTTCGTAAAGTTTTTCCCGACCACCTCTCGGAGGTCGCCGCCAAACGCACGCTCGCGGGGGCGGCGGCGTTGGTTCTCGGCGTCGTGCTCATCGGCATTTTGCGCAAACTTCCGCCTCGAGCGGGCACCATCGCGCTCGATCGTCATCACAAACTCCACGATCGTTTGACCAACGCGCTCGCCTTCGAAGAGGTTCCATCGGACAAACGAAGTCCGCTCATGGAAGTGGCCATCGACGACGCGTGTGAACATGCTTCGGCGCTTCGTCCCGGCAAAGCCGCGCCATTGCATTTGCCTTCGGGGGCCGGTCCGGCGCTTCTGGTCGGACTTGGCGCATTGGCGGTTGGACTGCTCGAAATTCCCGTTCCGATTCCTCCGCCGCCGCCGGCTGCGCCCACGATTGATGCAATCGTCATGGCTCCCGACGATCTCGATTTATTTCGAGACGCCGCAAAAGAACTTGGAAAGAAAGATCAAACTCCGGAAGTTCAGGCCGCGATTGAACGATTTAATCAGCTCATTGAAGACATTGCGAACAAGCGCCTCGACCGGACCGAGGCATTTCGCAAAATGGAAGCCATCGAGCGGGATTTGCTGAAAGGCAATGAAGCGGACCGCAAATCGCTCGAAGATGCGCTCGAAGAAATGGGCAAACACCTCGAAAATAGTGATCTTTCGAAGCCCATTGGCGAATCGTTCAAGAAGAAGGATCTCGAAAAGGCCAAAAAAGATTTGAAGGATTTGGCCGAACGCTTGCGTGATGCGAAGAAGAAGCCGGACAAACAGTCCCTGGAAAAACTTCGCGATGCATTGAAGAAAGCGGCCGACCGGCAAAAAGAGGCCATGGCGGCGATTGAGGAAAAACGCGCCGAGATTCGCGAGGAATTGCTCAAGAAGAAAAAGAAGCAAGAAGATCGCGACGGTGGACCGCAGGACGAAGCCGAGGAAAAACTCCTGAAGAAAAAGGAGCGGGAGCTCGAACGTCTCGATCGCGAAATGGAGCGTCAGCAACGTACGGGACGTCAATTGGATCGTCTCGATCGGGCGCTCGCCAAAGCGGCGGAAGATTTGATGCGCGAAATGGGGGATGCCGCGAAGGAATTGGAACAAGCGGCCGAGGACATCAATCGAATGCAGCAAGAAGAGATGTCCGATAAGGAAAAGGAAGAATTGCGTCAGCGCCTCGAAGAATTGCGCGAGCTCATGCGTCAGCAGGGGCAATCGGGCAAACAGCGCATGGCGAGAATGTTAAAGTTCGGCAAACGGGCTCGCGGCGGACAACAGCAGGGGCAAGGGCAAAAAGGGCAGGGGCAAGAGGGGCAACAGGGACAAGAAGGCCAAGAGGGTCAAGAGGGGCAGGAAGGCCAAGAGGGGCAAGAAGGCCAGAATGGTCAAAATGGCCAGAATGGTCAAAACGGCCAAAATGGTCAGAATGGCCAAGGACAGGGACAAACCTGGGTCATGGGACCTGGTGGAAAAAAGATGTTGGTCTTGTCCAAAGGTTCGGGTGGAGGTGGAGATCAGCCCGGACAAATGCCTGGTGGCGGTGGGCAGCCTGGTGAAGGCAGTCAGGGGCAGGGGCAAGGTAATGACCCCGGCGGTGGTGGAAAAGGAAATGGGGCGGGCACGGGTCATGATGGCAATTTGAAGGGCGATCGCACGGATCCGAAAATGGGCACGCAAGACGTCAATGCTCAGGGGCTCGATTCGGGAGGCGGTCCGTCGAACAGCGAAGTGATTCTCGCCGCTGCGGAAAAAGGCTTCAAAGGCGGTGGATACAAGAAAGTATTCACGCAATATCGCACGGTGGCCGAGGATCAGATCAACAAGGAAAAGATTCCCGACGGGTATCGGTTTTACGTCAATCGGTATTTCCAGCTGATTCGTCCACGCGAATAACGTTACTGGAAAAACCGGGGCGCAGGGACAAACATTTCAACGAATGCTTCGGAAGCGAAGTTTCCCAACCAAGGCAGAGGGATAGATGGCCGAGAAAAACAAGGATCTTGCACGCGGCGAGGTCGCTGTCTTTCAAAAGACCATTGGCGAATTGCGCGAAGAAGTGGGCAAGGTCATCGTGGGCAACCGCGAGATCGTCGACGGGGTCATCACCTGCATGCTCGCGGGATCGCACGCGTTGCTCGAAGGCGTACCGGGGCTTGGAAAAACCATGCTCGTGCGTACGGTGGCGCAGGCGTTGAATTTGCAATTCGCACGTATTCAGTTCACGCCCGACATGATGCCCGCCGATATCATCGGCACGACGGTCATTGACGAAGGTGCGGGGGGACAACGCAATTTCTCTTTCCGCAAAGGCCCGATTTTCGCGAATATCGTCTTGGCGGACGAAATCAATCGTGCGACGCCGAAAACGCAAAGCGCGCTGCTCGAAGCGATGCAGGAACATCGCGTGACGATTGCGAAAACGAG
>CAYSYX010000007.1:0-55325 GCA_964435055.1 uncultured Polyangium sp. | reverse complement strand
CCGAAGCGCAGCTCGACCGGTTTTTCTTCAAGCTGCACGTGGGTTTTCCCGGGCGCGACGAATTGCATTCGATCCTCGATCGCACGACGGGCAATACGCCTCCGGAAGCGAAAGCGGTGATGAATCGCGATCAAATCCTTGCCATGCAAAAGCTCGTGCGGGATGTTCCCGTGGCGCGGCACGTTCAGGATTATGCGGTTCGATTGCTCCAAGCGACGCATCCGAATGACAAGTCACTCGACGTCGTCAAGCGTTTCGTCAAATTCGGTTCGTCGCCGCGTGGGGCGCAAGCATTGCTTTTGGCGGCGAAGATTCGGGCCTTGCTCGAAGGTCGATTTGCCGCGTCGATTGACGACGTCAAAGCGATTTGTTTACCCGCGTTGCGCCATCGTGTCCTGCTCAATTTCGAGGGTGAAGCGGAAGGCGTCAAGACGGACGACATTCTGACCACCATCATGAAGCACCTACCCGAGACCGAATAGGACGTTTGTCATGGGCGTGCTCGAGTTTCTCGGAATACGGGATCGTGCGACAGGTGTGCGGGCGGCTTTGCGCGACGACGATTTGTTCGACGACGAATTTCAGCGCAAACTCGAATACTTGGCCATGGTCAGCAAGCGCGTCTTTTCCGGCGCGATGCGGGCCGAGCGGCGCACGAAAAAGACCGGGTCGGGTATCGAATTTGCCGATCATCGCGATTACACCGCGGGTGACGACATTCGGTACCTCGATTGGCACGCTTATCAACGATTCGATCGGTTGCTCATTCGTTTGTACGAGGAAGAAGAGGATTTGTCCATTTACTTCATTGTGGACACGTCCTCTTCCATGGGGTTTGGCGAGGGACAAAAGCTTCGTCAGGCCAAACGTCTTGCGGCGGCGCTCGCGTACGTTGGTCTTGCCAATCTCGATCGTATTGCGATTGTCACGGCCACCGATGAAATCAGCGGGCGCATGCCGACGACGCGCGGCAAAGCTCGAATCTTTCGCATTTTCCGTTTCTTGTCGGGCGTAAAGGCCGAGGGGGAAACGGATTTGGGCGAAGCGATGAAGACGTTCGTCGCGCAGCACAAACGCAAAGGTTTGGCCGTGCTCATCAGTGATTTGTACGATCCGGAAGGGTTCGAACGGGGGATCAACGTTTTACGATTCAATCGATTCGAGCCTTACGTGATTCATATCGTCGATCCGAAGGACGGCAAACCCGATATTCGCGGCGACGTGCGCGTGTACGATTGCGAAACGGGCGCGGAACGAGAAGTCACGGTGACGGCCAAGATTTTGGAAAAGTATCAACACGCGTATGGCGAGTATCTCGAGGAAGTGCAGCGTTTCTGTACGTCTCGCCAAGTGAGTTATTTTCGTGCGGATGTCGATGCATCGTTTGATGAATTGATTCTGCGCGTTTTCCGGCGCGGAGGGTTTCTCCGGTAATGCATTTCGTCGGCGTACCTCTCGCGACCTTGATTCAAATCGGCGCCTTGGCGGGCGCTGTGGTCGTCGTTTTCTATATTCTCAAATTACGTCGGCGCCCGGTTGCCGTTCCTTTCGAGAAAATCTGGGAACGCATTCTGCGCGACAAGGAAGCGACCAGTCTTTTCTCGCAACTGAAGCGCCTCTTTTCGCTTCTCTTGCAACTCGCGTTGCTCGCGCTGTTGCTTCTGGCGCTCGGGGATCCCCGGCCCGCAGCGAACCTTCTCGAAGGTCGAAACATTGTCGTGTTGGTTGATGCAAGCGCCAGCATGAAGTCCATCGATGTGACGCCGACACGCATCGACAGCGCGAAGGAAGAAGTGAAGCGTCTCGTGCGTGGTTTGTCAGGTACGGACCGTATGCTCGTCGCGCAGATGGACTCGGCGATCACGCCGCTGTCGACGATGACCAACGAGATCCCGGATCTCGAGGCTGCGGTTGCCGCCATCCACGCGACGGACGCGCGTGTCGACCTCCCCAAAGCGCTGCGTTTTGCCGCCGATACGCTGCAAAAATTGTCGTCGCCCGAGATCATCGTCGTCTCCGATGGTGCGCTCGGAACATCGCTTGCCGAATCGGCGAACGTCGATCTGGGCAAGGTGCGTTTGTCCTACCTGCCCATCGGAACGCGCTCGAAAAACGTGGCCGTCACCGGCTTTTCCGTGCGCCGGTATCCGCTCGACAAAGCCCGTTACGAAGTGATGCTCGAAGTCACCAACACGAACGACGAGCCTGTGGATATCGAGATTTCGCTCTACGGTGACGGGCAGTTGACGGACCTGACAAACCTTCGTTTGGGCCCCAAGGAACGGCTGCCGCGGTTTTATCCGAACTTGTCGGGCGCATCGAAGAGCCTCGAAGCGAAGATCGCGCTTGCGGGCAACGTGCAAGATGATCTGCCCACCGATGATCACGCGTACGCGCTTCTGCCCGAACGTCGTCGCGCACGCATCCAAGTCGTCACGACGGGCAACATGTTCCTCGAAGCGGCTCTTCTGCTCGATGAATACCTCGAAGTGACGACGGTGAATCCGTCACGTTACCCGGCATCGGGGGCGTTTGACGTGACAATTTTCGATGGCGTGACGCCGAACGTCGCTCCCTCGAGCGGCGGGCTTTTTTATCTGAACCCCACGGGCGACAACGTTCCTTTCAAGGTTGGTAAAACCCTCGAAGATACGGATCCAAACGTTCGTCTGGGGTTTGACGAACTCGACGAGAAGCATCCGATCTTGCGGTACACGATTCTTTCCGACGTGAACGTCGGGCGAGCGCACGCGCTCGAAGGCGAGAAGGAAGACAAGGTCATCGGCAAGAGCCATGCGGGCGCGCTTCTGATTGCGGGCCGACGGGCGGGCGTGAAGTTTGTCGCGCTGGGCATGGACGTACGCGAGACGGATTTCCCGCTGCGAATCTCGTGGCCGATGTTCGTGCTCAACGTGATCAACGACTTCGTCGAAGAAGACGTGCAGTACATCTCGTCGTTCCGGACGGGCGCCGTGTGGCAGATCCCGGCGTCTTCAGCTGCTGAAACAGCGACGCTCACGCTTCCGGACACGACGAAGACGACGGTGCCGATCAAAGATGGTCGGGCGGTTTTTCTTGGCCAACAAGCGGGTTTCTACCAGCTTTCCACGGGCCCCGGCGAAGTGAGTTCGTTCGCGGCAAACCTCGTCGATGCTTCCGAGAGTGAAATCGCGCCGGCGAAAGAGCTGATCATTGGCAAGCAAACGGCGGGGGCGGTGGGTGAATTCAAGGTCGGTGTGCGTCGCGAGATGTGGATCTACTTGCTCGCTGCGGTCATCGCGGTGACTGCGATCGAGTGGCTCACGTACCATCGGAGGGTGACGGTATGAGCAGGCGTTGGAAGATCGTCGCTTGGACCATCACTTGTCTGGCGCTCGCCGGGATCTTGTTCTGGGCTTATCGCCGGTTTGTCTTGTTGCATCCGGATCCCACGCTCACGTGGGTGCGTCACGGGGTCACCTACGAGCTGCTCAATCCCAAGATGCTTGGGGCGGCGTTGATTGCGCCGTGGTTTGTCGCCGTGCTTTCGCAGTCGCTGGCGGACTTGCCGTGGCCGCAACGGGTCATCTCCGTCCTGCTTCGGATCTCGTTTGTGGCGCTTGTGGCGCTGGGTTTGTCTCGGCTCGCCAGGACGGCGACGACCGAAAAAACATGCACGGTGTACCTCGTCGACGTGTCGGATTCGGTGACGGACGAGTCACTGGCCGACGCTCGAACCGCGTTCGAACAGGCTTGGAAAGACAAACCCAAGGACCACGTCGTCGAGCTCGTCACGTTTGCGGAACGAGCGCGAGCGGTTCCAGCGGGAGAAACCGAAAAGGGTGAACCCAAGGCGCCCTTGATCGAGCGGCATCGCGAAACGACGGACAAAGGCGTCAAAGAGCTCGGGGCCGGGTCGAACTTGCAGGCGGCGCTTCAGCTTGCGTACGGGTTGTATCCGCAAGGTTTCTTGAAGCGCGCGGTGCTGTACAGCGACGGCGTGCAGACGGATGGTGATTTGCTGGCGGAAGCGAATCGCGCCAAATCGTTTGGGGTCAAATTATTCACCGTGCCGTATCGACGTCCGGCGCCTCCGGAAGTTGCGATTCGGGAAGTGAAGATGCCGGATCGCGTGAAGGTGGGCGAGACCTTCGCGTTGCATGCCGACATTTACGCTACGCGCGCGACGACGGCGCGGGTTCGTCTCTACCAAGGCGAAGCGTTGAACGGCCTGGATGGCGTGAAGCAAGTCGACTTGGTTGCCGGTCCGAACGACGTCGTCTTCAAGAGCGTCGTGCGGATCGCGGGCCAAGTGACGTACGCGCTCGAGGTCGATGAAATCCCTGCGGACAAGTTCAAAGAGAACAACCGTTACGCCACGACAATCGATGTGCCGGGGCGTCCTTCGGTGTTGTATGTCGAAGGCACACCGCAACATGCCGGGCCTCTTTCCGCGGCTTTGACGGCGCAACAATTCGATGTCGACGTGCGTCCTCCGGCGGGTTTTCCCGGGTCGCTCAAGGAGATGGAACGCTTTGATTTCCTGATCTTGAGTGACACGCCGAAAGACGCGGTGAGTCTGCAAGCGCAAGAGCTCATCGAGACGTACGTGCGGGATCTCGGCGGTGGGTTTCTCTTTTCCGGCGGTGACTCCGGGTATGGTTTGGGCGGTTGGTACCACACGACGATCGAGCGGATCTTGCCTGTGCGCATGGACAACGAGCGCAAGAAGGAGATGCCGAGCGTAGCGATGACGCTCGTGATCGATCGTTCCGGATCGATGTCGGGTTTGCCCTTGGAGATGGCGAAAGCGGCGGCCAAGGCGACGGCGCAGGTGTTGTCGTCGGATGACTTGATCGAGGTGATCGCCTTTGATTCGGCGCCCACGCGGTACGTCAAAATGCAACCCGCGCGCAATCGATCGCGCATTGCTGCGGACATCGCGCGCATTCAGCCCGGTGGCGGAACGGAGATTTTTCCGGCGCTCGATGCGGCGTACCAAGATCTGTCCGTGACGCAGGCGCGCAAGAAACACTGCGTGTTGCTGACGGACGGCAAAGCGCCGAACCAGGGCATTCGCGATCTCGTGTCGGGCATGATCGCCGAGTCGATCACGGTGACGACGGTGGGTCTTGGTGGAGATGTCGACGAGCAGCTCTTGAAGATGATCGCGGATGTTGGTGGTGGTCGTTATCACGCGGTCATGGATGCCAACAGCTTGCCGCGGATCTTCACGAAAGAGACGGAGATGATCGCACGTGCGGCGGCTGTGGAGGAGTGGTTCCCGGTCACGCAAGTGGGCGATGCGGCGTTCTTGCGCGGCATCGATGTGCGTACCGCGCCAAACCTTCACGGGTACGTCTCGACAAAAATGAAGCCGACGCCGGCGCAAGAGCTTTTGCAGAGCGATACGCAGGAGCCGATCCTGGCGCGTTGGCGTGTGGGTCTTGGTTGGACGTTGGCGTGGACGAGCGACGTGAAGTCACGTTGGGCCGTGGAGTGGCTGCGTTGGCCGGGATTCGAGCGATTCTGGGGACAACTCGTGCGCGAGCACATGCGTCAGAAGCATCGTCGTGAGCTCGACATGAAGACCGAAGTGACCGGCGGACGTTTGAAGGCTTCGGTGGATGCGTTTGGTGCGGATGAACGGTTCGAGAACAATCTGAGCTCGCGTTTGAACATCGTTGGTCCGGAGCCGGGTGGACAAACCACGGTGGTGGACTTCAAGCAGACGGCGCCGGGGCGGTACGAAGTGGATTATCCGCTCGACAAGTACGGTTCGTTCTTGTTGCGAGCCGAGCATCTGCGACAAACCGAAGGTGGCGAGCTCAAGCCGGTGGCCGTGAGTTTCGGGCACGTATCGAATCCGTATCCCAAGGAATATGCGGGGTTCGAGCCCGATGTCGCGTCGATGGACAAGGCGGCGCGAGCGACCGGAGGCGCGATGGATCCTGCGAATTTGCAAGCGATCTTCGATGCCGCGGGGGAGAAGGTCACGTATCACGAGGAGCTTTGGCCGCGATTCATCTACGCCGCGATCGTGGTTTTTCTTTTGGATCTCTTCGTGCGTCGCGTGCGTCTGTTCGATCGGAAGTTCCTGCCTCGACGTCCCGCGCAAACATCCGCTGGTCGTCCTTTCAGGGTTTCTTCGTCTTCTTGAAGCTTTTTCGCCTGCTCGGGATCCAAATCGCGGACTCGTTCCGTCTCTGGTTCCGTGTTGTGGTGTGAAGTGATAAGAAGGAACGCAAGTTCGTGCCTTTGCGTGACGTCGTGACTTTACCGAACGCTCTCGTTGCTCGTTTCAATGCCGGTTTGCCACTCGTCATCGGTGGAGACGCGACTTCGGGATTGATCGCGCATGGAGCGGCAATTGACGGTGTTGCGGCGCTCGGGCGACTCGTCCGCGAGCATCCGTCTGTCCTGACAGACTACTACGCACACGAGATCTCCGCGGGCGTGGATGTGCTTTTGGCGCTCACGGATGAAACGATGCCGCGGGCGCTCGGGCAGATCGGCATGGCGTTTCGGTCGGCGGCGTTGACGGGCACGGCGATCGAATTGGCGTTGGATGCGGTTCGTGAAACACCGCGCAAAGTCGCGGTGGGCGGCCTCTTGGGTTCGCGTTGGATCGCGCCGGTTTTGCCCGAGCGGATCACGGAAGAGTACGCGATGCACGCGACGCGTTTGTCCACGTCGGGTTGCGAGATCATTTTGGCGCGCGGTCTTTCTCCGGCGATGTATCCGCACGGGGCGCCGATTGCTCGGACGTCACGAATTGCGGCGATTGCGAGTGCGTGTGCGACGCAGCTTCCGACCTGGGCGGTGCTCGAGACGGCGGATGGTGAGCGCGTAGTCGATGGAGATGCGCTCGAGGATGCCGTGCGCAGCGCGATGGATGCGGGAGCGCATGCGGTTTTATTCGACGTACTCACCGAGCAAGCGGGGCATGCGGCGCTTTCGATGGCGGGCCGTCTGGGGGCTCGTCCCGCCGGCGTATTGCTTGCTGCGACGCCGGATGCGACCCACGGTGCGCCCAAAACCGACGCACCTGTCGATGGTTGGATTGCGTCATGCAAGCGGCTCGTGTGTTCCGGAGCGATGATCATGGGTGGCGGTGCAGGCACGACATTGAAGCATTTGAGTGCTCTGACGGCGGTGTACGGCCGATTGGACGTGTAATTGGTCGCGTCAATCGAGTCGGCCGTGAATCTGTTGGAGAGACAAACATCCTTCGAGTAAGACTGAAAAATGGCTGAAATACCTGGCTCTTCAACGGACGTTATTCGCAACCTCGACGATTTGTTCATTCCATTGCACGCGGCGATGAAGCCGCGCGATCGTTATCGTATTGGTGCGGAAGGCGAAAAATTCGGCGTTTTTGTAGCCGATGGGGCGCCGTTGCCCTACGAAGGTCCGCAGAGCGTACTGACGGTACTCAATGCACTCGTCGAACGGCATGGATGGAAGTCGGAACCTGAATATCCCGGTGGTCCGATTATTTCGCTCGAGCGTGCGGGAGCATCGATTACGCTCGAACCGGGTGGGCAATTGGAGTTATCGGGTGCCGCGTTCGACAACGTGCATCAAATTTGCCTGGAAATGAGCGGCCATTTGGCGGAGCTGCGTGATATTTGCGGCGAGCTTGGCATTACATTTCTGGGCGTGGGATTTCATCCTTTGGCGCGTCAAGACGAACTGCCTTGGGTCCCGAAATCTCGTTATGGCATCATGAAGCGGTATTTGCCATTGCGAGGTACCGGGGGGCTCGACATGATGCGTCGGACGTCGACGGTGCAAGCGAATTTCGATTATTCGAGCGAAGAAGGGGCGATGCGGTCGCTCACGATTGCTTTGCGGCTTTCTCCGGTCGTGACGGCGATGTTCGCGAATTCGCCATTTGTCGAAGGCAAGGTGTGGACGGGGAAAAGCCGTCGCGCGCACACGTGGCTCGATGTGGACCCGGCGCGACAAGGCCTCTTGGCGAGCGTCATTCACGGAAAGCGCAAGTTCATCGATTACATCGATTGGGCTCTCGATGCGCCCATGTTTCTCATCAAACGCGACGGGCACGTTCTGGAAAATACGGGACAATCGTTTCGGAGTTTCATGGAGAATGGTTTTCGCGGGCATCGCGCGACGCAAACCGATTGGCAGACGCATCTCAATACGATGTTTCCCGAGGTTCGTCTCAAGCGAACATTGGAAGTGCGCGGCGCAGATTCGCAATCGTCGGCGACGACGTGTGCATTGTCGGCGCTCTGGACGGGCATTCTGTACGACGATCGGGCGCTCGATGAAGCCGAAACGCTGACGGAGAGTTTTACCTACGCGGAGCTCGAGGCGCTGCGTCCGGAGATTGCGCAGAAGGCATTGGGTGCGATGTTCCGCGGCGAACCATTGGCCGCATTGGCCGAGCGGGTGTTGTCGATTGCGGAGGGCGGTTTGGCCCGGCGTGCGCGGATGCGTAATGGCAAGGACGAACGGGTGCATTTGGCGCGACTCGGGGCATTGGTATCCAAGGGGCAATGTCCGGCGGACGCGCTTCTCGAGGGGCTGGATCCGAACAGTCCTGATTTGCGGCGCGAGATCATTGCGCGTACGCGCCTTGTGTAGGCATGTACGGGGCGTATCGAGCAGGGTAGGGGATTGGCGATGTCGACCATTGGGTATCTTCTCGGGACGGCGCTGCTGATATTGCTCAATGCGTTTTTCGTCGCGTCCGAATTCGCCATTGTAAAGATGCGCCCGACGCGTCTCGAGCAGCTCGTGCACAGCGGTGATTCGCGGGCAAAACGAGCACTGGCCATTTCGCAGCGGCTCGATGCGTATCTATCGGCGAATCAATTGGGCATTACGTTGGCGAGCCTTGGGCTCGGCTGGATTGGCGAGCCGGCGGTGGCGCATTTGCTTCAACCGGTGCTCACACGCATTGGATTTGGTCCGGAAGCGACGCACGCGATCGCGCTCGGCATTGCGTTCATTCTGATCATGTCCTTGCACACGATCATTGGAGAGCTTGCGCCGAAGAGTTTGGCCATTCAACGTACGGAAAGTGTGACGCTGTTTGCCGCTCGGCCGTTGCATATCTTTTATGTCATGGCTTGGCCGATCATTTGGGTCTTGAATACGTCGGCCAATGCCTTCGTGCGTCTTTTTGGATTGCAACCCGCGCACGAAGAAGAAATTGCTCATACCTCGGAAGAATTGCGTATTCTGCTGACGCGTAGCCCGGCGGGGCTCGATCCGGCATTACGCAGCATGCTCGTGCGCATTTTCGATTTACGGCGACGAACGGCGCGTCACGTGATGTCATTACGCAGCGATGCGGCGACGTTGCGTGAAGAAATGGCGATCAATGAAGCCGTGACGGTGGTTGCCGAGGCGGGATATTCTCGTTATCCGGTGCTCGATTCCAAAGGGCATTCGGTGCTCGGTTATTTGCATTTGCGGGATTTGTTCGACGTATTGAGTGGTCGGCGCAAAGCCACTCGGGTCGCCGAGCTTTTGCGAAAACCTATTTATGCTCGGGAAAACACGTCGGTCGAACGCTTGCGCCTCGAAATGCAAGCGCGGCAAATTCCCGTGGCGATCATCACGAGCGCGACGGGGGAATTCATCGGGCTTGTGACCATTGAAGACTTGCTCGAAGAGATCGTCGGCGAAATTCGCGACGAAAACGATGAAGAGGTCCCGCCGATTCATCGACGAAGTCCGGGCATCGTCGAGGTCGATGGGCGCGTTCTGTTGGCGGATCTCGAACGCGAAGAGCAGATTGTCTTGCTTCCCGAAGCGAAAACGGTCGAGACGATCGGCGGGTACGTCCTGGAACGACTCGAGCGTCCGGCAGAACCGGGCGAACGCATTGAATGCGAAGGTTATACGATCATCGTGACGGATGTGTTTGGACGCCGTGTGCGCCGCGTGCGTATCGTGGCGACGAGCAAGTCACCGGCCGAATGAAGGTGCGAAGCACTTTTTAGAAGTGATCGTTCTTTCATCCCAACGCTGAGTAGGTGCAAACCACTTTTCCGGCACTGGACTTCGCGTGCGTCTCGGATTACTCGACGTACCATGAGCAACCATCGGGTTTTTCGGGTTGGGTTTGTCTGGGCTACTTTGCTTGTCGGTTGCGGAGGACAAACGGATGCCCATCGTCCCCTGCGCCCGCTTCTTCGGGAAATCGCCAAGGACACCACGACTTCGCAACCCGTGGTCGATACGACGCATGGAACGATCCTTCCTGCGGACAAAAGCCCCATCACGATCGACCGTTTGGCGAAGATGCCCGAGCCCGGTTGGAATGTTCCGCGCAGGTTTGCCGCTTCGCCCGACGGCAAACTCGTCACGTGGCTCGCCAGCGAATCCGGCGACATGACGTATTCGCTGTTCGCGTATGATCGCTCGACCAAGGCATCACGCGTCTTGCTTCGGGCGTCCGAGCTTCCCGTGGGGTCCAAGCCTCTGAGTCGCGAGGAGGAATTGCGTCGCGAGCGGCAACGGACGCGGGCGACGGGCATTTCCACGTACGAGTGGGCGGAGAAATCGCCGACGATGCTCATTCCCGGCGGAGGTGACATTTTCGTTCGTTTGGAAAACGGCACCTTGAAGCGCCTCACGGAGACGCCCGATCCCGAAATCGATCCGCGCATCTGTCAAAATGGTGAACGCGTGGGGTTTGTCCGAAAAGACGATTTGTTTGCGATCGACGTGGCGACCGGAAAAGAAACCAAATTGACGACGGGCGGTCCTGCGGGCACCACGCGCGGCCAAAGCGATTTTCTCGCACAAGAAGAGCTCGACGAACCGCATGGGTTTTTCTGGTCACCCCAATGCGACAAAATGTTGTACCTCGAAGTCGACGAGCGGGGCGTCGCCGAACATCCGGTGCTCGGATATCGCGGACAAGGTCCCGATTTGATGATGCAAAAGTATCCTTTGCCCGGCGAAGCGAATCCCAAGGTTCGGGCGGGAATCGTGGATATCAAGACGGCGAAAACGACGTGGCTCACGTGGCCGGCCGATAACGAACGATACATGGGGCGATTTCAATGGGCGGCCGATGGATCGGCCGTGTATTTGCAGACGTCCGATCGCCGTCAACAAAGGTTGGCGTTGGTGCGCGTCGATGTGAAAACCGGACAAACGAAAGAATTGTTCGTCGAAACATCGAAATCGTGGCTCGAATTTGCCGATTACGAACTTCTCGAGAAAAAGCCGCAGCTTTTATGGACGCACGACGTCGGAGGTTTTACGCATCTCGAATTGCGCGATGCCGCGACCGGCGCTTCGATCAAGCAACTCACGTCCGGCAATTGGAACGTGTATGGCATTTCCCGCGTCGACGAAGCGAACAACCGCGTGTTTTTCGTGGCCAATAAAGACGGCACGCTCGACCGGCAATTGTATTCCGTTTCCTTGGACGGAGGCGAGATCAAGCGTTGGACGGACGAACCCGGGGTGCATGGAGCGGGTATCGATCGTCAAGCCAAACTCATGATCGATACGCATTCCGCGGCCGATCGTGCTCCGAAAATCATCATTCGTGAGCTTGGGGGACCGGTCCTTGCGGACTTGAGCCCGCCCGTGGATCCGGAAATTGCGAGTTTGGCGATCCGAACGCCGGAATTTTTCAAGGTTTCCGTGGGGCAAGGCGTGGATTTGCACGGAGCTTTGTTGACTCCGCGCGTGATGGAGCCGGGCAAAAAGTATCCGGTGGTCGTGATGGTGTACGGAGGTCCGCATGCGCAGACGGTGCTGAATTACTGGAGCCCGCGCTTGATGTGGCAACACCTGGCCGATCGCGGGTTTGTCGTCATGGAAGTGGACAATCGCGGCAGTGGAGGTCGAGGTCCGGCGTTCGAGGCGCCGCTTGCGGGGCATGTTGGCGATATCGAGCTGGTCGATCAGATCGCGGCGCTGGATGAGATCGCCAAACGGCCGTACGTCGATGCCAAACGCGTGGGCATTTACGGGCACAGTTACGGTGGATTCATGGCGGCGCTGGCGCTGCTCAAGGCGCCGGGCAAGTTTCACGTCGGCATTTCCGCCTCGCCCGTGACGGATTTTCGCCTCTACGACAGCGCGTACACCGAGCGGTACTTGGGTTTGCCCAAGGACAACCCCGCGGCGTACGATGCGACAAACCTGACGAAACTCGCGGGGAATTTGCAGGGTAAGCTGCTCCTCGTGCACGCGCTCATGGACGAAAACGTCCACTTCCAAAATGCCGCGGGGCTCATCGATGCGTTCATCGCTGCGGACAAACCGTTCGACTTGCTCGTGTTTCCGGGCGAGCGACACGGGTACCGAAGCCCCGTCGCGCGTCGTTACGCGTACAAGCACGTCGTGGAGTATCTCGTCGAGCATCTTCACTGACGCTGACAAAATCTCTCTTGCACATCGAAACCACTTCGGTTACCTTGCGCGCCGAGTGTTACCTGCAAACAGGTAACTCCTCGCTTCGGGGAGTCGCACAGCCTGGTAGTGCACGAGCTTTGGGTGCTCGTTGTCGGGGGTTCGAATCCCTCCTCCCCGACCACCAACGTGGTCGCCTGCTTCAACGCGAAGCTGACTGAACCGGAACGGCACGTTTTTCCGTAACTTCCACGGGTTCGTCCGAGCGTGCGTACGCCGCGCGGATGCTTCGGCGCCGAAGGTTTCGTTTTCCAATCTTGCTTGGTGTTCAAACGAGTTTCGTCGAGGAGCTTGGCGAAGCGTCTTGGTTAATCGTACGAAGGCGTAGGAAATGTTCGATCCGGGCGCCGCCGTCGTTCGTCCGGTGATGGACTTCAGCGGTACACGAAGGCCACCGTGCGATAATGCTCGAGCGTCTCCGGAACGCCCGGGCCGATTTCCAGGCCCACTTGGGCGCTCGTCGAAATATCAATGGTGTCTCCGAGCAAATGGAATCGGCACGCATTGGTTTGTCCAACGGCACCATTGACTCGAGTTCCCCACCATTGCGCAAACGGTGTCGCGTGCGAACCCGCCTCGAAGTAGAACGCTCCATTGAAGTAGTCTTCGGTTCCCGTTCCGCGAATGACCGGCATTCCATCGATGAGGCCCAGGTCGTCGCCTTCGAGAAAATTGAGCGGTTCATCGAATCCGCTGCCGTCGCCGATGCCGCGTCCTTGCAGCATTGCGCACGTTCCGGCCCACTTTCCGCGTCCCGTGAACTGGGTCAAAGGGTGGACTTTGGCCATTGCCGGTGATTGGGTTTCATTTCGATCGACGTGCAAATGCCCGAATGGTTTGCTTGGAACGGTGGGTTCTCCACGCATCGTTAGGACAAACGCAGCGGGATTGGCGCCATTGTTTGTCAAGACAGCCTTGGCGTGCGTGGAAAAAGGCATGGGCAAGCGCAGTTCCAGCTGCACATTGCCGCCGGATTCGAATGCGGCAAATCCCAAACTGGCGTTGCCATTTTCCGGACTTTCGAGCGCCGCGACGAATAGATCGGATATGGGTAAACTCATGGCCGGCGCTGCGGCATCATCCCACGTCAGTTGCCAATCGATGTCCAGCAAGGTCGCCAGGGCGTCTTTGGCGATATCGATGCGCAGGGAGGTGATGGTCGCCGGACCTTTTAGATCCACCACACTCATCGTTTGTCCGGGCATCAGCGAGACCATGGTGGGATCTCCGAGCGCCGGGTGAGTTTGTCCGTAATCGGCCGTCGATTGCAGCACCGCAATGGCCAGGTCGCGTTGATCGAGCCGCGTGGATGCGGCTTTGCGTGCGACAGGCGCGGGATCGAGCACGACGTCCACTTGATCGTAATAATATTCGAGCGGCCCGAGGTTGTCCAGACCAACGATGAATTTCTTGCCGAAGACCACGGGGTAATACCAGGCCAGATGATCTCCCGGGCCATCACCAAAAGGCGGGGCAAACATTTCTCCTGCCGAACCATCGATGATTGCAGCCAGCGGTTCTTCGACGACCGCATTCGGATCGTCGTCCACCCAGATGCGCAATATTTCATCATTGGCCACGGCGCCGTGCCGCAAGGAGCTCGCGGTCAGCCATAACCGAGTCATCCGTCCCGACCCTTCGAATCGGGCCAACGCGACACCTTGCACGTAGCTTTCCGGACAATCCTCGACGTCATACTGCGGCGGGACGATTTGGGCGTCGCTTACGGATCCCGTTGTGCCCCGACAAGCGAATTGATTCATGTCGCGATTGCCGCGATCGACGAATCCCGCGGGAGGCGGGGCGCCGGTTTCCCGGTCATAACTGCCGGCTTTGCGATAAAGCCCGTTTCCGAATACGGGGGCTTCGAGCGGATCGAGGAGCAAAGCCAACGACGACTCATCGGCGAGCTCGACGCGCGTACCCGTTTGCGTGGGCGGAGGTTTGTCTGGTGAATCCGGTCCACAACCTGCGGCGAAGATCGGAAATGCGGCAAGGCACAGCGGTGCGAGCACTTTTTGAGGCGGTTTTTTCATGCCGCTCATGATGGATCGATTCAACGACTTCGGCGAGGTGCCTCGACGTCAGCGTTTGAATTTGGCGACGAATACATCATTGTTTCCCGCGCTCGTGAGCGGGCCGTTGCCAAGGTCCATCGTATCGCGAAAATCGCCCACAACGACGAATTCATCCGTTCCGCTCAAGGCGATGGCTCGGCCGAATTGCGATCCCGAAGCGGCGACGCGCGAATGCCACGTGGTTTGTCCTGTTGCATCCATACGAAGCACGTAAAAATCCGTGTCGCTCGGGCCGGAGACGACGCCGTCGCCGAAATTGATCGTACCGGCCGCATATCCAGTGACGAAAAGCGTTCCGTCTTCCATTGCGGCGACATCCGTCGCGTATTGATCTTCTGTGCTCGTCATCGGGTCGGCGTCGCCGATCGTGCGAATCCACAAGACCTTGCCGGCGGCATCCACACGCGTGACGAACGCATCGAACAATCCTTTGCTCGATAAGGCTTTTCCACCGAAATCAGCGAATCCCTCGAAATCACCGACCAACGCCACGCCGCCATTGGCACCCACGACGCTCATGCCATTGGGTTGTTGCGTATTCGAATCGCCCATGCGCAAGGCCCACGACGCCGGGGCCTTTTCGATCAAACGTCCGAGGAAAACATCGCCTCCACCGGCGCTCGTCACCGGACCCCAATCAATGACCCCATTAAATCGTGCCGCGCCGAAAAGAATTCCCCCCGGCGTGGCGGCGATGCTTTTCGCAATTTGCGACAACGAATCGCCGGAGCGCGAAGCGGTCGACACCGTCCCCGTGGACGAATATTGGACGACGACGAGGTCCAAAGCTCCGGCGCTCGTAACGCTCGAACCTCCGACATCCACAACTCCCGAGAAATCACCGAGACAGGTGACGGCATCGTTTCCCACGGCAACGGAAACAGCGGCACAACGCGAATCTTGAGCGTCACCGAAGTGTCTTCCCCACGCGAGCGTGCCGTCCGTTCCGGAAAAACGAGCGACCAATGCGTCGGTGCCGCCGCCGAAGGTAAAGTTGGTCATGCCAATCGAAAAAGCAGCTCCATACGAACCTCCGACGACAGGATCGCCCGCCGATGTGAGGCTCAAGGATTCTATGCGATCGGGGCCTGTTCCGCCAAACCGAATACTCCAGAGATGGTTGCCGTCGGTATCGAGTTTGGCAAGAAAAGCGTCGTAATCGCCCGCCGAGATCAATGGGGCGGCGGGGTCGAAAGCGAGCGTTCCGACGAAGAAACCGGCGAGAAAAATGTTGCCTTGCTTGTCGACGGCGACATCCGTGACCGATTGCGTGCTGGTGTCGCCGAATGCTCTGCTCCACGTGGCGGAAATCGGTGTATCGCTTCCGCCGCCCCCGGAGCCCGAGCTGGAGCTGGTCGAAACGCTGCTCGTTCCACCGCCCCCGCCCGCGCCGCCGGAGCCCGAAACGAGAGCCAGCTGCAAGTCTTCGAGCCCGCCGATGATTTGGCAGGTGCTGCAAAGAAGAATGAGGGGAGAAAGGAAAAGAGCGCGGGTGGGGTGAGGTACGTGTGGCATGCGTGTGAACCCCCGAAGGGGTCACATCGTACCAGATTCAGTTGTCTTGCGAAGGCGTCAACTGCACGCCGGGGCCGAGGAATACGACGGCCAACGCGACTCCCATGAACTTCAGAACCTGATTTACTCGTCCTCGCATTGTCCGCCTCCGTTCTCGACGTCCGACCGTCTCGGTTCGTGTCAAGTCAACTAACGATATGTTACAGGACGGTGACAAGAAGTGCAAGAAAATTTTCATCGCCGACACGAAATAATTTCTACCGTGACGGTGCTATTTTCCATTCACACCACCCAGTTTCCCACCCAAAACCTCGGAAAAAACCGCTTCGAGCTCTGACGCGTGGTGTGCCCAGGTATAACGCGTCCGGACAAGAGCGCCTCCCGCCTTTGCCACACGCTGACACAATTCTCGATCCTCGAGAACGTCACATAGTGTTCTGCGCAACGCGTCAGAGTCCTCCGCTGGATACAGCAAAATGTTTTCGTTCGCACTAAAGAGCTCGCGCATCCGCGGAGTGTCGATGGTGACGGCGACCTTCTCGAGCGCCATGTATTCCAGAACCTTGATCGGGTCGCGATTCATGCCGTGCACTCGAAAGAGGGGATGCTTGGAAGGTGCGTAAGGAGCAATGCAAACATCGGCAGCTTCGATGTACGCGCCGATTTTGTCGTGAGGCACTCGGCCTGCGAATTTGACTCGATCGGCCACTCCTTCCGATTCCGCCAGTTTTTCCACCGGCCGTTTGTCTTGGCCATCGCCGACGAGAAGGAAGACGACGGGCGGTCCGGACCACTGTTTGGCCACGGAAACGAGGATGTCCGTTCCATGCCAATCCGGAAAGCTGCCGGTATAAAGAACAATGCGTTCGCCGTTGGGCGCGTAGCGTTGTCGAATCGGTTCGGGCGACTGACCCGCCAAATGGTCGATATCGACGCCCCAATGGACGATGCGCAGTTTGTCTCGGTATTCTTCCGGAATGAACTCATTGCTCGTGGCGACGATACGGGCGGATTGTCGAAACGATCGTTCGCTCGCGTCACGGTCGAGGGTCATCAGGACACTTGGAATTCCGAGCGATTGTCCGAGCCACGGTCCGAGGCCGAAGGCGGAATACCGTTCGTAAATGACATCCGGCCGAAACTGCTTGACGGCGCCGATCACGCGCGCATACGAAAAAGGCAGCAGCGTTTTTTGCAGGATGGGGTGTACGGCGAGTCCTCGCGCCAACACGTTTGGCTCTGTGGAACCAATACGACAATACAACAGCACGTCGTGACGTTTCGCGAGCTCGCGATACACGTGGGTGACGTGCGTGGATCCGCCGTGCGTACCGGGGACGGGAATGTTCGGGGCAAGATAAACGATGCGCATGGGGGCGTAAGGGCGAATCAATCCTGGGAACTGGTTTCTTTTTTCGTTTGCGCTTCGGCGGCGAGCTTTTCTTTGGCTTCGTTGCGTTTGTTCAGCAAAACCAATAACGCCGGCAAGATGAGCACGGAGGACATGAGGCACGTGAGTTCGCCCATGGCTGCGGCGACGCCGAAACTGGCAATACCCTTGTTAATGGAGAACATCAGGGCGATGTACCCGATGGAGGTCGTCAAGGAGCACAAAACGAGCGCTCCGCCGGTTTCGACGAAGACGCGTTCGAGGTTTCTCCCTTTTTCTTCGACATACCGCTGCATCAAGTTGTGCGAGTAGTCCGCGCCGATTCCGAACGTAATGGGCAGGACGATGAAATTCAGGAAGTTCAGCTTGACGTTGCGCAGGTACAGATACGCGACGAGCATCGAGACGCCGAAGAGCCAGGGAATGAATACGCCGAGGGCTTTGGGGCTGCCGCGGAAGGCGATGAGAATGACGATGATCACGCCGAGAACCGCGACGAATACGGGTTTTGGCGCATCTTCGACGATGGCTTGGATCATGTCCGCGTAAATGACGGCTCGACCGGACCCTTTGATTTCTTCGCCGGCGGGCAAGGTCGTTTTTCGGAAACTATCCGCCCAGCGAATGAGGTAATGGGCATCCCAGACGCTTTCGCCGCTTTTCGGGACGATGTAGACGATACGCCCGCGGGTTCCGTCTTTTTCCGTAAATGAACGAGCCACTTTTTCCGGCAAATCAGCGATTCCGATCGGTTTGATGTCGCCTTCCGGAATGTACGGGCCCATGTCGACCCAATCTTTTTCGGGGATGAATCCACGCCGTTTGGCTTTCAGCACCACGCGACGAATGTCTTCGATGAGCGGGATTTTGGCGTCTTGATCCGCGGGAATCAGCGATTGAATCGTGACGACTTTTTCAAATGGCTTCTTTTTTTCCGGGGCGGCATCGTAACGCTTTTGCAGCTCGGTTTCGAGCAGCGGGACTTGCTCGAGTTTGTCCGTCATGACGGCCATGCCGTCTTGGGACAAACGCCCGACGATGGGGCTGGCCCGTTGCGACAAGGCGACGGCGGCGCTTTTGTTGCGGATTTCATTGCGCACGTTGCGCATGTCGTATTCCATCGGATCGCTCGTCAAATAGCGATACGTGAAGAACACGGAGACGAGTCCGGCCAGGATGCCGAGCGTGCCCAAAACTCGCGGCGCGCCGAACGCGAGTTTGGCAAAAAGAACGCCGTAATATCCGCGAAGTTTGGACTTTTCTTTGTTCGGGTAATAGGCCGGAAGAACCTTTTCCGATGCGGCAAGAAACGCCGGCGCAAAAAGGTACGTGGCGAGCCAGCAAATGATCATGCCGTAGCCGCCGATGATGCCGAAATGCTTGAAACCTCGAAAATCCGTGAGAATCAGCGCGCCGTAGGCGACCATCGCCGTAGCCGATGAAGACAACGTCGGCAGCCAAGTGGAATGCCCGGCCAGAATCGATGCTTCGACGTCGAGTCCTTCGTCGCGACGCGCTTCGATGTAACGCGCCATGTACATGATGCCGTAATTGATGCTGTTTCCCGCGATGATGGTCGTGAGAAAACCGGTCGCCGTGTTGAAATAGCCGATGGTAAAGTATGTCAGGCCAAACGTCCAAAGAAGCCCGATGAGCAAGCTCCCGGCCATGACGAGCACGGTGCGAAAACGTAGGAAAAACAGCAGCACCGGAATGAGCACGCCGAGGACGCCGGCAATGCCGACTTCATTGAGGTCCGCGACGATCGCGTCGTATTCTTCGCCGCTGATGACGAGGTCTCCGGTATAGCCGATTTCCATGGTGGGGTCGATTTTCTTCGGATCGACCTCCGCCACGACGCGCTTGACTTTTTCGATGAATTCGAGGCGATCTTTTTTGGACGACAAACTCGTGCGAGCCACGACGACGGCGAATTTGCCATCGGCGCTCATGTAATAGCCGTTCGAATGTTGGGTTTTCGCCGGATCCGGCTTGGCTTCTTCCTTCTTTTCTCCGTTGCCGGCCGATTTTCCCGCCAAACGATCGCGTATGGATTGGGCGGTTATCGGCGGAGGTGCATCGGATTCGTCGAGCAGCATGCCGGTCTGCTTCTGCACCTCGTATTCGTATCGTTCGACGACTTCATCCCGGGCTTTTTGCAGATCTTCGAGTTTGGCGAAAAGAAGCTTGTTTTTATCGAAGAACGCTTTGGTATCTTGCGAGCCCCATTCGACGCGTTCGACCCAAGGTTGCCCCAAAGATTCCAATTTGGGCACGACGGTATCGACGAATTTGACGAGCGCGGCTTCGTTCTTCCCGTCTGCGATCTCGGCTGTGACCGTGAGCGACGTGATGCCGGGAAGTCGTTCTCTGACCCGACGCATCTCGATGACGCTGTCTTTGTGATCCGGCAAAAGCTCGGCGAAATCGGGCTTGAATCCCAGGCGCAAGGCGAAAAACGTCGACGGGATGAGCGTCAACAGCGCGAGGATCAGGATGAAAAAAGGCCGGCGCGCTTGGAATTTGGACAGGCGGACGAGGAACTTGGGGGGCGGATATTCATTCATGATCGAGGCCGATTTTTGCGCGGAGCGGCGAGGCTAGCAGATTGTCGATAAGGCGGCCATGGCTCATTGCAGGGTTGGGCGGGGCCTGCAAACTTGGCTTCGCACTCTACAAGCAAGCGTGAATTTCATTCACAGTCAAAATTGTTTTTTGGAGGGGTTTCATTTCGGCATTTTTCGTGTCAAAGGGAATCCGCACGATCGATCTCGATGCCTGTCCGAAACCCTTTGCGACGCCCATGAAACTACGCAAAAGCGATGTGATCAAGTCTCCCGACGTGGAAGATCCGGTGAACTTCTACATTCACCGGTCGCTCCAGTTGCTCCTTACGCGCCCGCTCGTGCGCACGCCGATCACGCCGAATCAGATCACGTTTTTGTCTTTGTGTGCCGGGCTCGTTGCGGCCTACCTGATTGCGTTTGGTACGTCGACCGAGCGGTATGTGGCGGCCGGATTGATGTTTGCCTCGGCGATTCTCGACGGTGTGGATGGCATGATTGCTCGGGTGAAGAAGAGCTCGTCCGAGACCGGGCATGCGATTGACGGCGCCGCGGATTATTTCGTGAACGTGTCGACGACGGCGGCGGCCGTTTATCATCTCGGACAAACCTCTGGGCACCCTTGGATTGCGGTGGCGTTGGGCCTTGCGGCGCATTCGGCGTGGGCGCAGCATTTGATGCTGTACGATTTTCATTGCGCGCTTTATTTGCGATTCTTGACCGGGGGAAAACACCAAGGCGGGGATCGGGCGCGAGCGCAGGCGACGCTGGCGAAGGTGCGGGAAAGCGGATCGCTCTTCAAGCGTGTGCTCATGACGGTGTTCGTCTGGCAGCTTGGAAATCGGCAAGGATTATTGGAGAAACTCAGCCCGCGCGGGGCGAAGATCGCCGCCGAGCCTGCGGATGAAGCGTTTGCGCGTGAGTATGTCGAGACGCACCGGGCGCCGATGCGGCTTTGGGCTTATTGTGGAAATGCCTTGCACATGGACTTGTTTGCGCTCGCCATCGTGTTCGATCGTTTCGATGTTTACTTTCTGATGCGCATTTTCGGGTTTTCTCTCGTCGCGGTCGTGGCGACGATTTGGGAACGTCGAGTTCTTGGGCGACACGCCATGTTTCGCGAGGCAGCTTCGTGACGACGGAAAAGAAAAGCAACGATTCCCCGGCGTGGTCCGTCCGGCGCGTCGTGGGGCTCATCATCTTGTTTACGGCGCTGTTTTACGTGCCGTCCATTCGTTGCGGCTTCTTCGCCGACGATTGGCTGCATCGATTGGCGCTCGATCAATTGCCCGATATCTTCAACGAGCAAATCAATCTTTTCGGGCTCATTCGTTCGACCGAGGAAGTCAAGGCTTTCAAGCTTTACGGATTGGCGCCTTGGTGGACGGACCTCGACGTGAGGATCAATTTTTGGCGTCCGATTCCATCGATCACGCATTGGCTCGAATATCGCGCATTCGGGCACAGCACGGTCATCTCGCATCTCATCGGCATCGGGTTTTACGCGATCAACATTTTCCTCGTGTATCGGCTGCTCGCCCGGTACTTGAAGAACGCCGTTCCTTTGGCTTTGGCCGTGGCGATTTATGCGCTCGATGACGCGCATGCGCTCAATATCGTTTGGATTGCCAATCGCAACGAAACGATCGGGGGCATTTTTGTCATGGCGGCGCTTCTATCATTCATTCGGTATCGAGAAGAAGCCTCGACCGCCAAAGCCGGTCCGAAGTTTGCCCTGTTGACGCTCCTGGCTTATGCCTGCGCGCTGTTGTCCAAAGAATCGGGTCTCGTGGTGCCGCTCTTCATTCTCGCGCACATCGTGGTATTTCCTGAAAAACCTAGGCAATCATTGCCGGCGCGAGTTCGTCCGTTCATCGGGCTTTTGATGGCGCTCGGAGCGATCAGCCTCGTGTTTTTGTACGTGTATTTCGTGGTGCTCGGGCATGGCGCGAACACGGTGTATTACTTGAATCCGGGGAAAAATCCGGGCCTTTGGGCGTCGAATTTCTTCCGATCCGGCTTTTATCACGCCGTGATTTTGGCGACGGGCGTTCCTTTGCACGTCTTATCGAGCACCCCGGTGCGGGATTATCCCGCGGCGGCCGTGGCGCTCGGGGTGTTGACGTTGGCGTTTTGGGCGCTGGCGTTGAAATGGCTCAGGACCGATCGGCCTTTGCGTTTTTTCATTCTCACGATGATCGCGGGGCAAGTCATCGTCACCACGAGTTTTCCGGATCCGCGTAATTTGCTTTTGCCCTCGATTGGGTTTGCCTACATGGTCGCGCGGGTGATGGAAGAGGCCGCGTTGCGATTCGAGGCGACGAAGGAACGGAAATTCCGCGCCATATCTTGGACGCTCGGGGCATTGCATTTGGTGCTCGCGCCGGTCTTGTGCCAAGTGTGCATTTATGTCGTCGGCACATTCGACGGGCGTTTTCGATCGATATCGACGTCGCTCGTCGAGACGATCGATTATCGGCAGTTGCCGCCGGAAAAGTACGAAGTGTTTTTCTTGAATTGGCACCAGCGGGAAGTGACGGCGCTCTTCGGGTTGTATTTGCGCCGGGTCTTGCCCACGGGGATCGTCGATTACACGCCGATCACGCACAATCCGCAATTAACGTACCTCGACAAACTTCACCAGGGTCTCGGCGGCGAACGGATTCATTATCACGCGCTCTCGTACGCGATTGAAGGTGTGGACGTGCGCGTGGAAAACGAACACGAGATCATCATTCATCCGAAGCGCGGTTCGTACTTTCCGACGGTGTTCGAGCTGCTTTATACGACGGGCAAACCGTGGGTCGAGGGACAAACGTTTGATCCCGGGCCGTACCGGGCAACCATTGAAAAGATGAATTCCGAGGGCGAAGTCACCGCGGTGCGGTTCACGTTTCCCGAGCGTCTGAGTTCGCCGCGGTATTACTTCATGCGCTGGACGGGGGAAAAGTTTGTCCGGGAATCGTTGCTCACCGTGGCGTCCGGTTCCCAAATCGAACCCTGACTTCACGGATGCGGCCACTTCTTCCGCAACTTCGTTTTCCGCGACTTCGTTGATTGGTCAAATCTTGGTCAACTTGCGGATCGCGGATTGGGGTTTCGAGTCGCGTTTCGGCGCGTTGTACCTCGAACATCCATGAACCGCTCGTTGCTGCATTTCTCACTTGACAACCTGCCGAACCGCGGTTTCACAGTCCGGCAGGTTGTGAAGCGAGGAGGCTGTTCACTTGCCTTTCTCAGTTTGCTTTTCTTTCTTCTTCTGCTGCTTCTCCTTGGTGGAGAGCTTGGGCTTGTTGTTTTTTCCCGGCTTCTCTTGTCCCTTGGCCATGTGACCTCCTCCGCCGTCGTTACGGCGCAACGGGACAACCATAGCAAAAGGATTCGTAAAAGCCTACTGCCCGGATGAACCTCGGATCAAAGTGAACGCAGCAACATTTTGCCGAAGCTCGATCGGACCGGCTTGACCGTCCGGGCCAAATGGGCGAAGTTTCGGTATGGCGAAAACGCGTTTGTAAAGCATTGGCGGCGTGTGCGGGGTCGCGATGTGGCGAATATTCCGGGAATTGACAAGACAAACTCATCTTCAAGGGTTCCGAGGCGGGGTGATGCCGGTCGTCGGATCATGATTGCGTGAATTGCGTCAGTCGGCGCGGCGAGGTTTCATGCTTGAAATTGTCATTGAAATTGAAGGTACGCAGGTCAAAGCAACGGCATTCGGCAGTCGTATGGAGCGTCCGGCGCCGCAAATGATCGGCGAAGTTTCGGACATCGAGGTATTTGGGAAAAAAGTCGGGCGGAGCGTCAAGACGGGCAAACCGCTCGAGCCTGCGGTCGTCGAAGAAGCGCAGCGTTTGTATGATCGACTTTTCGGCGGCGAAATTCGCGATGTATTGACGCGCATTCGAGCGGAAGCGTCGGACGAACATTTCCTCGTGCGGCTGCTCGTGCGTAATCGATCTTTGCAGGCGATTCCTTGGGAAGCATTGTGTCAGCCGGGGACATCCGAGGGATTTCTGGCTGCGGGCACTCGTGTGGATGTCGTGCGCGGGGTGAGTTCGTCCGAGCCAACCATTCCGCAGAGTGTTCAGGGAGCGATTCGAGTTTTGGCCATTGCCCCGACGGTGGACACGGGGCTGGTCAATTTGAAAGGCGCTGTCGATTCTGCGATATCCAAAGGGCGCTTGTCGTGGCTCGATCCGATGACGGGCGCGGATGTTTCGCCACGTCGATTGTTTCAAAGATTGCGGGGCGACGTCTCCGCGCACGTCATTCATTTCATCGGACATGGGGGAATCGATGGTGATGGCCATCCCGCGTTGCGTTTGTCCGACGACGAATATGGTGACGAAGTCTGGCTGAAGGTCGAGACGTTGGCCGGCGAATTGGCGGCGGGGTTTGGCAAGGAATTACGCCTTGTGGTGCTCGAGGCGTGTGAAGGTGCATCGCCCGGGGCGCTGGGAAGTGCGGCGGAGATATTGGCTCGTGCGGGGGCGCAAGCGGTGGTCGCTTATTTGTGGCCGGTTCGCGCGGAAATTGCTCGGACCTGTTCGGAGGAGTTTTACCGGGCATTGCTGCAATCGGAGCGAGGTCGGGGAGATGTCGCGAAGAGTCTGAGTGCGGCGCGACGAACGCTGCTTTTGGAGAGCGCGGCGGGATTTTCGCCTGTCGTGTATCTTCGCGGTGCCGAGGCGAGGTTATTCGATTTTGGTGCCGTGATCATGAAGAGCGTGTCGCCCGCCCCGGCGCCTGCGGTCGAAGCGGGGCCATTTTTCGTACCCTTCAAAAAGAATCCGCTTTTCGTCGGTCGTGATGCCGAAGCGGAGAGGCTGCACGAACTTCTCCAAGTCGATCAAAATTCCGGAGCCAACATGGTCGCGCTTTCGGGGATGGGCGGAATTGGTAAAACGCTCATTGCCGCCGAATATGCGCATCGTTATCGTGATGCATATCCGCACGGAGTGTATTGGATCAATGCGGCGCACGATTGGCAGAGCGAGCTTGGGCGTCTGGGAAAGATGCTGGGATGTCGGCCGGCGGAGGGGACCGCGGAGGCCGAGCATATCCGGTATGCGCGAGCGTTTGCGGAGTCATTACGCAACAATCCGAAAGCATTGTTGATTTTTGATAACATCGACAACCCGCTCGAGCTGCAGGATGTTTCGCTGGACGTGGTGCCGGCGCGTTTTGATTGCAAAATGGTTTATACGACCCGCAGACGTGAAATGCCGGCGGCGGAGATTTTCGTGGGCGTATTGGCGGAAGCGGCGGCCGTCGATTTGTTGCTTGCGAAGAGCAGGCGCAAGGACACCTTCGAGCAATTACCGCCGCAGCAGCGGGCCGCGGCGCGTTCGATTTGCCAAATACTGGGCGGACATCCATTGGCGATTGCTCTGGCCGGCGCGTACCTCGACAAGAATCCTCGCATTACGTTCGGAAGTTATTTGGAGGGGTTGCAAACGGAGGGCGCATTGGCGGTCATTGAAGCGACGCGTATTGATGCGCGGCTTTTGGCGACGCAGCACGAAGGCAATGTTGGGGCGACGCTCAATGTGCAATGGAAGTCGCTCGAAAGCGAGGCGGCGCGACTGGTCTTGCAAACGGCCGCATTGCTCTCGGAATCGCCGATCCCTCGGGCGCGTTTGTCATTACTTACCGGATTGTCCGACGAACCACGCAGTTGGCGCGAAGCGCCGCTCGAAGACGCGTTGCGAGAGCTTTCGAGTTTGTAGCTTCTCGAAGAAGTGGGTCCGCAAACGGTAAGACTCCATCGCCTCATTCGGGAGCTCATTGAAAAACAAATGCCCGATCGGGCGACATTTGCCGCGGCGCGGGCGTCCATGTTGCTCGAGGCGTTGTGGGACGTCAAAAAGCTGGAATCCGAAGTGAGTCGCCGCGGGATTCTGGAAGTGCTCGGGGACTTGAACGTCGCGCGGGGATTCGCGAATGCCGCGGATCTCGAGCGATTGAATATGTTGATTCGTCCGCTGGATCGGGAAGCCCATCACTTGCAGAATGGACCGGCCGAAAATCGCTCAGTCTATGTTATGCAGCAATTGCATAACCAGCTGTTCGAATTGGGGTCCGGCGCGCAGGAAAACGAAGCCGGTGCGAAGCCGCAAATGACGCAGGAGGGCCTCGATGGATTGCTGAAACGATTGCGTGCGGCGCTCGATGCTGCGAAATGCTTTTGGTTTCGACAATATCAGCAAACGAATGGTGATTCCAGGGCGTTGGTTCGGTCGTTCGACGCGCATCGCGCGGGCGTGCATGGACTTGCCTTGTCCGCCGACGGTCGCATTGCCTTGTCGTCGGGAGCCGACGGCACCGTCAAAATGTGGGATTGGTCAAAAGGGCGACTTTTACGGACTTTCGTGGGTCATGCGCGAGCTGTCAATGGTGTGGCGATCACGCCCGATGCTCACTATGTCGTTTCCGGATCCGACGATCGGACGATACGGGTATGGGACGCCGATACCGGCCGATTGGTGAAAAGTTTGACGGGACATACCGAGGGGATCTTTCGGTTGGTCGTGACGGCTGATGGTAAAACGGCAATTTCGGCCTCCAAAGACGGCACGATCCGTTTGTGGGACTTGGTGCAGGGTCGCGCGGAGCGCATCGTTGAAAAGGCGCAGGATCAAGCGATTGATTTCGTTTACAAAGTTTTCGCCGCAACCGATGTGGCCCTCACGAATGACGGAAGATACGCGATTGTTGCATCGCAAGAAGGAAGCGTTGTCATTTGGGACGTGACGACGTGGCGGGTCGTGCGGACGTTGACGGGGCATGGCGGGCCGGTTTGGACCGTTGCGATCAATCGCGCCGGCCGATTGATCATATCGGGCTCGGACGACGGTTCGGTCAAGTGTTGGAATTTCGCGACGGGTCAATGCGTGCAAACGATGAGCACGCCTCATAACAACGTATTGGCGGTTGCGCTGACCAGCGACGAAAGGCATATCGTTGCGGGATATCGCGACGGGGCCGTCAGGGTGTGGGAGGCTTCCACGACAAACCTCGTGCATACGTTTCGAGGTCATTCCCATAGTGTGTTCGATGTCGTCACGACGCCGGACGGGCACGTCATTTCCGGTTCGGTGGATGGAACGATGCGCATTTGGGCGCTCGAGGCCGTTCATGACGATGAAAAGAACGACGAGCATCATGGGGCCATTTGCGGATTGACCTTTTTGCCCGAAGGGCGATCTTTGGCTACAGGGTCGCTCGATAACACCATTCAATTGCGCGATGCCGATTCGGGCCGAGTTTTGCGGACATTTCGGGGGCATGAACGAGGCGTATTCGACGTGGTGGCGACGTCGGACGGTCGATATTTGGTTTCGGCGTCGGACGATAAGACCCTACGAGTTTGGAATGTTGAAACGGGTTGTGTCGAGCGGACATTCGAGGGGCACAGCGATCTCGTGCGCGGCGTGGCTTTGACGCCGGACGGACGCCGAGTTATTTCGGCGTCGTACGATGGAACGATTCGGGTGTGGGATTTTTCCACGGGGCTCATTGTGAATGTGCTCGAGGGCCACACGCTCGGCGTGAGGGATGTCGTCGTGACGCCCGACGGCTCCCGGGCAATTTCCGCTTCATTCGACAAAACGCTGAAGATTTGGGATATCGATCAGGCGATTGCATTGCACACGCTCGAGGGGCATGTCGACGGGGTTTGGACGTTGGCGGTGACGCCGGACGGCCGATATGTGGTTTCCGGGGGCAAAGATGCATCGGTGCGTATTTGGGACGTGGCGACGGGGCAGCTCGTGCGGACCCTGACGGGGCATACGGACATGGTGCTGGGGATTGCGGTGACGGGGGACGGAAAGACGGTTATTTCCGTGTCCGGTGATATGTCGGTCAAAGCGTGGGACCTTTCGTCCGGCGAATTGATGGCGACGCTCGGGTCATTTTGGCCGTTGATGTCGTGTGCGTTGGCGGGTGACGATAAGAAACTCGCGATTGGCACATCGACGGGTGCGGTGGTGGGTTTGGTGCTCGAGGGCCGCAATGGCGTATTGGACAAACCCAAAGAAAAGCCGCTCGAGCATCTTTTGTCCGAGGACGATATCGTGGGTCAAGCGGCGCTCGATATATTGCAGCGGGTGCCTCGTGTGCGGGAGCTTTTCGAATCGGGAGGCCCGGAAGAGTGCGAAGCCGGTTTGCTCGTGGTGCAGATGCTCGGACGCGCGTCGCCTGCGATCGAAATGGCGGCGGCGCATTTCGAGGTGCATACGGACGCGTCGTTTGTCGATTACGTGGATGAATTGGGGCTCGAGGCCATGCTCGGTTCCACGGCGGCGCCGGCCGATGATTCTTTTTGGACATCGGATCGAATTCAAGCCGTGCGGAAAGCGGCATTTGATGTTTCGTGGCGCGCGATGTCCGATACGGATGCTCGAAATATTTTGTGCACCGCGGCGATTTTCGATGGTGGTGTGCCGCCGACCGCGGCGCTGTTGGGGTTGCTCACCGGATTGGTTGGTAGTGACGAACAAGAACCTTATGCGCGGACCCAGGCGACGGTGCGGGAAGTGGCGCGTCGAGGGTGGCTCGAAACACAGCTTGGACTGGACGATGTCCACTTGCGGCATCATGTCCGGGCGTACGTCGTGGCTCTGGTCGGCGTGTGGGAATCGTTTGTCAAGGCACGATTGGGGACTCTTCACGAGGCGATTGCCGATATTGAGAAAATCGAGCGGGAGGTCTGGCGGCGGGGGGGCGCGGCAGTCGCCGGGGATTTGCGGGTCGGCGTGATTTTGGCGACGCTTGCCGGTGAACCTGACGTATTGATGAATTGGTGGCGAATATTCGCGCGCGAAATGCAATCGTTCACGGATTGGGATTCGAACGAGATACCGAATTTATTTTTGCAACAAATGCGTAATCGGGCGCTCGAAATGGGCGATGAAGCGACAATGGCCGAGTGCGAGGCTGTGCTCGAGCGAAGAAAGACGTTGTGGTTGCGGGAGCGATTTCGTATCAATCGCGAATCTTCGGCGCTCGTGCGCACGTACCGCGGTCATGCCGCGGAGGTCCGCGCGGCGTTGTTTCGCACGAACAAGGGGCGAATTCAATTCATTTCGGGGTCGGACGATCGCACTTTGCGCTTGTGGGATTCCGTGACCGGGTTGCTCGTCAGCGTATTCGAGGGGCATTCGGGGCCGATCACGGATGTGGCGCTTTCGCCGGACGCGCGTTACGCCGTATCGAGTTCGGAAGATGGAACGTTGCGCAAATGGGATTTGTGGACGGGCAACTTGTCGCATGTATTCGAAAGTCGGGTTCCCGTGCGCCGGGTGGCGGTCGATGCGACGGGAAAGTACATGTTGTCGAGCGGCGCGGACGACGTCGTACGCGTGTGGGATTTCGTGAGCGGCGATATCGTGCAAACGCTCGGAATGGTCGGTGATCGCATGACCTGGGTTGCATTGTCGCAAACGGGTGCGACGGCCGTTGCGGCGACGCCCGACGGTCCCTTGTCGGTGCACCGATTCGAGGGTGGCGGTTGGCAACAAATACATGCGTTGCCGGGGCATTCGGGGCGGGTCAATGACGTGGCCATATCGAGTGATGGTAAACATGCTTTGTCGGCATCGGACGACGGCACGATCAAATGGTGGGACATTGAAAACGGCTCGTTGGCGGCCAGTTTGGACGGACATACCGCTGCGGTGACGCGTATTCGGTTGCGTCCCGATGCTCGGCACGCCATGTCGGTATCTCGGGACAAGACGGCCCGTCTATGGGATCTTGTCGAGAAAAAAGAATTGAACGTTTTACATGGTCATACCGACGCGATTTGGGGGCTCGATGTGGATTGGACCGGGGAGATTGCGGTCACGGCGTCGTCGGACAAGACGGTGCGATTGTGGGTGCCGCAGGAAAAAACGCCGATTCAACCCATGGTGGGTCATACCGCCGTGGTGTTTGGCGTGGTCGTTACGCGAGATGGTCGTCGTGCTGTTTCGAGCGGCGCGGATAAGAAAATTTGTATCTGGGATTTGACCACGGGGGCGCTCGAGCGATCCATCGACGGTCTTGTCGAAGTGGCGATGGGTTTGGCGGTGTCGCCCGATGGGAAAACCATCGTTGCGGGGTGTGATGACGGCAAAGTCCGAATCTGGGATTTGGCGGAGGGTCGATTGTTGCGCCAGGTCGACCATGAGGCTCGGCGGGTTCGCGGGGTGGCGTTGACTGCCGACGGGAAAACTGCATTTTCGGCTTGTTACGACAACCTCGTGCGGGTATGGGACACGACCACGGGGGAATTGATTCGTCGGCTCGAGGGGCATTCCGAGCGCGTGCGGGTCGTTGCGGCCATGCCGGATGACAAGCATCTCATTTCGGGAGGATTTGACGATTCATTACGAGTTTGGGATTGGACGACGGGCAAAACCGTGCGGGTGCTTCAGGGGCATACATCGCCGATATGGTCGTTGGCGGTTTCGCCCGACGGTCGTTACGCGATTTCCGGGGCGTTCGATCGTTGCATACGTATTTGGGAATTGTCGACGGGGCGGCTCGTTCGAACGCTCGAGGGGCATACCGATTGGGTCATGGGGGTTGCGGTGACGCCGGACGGGCGTCGAATCATTTCGGCGTCGCAGGATATGACGTTGGCAATATGGGATTTGCTCGCGGGCACGCGGACCGCGCTGCTCGCAACCAATGCGGCGATTCAGTGCATTGCATTGACGCCGGATGGAAACGGCATCGTCGTGGGTGACGCTTCCGGGGCGGTGCGAATCATCGACATTGTCGAAGCTTGAGTCATCGATTGGCTTGGCCGCGTTACGAAAGGGTTTTTTCGTGACACGGAGCGAATCGTTGTGTACATTGAAAATCTCCGAAGGAGGTCGTCATGCTTTCCCGTATTCTTCTTACCTTGGGTGTCGCCGGAGTTGTGGTGTTTGGTTGTGAAGCCACGCCACCGAATACGTCTTCGTCCGGTGCGCAAGGCGGCGGAGGATCGGGGGGTTCGGAAGGTGGAACGGGCGGCATTGCGGGAATGGGGGGCATGGCGACGACATCGAGTTCGTCCGGGGTTGCAGGGATGGACGCAGGGCCGATGGGGTGCGTCGCGGATGCGGATTGCCTCAATGATCCGGCGGGTTCAATTTGTGAGTTGAAGACGGGGCTTTGTGTGGAATGTTTGCCCGGGGGAGCGACGTGCGGCATGGGCAAATATTGTGATCCCATGACGAAACAATGCGCCAATGGGTGCACGACGAACATGGATTGCGGGGGGATCAATCCGGTTTGCGATACGAAGAGTCACTCGTGTGTGGAGTGCATAAAAGATACTGATTGCGCGCAGGGATCGATCTGCGGCGGCGGTTCGTGTTTTCCGGGGTGTTCGGGCCAGCAACCGTGCATGCCCGGTTTTTCTTGTTGTGGTTCGACATGTTATGATTTGTCGACCGACACGAACAATTGCGGTGGTTGCAACAAGCCTTGTCCGACGTTCCCGAATGCCGACGCGGCGTGTGTCGACAGCTTCTGCGGCATGGGCGCGTGTTTTGCGGCGTTCGCCGATTGCGATAAGGATCCGCAGAATGGTTGTGAATGGAACGTTTTACAGGACGGACCATGCGCATGCACGCCCGGGATGACAAAATCATGTTATCAAGGTGCTCCGGGGACCGAAAACAAAGGTCCGTGCAAGGGCGGCACGCAAACATGCAATGCCGCGGGGACGGGTTGGAGCGTATGTGTGGGGCAAGTTTTGCCGAAAGCCGAAGTCTGTGCGAACAGCATCGACGAAGATTGCAATGGAATCGTGGATGACTCCGTCGATTACGATGGCGACGGGTGGAGCATGTGCGGCGGCGATTGTTGTGATTCGGTGATCCAGGGTTGCTCGAATCCGCGTCTGGTCAATCCGGGGGCATTCGAAGTGGTTGGAAACGGCGTAAATGACGATTGCGACGCGGCGACGTCGGACGTGACGCCGCCGGCTGCATGCAGTACGGCCGCGAAATTCGCCGCGGTCACGCCGCTCGATATGGCCCGAGCCATCGAGTTGTGCCAGACGACGACGGCAAACCCGCCGCTCCCCCAAAAGAAGTGGGGAGTCATTTCGGGAACGTTCCTGAATCCGAATGGGACGAATCCATCGCCGGGCACGTTGTCGATCATGCAAAACAATCAAGCGGCGATATTGGCTAATTACGGGACGGGAGGCATCGTGCCCAAGAAAGGGCTGACGATGGCCGGTTTGTCCACGGGGCTCATGCGCGACGCCAATGATCCCGGTTATCCGGGCTCGCCGGATACGAGCAATGGTTTGATGGGTTTTCCACCGGCTGCATATCTCGCCGCCCACGGCGGGGCATTGCCTTCGTCGGCGGGATGCAGTGGAAGCTGTCCGGCGGGAACCGGCGCCAACGATGGGACCGATGTGCGTTTGTCAGTCCGAGTGCCCACCAACGCGCAATCGTTGTCGTATCAATTCAAGTTCGTCTCGTACGAATACTGGGTCTATTCGTGCACGCAATACAACGACTTCTACTTGGCATTGCTGCAATCGACCGCCGCGGGGATTCCGGCCGATAAGAACATTTCGTTCGATGCGTTGAACAATCCCGTGTCGGTGAACAATGGGTTTTTCGATGTATGCGTGACCAAGGGCTGCTACACGTGCCCCGGCGGATACGGCGAATTGGCGGGAACGGGCATGGACGAATTCAATTATGGTGGAGCGACGAAATGGCTGACGACGGAAGCTCCGGTCACGCCGGGAGAAACCATTCAGCTCGAGTTCATCCTGTTCGACGTTTCCGATGAATTCCTCGATTCCGTCGTTTTGCTCGACAACTTCCAATGGGGGTTGTCGACCGCTACCGTCAACACGCACGAGTAAGCTGCGGGCTGCCTAACATTTTTGTACGTGGTCGCCACCTTGCGAATGAGCGTTGGCTAACGTCTCCAAAGGTGGTTGGCACCTTTTGGATGCGCGTTGGCTAACGTCTGCAAAGGTGGTCGGTGCCTTGTCAGGGCACGTCGAAAATACACGTCGCGGACAAAACTCCAGCAAATTCAATCGCTTCGGTCAAGAGCACAAAATCCTTGACAAGCTTTTGCCATCCTGAGAAGATGAAAATCACTTTCACCTTCAAGAGGAGGTCAATGATGTTGGATTTCGTCTCGAGCGTACGCGGTTTGGAGAGCTGCAAGCGGGGAGCGCGGCCATTTGCGGTCATGGTCGCTTTGGGATTTGTCGTTGGGTGTGGTCCGGCCGAACCTGCCGGGCCTCCGCCATTGGCGCAAAGCGCTCCCAAAGTGATCGACGGGTACGCGCAGCTCGTGTCGGCCACTTATGGTGATGTATTGAAGGGGGCAAACGACCTTGATGGCAGCATCAAAATGCTCGTTGCCGATCCGTCCGATGCGACGCTGACCGCGGCAAAACAAGCCTGGGTGAATGCTCGGGTTTCGTATGGCCAATCCGAGGCATTTCGGTTTTACGGCGGTCCCATTGACGACGCCGATGGTCCGGAGGCTCGAATCAACGCTTGGCCGCTCGATGAATCTTACATTGATTATGTCGAGGGAGTTCCGACGTCCGGGGTCATCAACGATCCCGCGACGTACCCGACCATCGATTCGGCGCTTCTTGTGGCAATCAATGAGAAAAATGGTGAAAAAAACATTGCCGCAGGATATCACGCCATTGAATTTCTCTTGTGGGGACAAGACATGAACGCCACGGGGCCCGGAAATCGACCCTTTACCGATTATGTCGTCGGCGCCGCCGGAACCGCCGCGAATCAGGATCGACGTGGTTTGTACTTGCAAACGACGACGGCTCTGTTGGTGAACGATTTCACGCCCGTCGTCGCCGAATGGGCCGAAGCGGGCGCATATCGCTCGTCGTTCGTGAAATTGCCCGCCGAAGAAGCCGTGCGGCGTATTCTCTTGGGAATGGGCAGCTTGAGCGGCGCGGAGCTCGCCGGAGAACGAATGCAAGTCGCGTATGACACGAAAGAGCAGGAAGACGAGCATTCGTGTTTCAGTGACAATACCATCGCCGATTTGGCCGCAAACGCTCGGTCGATTCAAAACGTGTACCTTGGAAAATACGGCAACCTCGATGTGCCCGGAATCGATGAAATCGTTCGCGAGCGGGATCCGGCGCTCGATCAGCGTATGCAAGAGCAGCTCGCCGCGAGCATTGCGGCCATTGAAGCCATTCCGGCGCCGTTCGATCAAGCCATGATGGGCGCGGACACGTCCGAAGGTCGTATGCGTATGGCCGCGGCGATCAAAGCATTGCGCTCGCAAACGACGACCATCGTCGATATCGCTCTTTTGCTTGGAATTTCGCTCAACATCGAGGAGTAAGACAAATGCGGGCAAGAAAAGGTTGGGCCTTGTTGGTCTTCGGGCTCGTGGGTTGTGGTTCGGAGCCGAATGCGACCAATACGGGATTACAAGCGGAACCCGGAGAAGAATTGACCGGCGGAGAAACCACCGTATTCGATACATCTCCGAACGCGTTTTCGTTGTCTTCGCGCAACATGACGCCGGATCGTCGGTCCGAATTTTTCGTGGGCAATTCGTTTTTCAAGGAAAACTGGATCATCGCGCCGGCGTCGACCGACGGACGTGATGGGTTGGGACCGCTTTACAATGCCCGTTCTTGCTCGGGCTGCCATTTGCTCGACGGTCGTGGATCGCCTCCGGAAACGCCGAATGAACCGCTCGTCGGGGTGCTCGTGCGTTTGAGTGTCGAAGGACAAACCCCGAATGGGGCCCCCGCGCCCGAGCCCACGTACGGAGGGCAAGTTCAGCCCTCGGCCATTCCCGGCGTCATCGCGGAGGGCGACGTGTTTGTCACGTACGAAGAAGTGCCCGGCATGTTGCCCGATGGCGAAACATATCAATTGCGTCGTCCGACGTATAAGTTTGCTCTTGGTCGAGGTCCCATGCTGATGGGCACGATGACGTCGCCGCGTGCGGCGCCGCAAATGATCGGCCTCGGATTGCTCGAAGCGGTGCCCGAAGCCGATATTCTTGCGGCGGCGGATCCGAATGACGCCGATGGGGATGGTATTTCGGGGCGTCCGAACATGGTTTGGGATGCCGTGCTTGGGAAAAAGGTGCTCGGTCGTTTCGGTTGGAAAGCCAATCAGCCGAACCTCGCACAACAAACAGCGGGCGCATTTCTCGGCGATATGGGCATTTCGACGACGTTCTTTTCGACGCAGGAATGCACGGCTGCGGAGACCGATTGCGCGGCGGCGCCCGACGGCGGCAATCCCGAATGTAGCGAGCACATTCGGGAGAGCGTCACGTTTTATTCAAAAACGCTCGCCCCACCGGCTCGACGTGATTGGCAGGAGCAGGAAGTTTTACAAGGAAAACAGCTTTTTGCCAAGGCCGGTTGCGACGGGTGCCATACGCCGTCGTTTCAAACGGGAACGCTCGACGGATTCGAAGAGCTGTCGAATCAACACATAAGGCCGTACACGGATCTGTTGCTGCACGACATGGGCGAAGAATTGGCGGACAATCGGCCGGATTTCGAGGCGGATGGTCGAGAATGGCGAACTCCGCCGCTTTGGGGCGTCGGGTTGTTCCAAACCGTCAATCGGCATACGAATTTGCTGCATGACGGTCGCGCTCGAGGGGTGACGGAAGCCATTTTATGGCATGGTGGCGAAGGAAAAGCATCGCGTGACGCATTTGCCGCAATGACGCGTGAAGAACGGCAGGCGCTCGTGCGTTTCGTGGAGTCGTTATGAGCGGAAAAACGATAGGGTTTGTCTGTTTCGTTAGCGCCGGTTTTCTCGGAATCGGCTGTTCCACGCCGGTGGAAGACGATACGCAGCAGCGGGCGGTCATTCGCGATTTGGCGAATAACGTCATGTATCCATTGCAAAAAGAATTGGCTGCCGAGGCGGCGGATGTCAAAACCACGTTGGCCGCGTTTTGCGCGGCGCCTACGGAAGCCAATTTGAAAGCGGCGCAAGATGCCTGGCGAACGGCGCGATTGCCTTGGAAACGAGCCGAAATGTTCCGGTTTGGACCGGTGGAAGACGCGCGTATCGGCAGCGCCATCGATTTCTGGCCGGTTCGTCCGGACACGATCGAAGCGGCCATTACGGCTGCGCCCGAGCCCGTGACGGCGGCGCATATCGCAACCCTCGGCACGAGTTCGAAAGGTTTGCCGGCGATCGAATACTTGATTTTCGATCCCGTCGGCGGAAATGCCGCGATCTTGACGTCCATCGGCGGTATGGATGCGATCGCGGTGAAGCGATGTGGTTATGCCGCGGCGCTCGGGGAAGCGTTTGCCAATGATGCCGCGGCTTTGGAGTCGGCATGGAGTCCCACGGGCGGAGGATTCGTCAATGAAGTCGCCAATGCGGGAGCGGGAAGCTCGACGTTCACGTCCGGTCAAAATGCCGTCGGGGTCGTCGTGAATCTCCTCAATGCCTCGCTTCAAGCGACCAATGAAAACAAAATCACCGCGCCGCTCGGAACCAATACGGGAAGTCCGGATCCTTTGCTCGTGGAATCGCGTTTGAGCGACGCGTCCATCGACGATTTGCTGGAGAACATGCACGGCGTCGACGACGTCTACGAAGGACATCATGCGGATAAAATGGGCAAAGGTTTGTCTGTTTTGGTATCGGCCCGCAGTCCGGCGATTGATGCGGCGGTCAAAGCGGCCTTGGTCGACGCCCAAGCCAAGATTTCGGCGATCCCCGCGCCTTTGCGGACCGCGATTACGGCGAACCCGGAATCGGTGACCGCTGCTCACGCAGCCATTCGTAACTTGCGTATTCGTTTGTCGACGGATGTCGCGAGCGTCCTCGGGGTCAGCATACTTCTGAATGACAGCGATGCAGACTGAGAAAAAAACAGTTTCGCGCCTGTGGGAAATGATGTTTCAGCCGGTCGACATCGCCTCGGTCGTCGCGTTCCGGATTCTTTTCGGATTGCTGATGTTCGCGAGCGTCGTTCGGTTCTGGGCTTACGGTTGGATTCGCGATATCTACATTGCGCCGACCTACCATTTTCACTGGCTTGGTTTTTCCTGGGTAAACCCTTGGCCCGGCATCGGCATGTACGTGCACTTTGCCATCTTGGGCCTGGCGAGCTTGCTCATCATGCTGGGGCTGTTTTACCGGGCCGCAGCAGCGCTCTTCTTCGTGGCCTTCACGTATGTCGAACTCGTCGAGAAAGCGACCTACCTGAACCACTACTACCTCATCAGCGTGCTCGGCTTGCTGATGATCTTTTTGCCGTTGCATCGGGCCGGATCGCTGGATGCTTTGCGCAGACCCGAATTGCGACGAAAATCGATTCCGTCGTGGGTTTTGTGGCTGTTGCGATTTCAAATCGGCGTCGTGTACTTCTTCGCCGGCGTCGCCAAGCTCGGTCCGGATTGGTTGCTCCGCGGCGAACCTTTGGGGATTTGGCTCGCGGCACATACGCATATCCCGATTGTCGGATCGCTTTTAGCCGAACGTTGGGTGGCTGTATCGGCGAGCTATTTCGGGGCGGCGTTCGACTTGTCCGTGGTGTTTTTCCTGCTCAACCGCCGGACGCGACCTTTCGCCTACGCTCTGGTCGTCGTGTTTCACGCCATAACGGGGTTTCTGTTCCCGATCGGTGTGTTTCCCTGGGTGATGACGGGCGCGGCGCTCGTGTTTTTCCCGGCCGATTGGCCGCGGATGCTCTTGGCGAAACTTCCGCGTTTTCGGTCTTGGTTGGTGGAACGTCCTGAGATCGAGACAAACGTCGACGTGCCGCCGCGATTGACGTCCTGGCAGCGAGTCGGTTTCTTGCTGCTCGCTTTGCACGTCGTGTTGCAATTGGCGCTTCCATTGCGGCGATTTGCGTATCCCGGCAATACGGCCTGGACCGAAGAGGGATTTCGATTTGCGTGGCGAGTGATGCTCGTGGAAAAAATGGGGTTTGTCGAGTATCGCGTGACGGACAAGGCGACCGGACGAACCTCGATCGTGGATCCGGCTCGGTACTTGTCGCCCTTGCAGGTGAAACAAATGGCGATAAGTCCGGACATGATCCTGGAATTTGCGCAGGTTGTTGCTGCGGATGAATTGCGGCGAGGGCGCCGGGTCGAAGTTCGCGCGGACGCGTTCGTCACGATGAACGGTCGGCCGAGTCAAAGGATCATCGACCCGACCACGAATCTTGCGGCGGAGAAAGATTCGCTTTTGCCGCGGCCGTGGATCTTGCCGCTCGACGATGAATCGAGCAGCCGGATCATTGGGCAATTGTAGCGGAAATAGTTTGTCGGGGACTCACGGATACGTGAACGACGTGACGTAGTTTGGCGAGGCGGTATCGCACGCCGAGCTTGTATTCGATACGGCGCGAGTCCCCGTCAAAACGAGGTCCGGACGACCCGGGCGCTTGATCGTCAGCTCGTACGTCGTGCTCGTGGTGATGCTGTAAGGCGAGACGCAGACCAAATACGTTCCTGTGGGCGGCGTGAAATTGCTTGCCCAGAAGATGTTCTCCGGTCCGGTTCCCGTCGTATCGTCGACATCGAGCTGCCCATTGTCGGTCGTGGTGCTCGGGCCTTTGTTGCCGAAATAAATGTGTTTCGCGGTGGGATTGACGAGGTGCAGGTCCATATCGCCGGGGTTGTTCCAGATCAACGTGACCTGCAAATTACCCGTGCCGACGCAGGTACCATTGACGCAGGCTTGGCTTGCGGCGCAAACGGTGCCGCAGCTGCCGCAGTTGAGCGGATCGGAGCTCGTGTCTTTGCAGACGCCATTGCAGAGTTCATTCGGAGCCTGGCAGGTGCAGGTGTACGAACCGGGCGAATTGACACAGGTGAGCAGACCCGAGCAGGTCATCGGATTTAGGCATTCGTCGATATCCACGCACGTAATGCCGTCGCCGAGATAACCCATTTTGCAGGTGCAATCGAACGAGCCCGGGGTATTCGTGCAGTTGGCGTCATTGCTGCAGTTGTCGGTATTGAGGATGCATTCATTGATATCCGTGCACGTCACGCCGTTGCCGGTATAACCGGAATTGCAGGTACACGTGTACGAACCCGGGGTATTCGCGCACGAGGCATTGTTGCTGCAGTTGTTGACGTTCGTGGCGCATTCATCGATATCGGTGCAGGTGATGCCATTGCCCATGTAGCCCGTGTTGCAGGCACACGTGAATGATCCGGGCGTATTCGTGCACGTCGCATTCGTGGCGCAGTTGTCGGTATTCAACGCGCATTCGTCGATATCGGTGCACGTGACGCCGTTACCCGTGAACCCGGTATTGCAGGCACACGTGAACGAGCCGGGCGTATTCGTGCAGGTGGCGTCCGTGCTGCAATTGTCAGTATTGTCGCCACATTCATTGATATCCGCGCAGAAGGTACCATTGCCGACATACCCCGTGGGACACGCACAGGTAAACGACCCCGGCGTATTCGTGCACGTCGCGTTGTCCGCGCAATTGTCGGTATTCGTGGCGCATTCGTCGACGTCGGTGCACGTCACGCCGTCGCCCGTATATCCGGTTTTGCACACGCAACCAAACGAGCCCGGTGTATTGACGCAGAGGGCATCGTTGCTGCAATTGTCGGTGTTCATGGCGCATTCGTCGATATCGACGCACGCCGTGCCGTTGCTCGTGAAACCCGTATTACAGGTGAAACCGCACATACCGGCCGTGCACGTGGGTTGACCATTCGTGACGTCGGGACAAACAATCCCGCACATGCCGCAGTTGCTTTCATTCGTTTGCAGATCGACGCAGCTCGTGTCGCACAACGTCGGCGTTCCCGAGGGACACTTGTTGGTGCAGGCGTATTGGTTCGTATTCGGATCCGGGGCGCAGAATGGATTCGGATCGGCGCACTTCGTGTCGCATGCGCCGCAGTTATCCGCCGTGGTCGTCGATACTTCACAACCGTTGGCCGGATTTTTATCGCAATCGGCAAACCCCGCGGCGCACACGAGGACGCACATCCCTTTTTCGCACGTCACGCCGGCGGGATCGACGTTGGGAAGATCGGCACAGTCTTTTCCACACGCCCCGCAATTCGCTTTGTCGGTCTGGACATCCGTGCAAACGCCATTACACGAATCCGGTGTCGGAGCGTCGCACGTATTGCCGCCGCCCGCACCCGCGGTCCCACCCTGACCGGCCGCGCCGCCTTCTCCCATTCCGCCGGCGCCCGCCATTCCGGCGGTCCCACCCGTCGGCGGCGCTCCGGATGTCGAAGTCGTGCTTCCCGTATCGCCGCAGGCGGCGACGAGCAAACCCGACATCGTCAAAAACCAACGTTTCGCCCAAATTTTTTGTGACATTGTACGCATCGTGCGTCGATTGCATCAGAACGCATTGCGCATGTCAATCAAAATCAATGAATGGCGACCCCGTTCATGAATCATCCGCCGGGGGCGCGTCTGTAGCGAATCACAGCATCTTCATCGAGTCCCATGGCTTTCAATTTGCGCCACAGCGTAATTCGGCTATAACCTAAAATCGCCGCCGCTTCTTGACGGTTCCCTCGCGCTTCGCGCAAAGCATCCAATATTTTTCGTTCTTCGGGCCCGAGCTCGCGGCCGTCCGCCGCTTCGATGGTCACGGTTTCATTCGGTGTCGGTTCATCGAGGAACGCCGGGCGTTCGCCGCGCACTTCCGGAGGCAAATCGGCTTCGGTCAGGATCGGGCCGTCGCCCATGACAAACGCATATTCGATCGCATTCATCAATTCGCGCACGTTTCCCGGCCAATCGTAATGTTCGAGGGCGTGCAGGGCACCCGGAGACAATCGAGCCACGTGGCGCTCGTTCTCCGCATTCATTCGTTCGATGAAGCGCCAGGCCAAGAGCGAAATGTCCGTGCGTCGTGCCCGCAAGGGCGGCAAAAACAGGGGAACCACGCGTAATCGAAACATCAGATCGGCGCGAAATCGCCCCGCGGCGACCTCTTTGCGTAAGGACCGATGTGTTGCTGCGACAAACCGAACGTCCACCGCAATGGAATCGCGTCCTCCCACCGGCACGACGACTTTTTCTTGTAAAACCCGCAAAAGCTTCGCCTGCAACTCCAGAGGCAATTCGGCCACTTCGTCCAAAAATAACGTTCCTCCGTGAGCCAATTCGACGTGGCCTTTTTGATCGCGCACGGCCCCCGTAAATGCACCTCGAACATGCCCGAAAAGTTCGCTTTCGAGCAGCGCCGGAGGCAACGCCGCGCAATTCAACGTTCGCAAAGGTCCCTTGTTCCTGGGGCTCAACGTGTGCACGGCTTGAGCAATCAATTCCTTTCCGCTGCCCGTCTCGCCGCGCACGAGCACGCTTGCATTCGTACGGGCGACTTTGCGCACGTCGGCCAGGAGCTTTTTCATGCTTTTGTCGCGCGTGAGCACGCCGCATATTTCGACCGGTGCGTCCGGAAGCTCCGTCGAAAACGCGTCATGTTCCAGCAAAAGCAGCCAACCGATCGTCTCGTCGTGTCGGCGCAACGGTAATGCTCGCACCGACAAATACCCGCGTTCGCCGATCGGATGCATAATCGTCGCCGCTACCGGGCGTCCCGCAGCCAGAGCTTCCGCCACCGGACGCTCCGTCCCGGCCCCGCACAATACGTCGGGCGCCGACAACCCTCGTTTTAATGCCGGTCCCACGAGCTGCTCGGCTTCGGCCGTGTAATCGACGATGTCCAATCGTTCGTCGAGCACGATGGCGGCTCCGGCGACGTCCGCGAGCGCTACGCGCAGAAGTAACGAAGCATCTCGAGCCTGATTTTCCAGCGAAGGCGACGAATCGTTCATGTCGGACGACAGGATGTCACGATTTGTACGTCGGGCAAAGTTTCGCGACGCAAGTTTGCCATCGAGCGGCCGTTTGCGGCAAATTCATGCCCAGGCGAACCGACGGCCATTGCCGTTCGGTGCAAAGGCTGATACAAGGCGTCGAAGGAGACAATCGACGTATGCAGCGGGCACCTTCGCGGATCACCGCGGAAGAATTCGAGACGGCGTTGCGGTTCGGCATTCCGATCATGGAAAAGTTTTCGTATCGAATGGAATGCCTCGAAGCAGGATATGCACGGTTTCGCATGAGTTTCGACGAGCGGCATATTCGACCCGGAGGAACGGTGAGCGGTCCGTTGCTCGTGATGGTGGCCGATGCTGCTCTTTATGCAATGGTCATGTCGGTGCTCGGTATGGAGCTGATGGCGGTGACTTCGAATTTGAATATTCATTTTTTGCGTAAACCGGCGCCGACCGATGTGATTGCGGAGGCGACGATGTTGCGACGCGGGCGGCGAACGATCGTGGGTCATGTATTGCTGTATTCGGAAGGCCTGGACGAACCGATCGCCCAAGTGACGGGCAGTTACGCCATTCCGTGATGTTCAGCGGGCGCCATTGCCGATTTTTTCCAGCCGCTCCCGCGCTCCTTTGACGCCGTAAATCGTCCGACCCTCGGGCGGGACGATGGGCGCGAGCAACACCGAAGCCAATATCGCCGCGACGCGCAGCGAGACGTGCGCATCCGGACCGTGATCGGGCTGCGTCGATACTTGCCAAATGCGTTTGGCGCGAGCAACCAATACATCCATCCCCGCACCGCCGATGGCCTGCGCCGCTTCTTCACCGATACCGCGAAATGCCGGATGATCATCGAGCGGCCACGTCACGACAAACACGCGCGTCGGTGAAGCATCCGGCTTTCCCAACGGTTTGACATCGACAAACATGGCGTCCGCCCGCGGCGTTCGCCCCTCCGGATACGCTTTGACCGGGTCGATTTCCAGCGCTGTCGCGAAAAACGTCCGGGCTTTGTGAGCCAAGGGCGCGATGTCGATTCGCGCGGAGCCTTCGGCGGAGAAAAGCGTATACGCCGACGAGGGAACGAGGGGATTGATGGGATCTTTGGCCCAGCCAAACGCGTCGAATTGCACGACGCGTGTTTTAGCCGAGAGGGAAGGCGGCGGGCAAGTTATTCGTAAAAGAATTCACCGGCCGAGGTCTCATTGCGGCTGATACGGTTGCGTATCGAAGGCGCCGCCATAATAGATGCCCACCTTGCGATTGTTCTCGGTGCCGGCAAGTCCGCAATTGCTGATCGTGCCGTACACGTTGCCCGTGAAATCCGTATAGGCGCAGAAATTCTCGGCCACGTTGTGAAAACGTACCGGGAAGTTCGTATCGAATCCGCCTTGATCGTATTTCTCGAGCAACCAACGCTGTTTGTCCGAGCCGTCACACGGCGCCGTAATGAGCGTCCAGGGGCCCGCCAAGATGCCTTTTTGACTCAAACATTCGCCGTTGCTCACATTGACGAACGTAAATGCGGTTCCATCGGTGGACATTTGCCATTGCTGCATCGGATCCAACGGCTCGCATGTCGTCGTCGATTCGACCTGGCCGTCGGCGAGCGTCAAACAGCGGTCGGAAATCTTGAAGCGCAACACGACGAAATCGGATTTGTCGTCGCACGCATTGCCGATTCCGTCTTTGTCCGTATCGGCTTGATCGGTATTGGCAATGTCGGGGCAATTGTCCGAAGAATCGGGGATTGCGTCCTTGTCGGTATCCGCGCTCGTGCATGCGCCCATGGCCGCGACGGGGCAGATATTGCCGTGACAGCTCCAATCGGGGAAATCGTAGGAGATTTTCGCTTCCGCCGGCGCGCAATCTTTCGTATCGAAGGGATCGGCCGAGCATGACGCATCGTAAGAGCCGCCGCCGCGTTTTTTGTCTTTGATGACCGAATGCGAAACGACCGTGCCGGTGTAATCACCCGTGATCGTCATGGTGCCGCCTTCGTTGCCATTGCCGCTGAAATCGGTGTCTTGAATGATCTTGCCGTTCACGACGAGATTAATCTTCTTCATCACCGTCATGCCGTTTTCTTCCACTTCGATGTTCACCGCGTGCGCGCAGTCCGTATACGTTTGCGTGCTGATCGCGCGTAAACCATCGAGGCTCACGTCCCAGGCGACTTTGCCGGAATCGCAGTTCGCCGACCAATTGCCGGTCCCCGATGGATTCTGGCAACCGTTCATCAAACAACGGACTTCGTCCAGCCAAACCGTCGCGGCCTTGACCAATTCGCCGTTCGACCACGGTACCACCGGATCACAGCTGGATTTGCACGCTTCGCTTTCAACGACATAATTGGCTTCGTCCGTGCCTTTCGACCACGCAATGCGAACGACGTTGAACCCGCATTTCGGGATCGCAATTTGCCGCGTCGCGTCGAGCTTGTTCATGCAATCGCTGCTGAAAACGGCGGGTGACCCATCGGTCGTGTAACAGATGACAGGCTCATTATCGAGATTGATCACCTTGACGAGCGAACCTACTTCGGGGAGGGTCGTCGCACTCGGCGGATCGAAATGCGGAACGGCGGCGACGAGGCCACCATTTCCACAACTCATGAGCAAACCTGTGAGCAGTGTTGTAGCAAGATGAAGACGCATGGGTTCAGCTTATCGCGAATCAGGCGGACTCACATTGAAAATGATGCAACCGGAACGTTTCTTTTCGTCATTTTGGTGATGGCGAGAACGCGTAAACGATTTTACGTATTGCCCCGCGTGTGCGAAGCGAATTGTGCGGGCAATGATTGCGGGGACAAGGCTTCGACGACGAACTTGTTGGATCGATTGGCGTTGTGATACGTGTCGAAACATGCGCCAATTCTTCACGTTTTCAGCTCGGGTTACACTGCTTTGTTCTTCGGCGATCCTGGGATGTGGAACGCACCCTGATCTCCCGCCCGAGCCGGTCCCGCCAATGTTCAAATACACCGAGGTTCAGCCCGAGCATCCCGTGCCCGCCGTCGTCAATGAAAAACTCCGCGCAGCGCTTCAAGTCATATCGACGACATCAACGACCGCGACATCCGCACCGCGAATTCGTTTGGCCAATGAAACGCTTGCCCGCATTCAAGACGGCCTCGTGCGTATCGATACGCTCGAAGACGCAATCGCCGAAGATCTTTATCACATGTGTCGCGATTACATGCTGGATGCGTGTCTCACTCCCTTGGCGGATCCTTCGACATTTCAAGCGGATCAAGCCACCGTCGATTTTCTCTTCAAGAGCCTGGCCGGGTACATGTGGGGCGATCGTATTTACTTGACCATCGATGCCTCGACCGATCCCGCCGTGCTTGCCGCGACGCTCGTGCATGAATCGAATCACGTGCTCAATCGTTCGGAATGCAGTTATTACACGGACCTCGAATCGCAAATAGTGGACGATAAAAAAGCGTTCCTCGAGGAATACCGCGCATTTGCGACGGAATACGTATTTCAGAACGAAGACGCGGACAAGGATCCCAATGCGGCCAATATGTACGCCTCCAAGACGCTGGTGGATCTCGGGTATGGTTTTACCACGACGATCACGGACATTGCGGGCCAAGATCCGCCGGAGAGCGTCGTGGCGTCGTTGCTCGCCGACGAAGGCAAACACGGATGGTTTTTCCCGGAAATGAAACACTTTCCCGCGGCGTTCGGGGCGTGTCCCGTGCCATGAACGGCGTTTTTGCATTACGGATTTCAACCAACGGACCCGTACGCAAATCCGTTGCCCGCAATTCCCCGACCGCGGCCTCAATCTCCCTGCGTGCAAATCAAGGTATGTCGTTGGCGATCGAGCGATCCTTCGAGGTGTGGTCGAACATGATGGGTCGGGTGATGCCGCTTTTCGACGGTTGAATCGAAGCTGTTGCTTTCCTGCGACAAACCTTGTACCGTGCCCGTACCCAGATGCACGCACGATCTTTTGCTCTCGCCCTCGCCCTTGGAACCGCCACATTTGCCGCGGCGCCGGTTGCCGATGCTTTCTGCGGCTTTTACGTCGCCGGCGCCGATGACAAACTCTTCAACAACGCGACGATGGTCGTGTTGATGCGCGAAGGCACCCGCACGGTGCTTTCGATGCAGAACAATTACCAAGGGCCGCCGGAAAACTTCGCGATGGTCGTACCCGTGCCCGTCGTGTTGCAAAAAGAAAACGTGAAAACGTTGCCGATGCCCGTGTTCGACAAGATCGACAAACTCGCGTCACCGCGATTGGTCGAATATTGGGAGCAGGATCCATGTGCGCCGCCCAGGCCGTTGTACGATGCTGTTCCGGCGCCGATGATGGCGCCGCGGTCTGCACCACCAGGGGCCGTCCGATCGGCGGACCTCGGCGTCACGGTGGAAGCGCAATTCAGTGTCGGCGAATATGAAGTGGTGATTCTGAGCGCTCGAGATTCGGCGGGGCTCGATACGTGGTTACGCCAGGAAAAGTACACGATTCCCGCAGGCTCGGAGCCGTTGTTGCGGCCGTACGTGCAAGGCGGAAGCAAGTTTTTCGTGGCGAAAGTCGATTCGAAGAAGGTTCGCTTCGAAAATGGCCAAGCGATGCTTTCGCCGCTGCGTTTTCATTACGATAGCGAGACGTTTGCATTGCCCGTGCGCCTCGGGTTGGTAAATTCAGCCGGAATGCAGGACCTCATCGTGCACATTTTGGCGCGAGGTCAACGGTTCGAATCGGCGAATTATCCCAATGTGGCGATTCCGACGAACTTGGATGTCAAGGATGATGTCCGGAAAAACTTTCCGTCGTTTTATGCCGCGCTGTTCGATCGAACTTTGCAGCGGCAACCCAAAGCGGTGATTACGGAATATTCGTGGGATGCCGGTTCGTGTGATCCATGTCCCGGCCCGACGCTCGATGGGAACGATTTGATGACGTTCGGCCTGGATGTTCTTCATGACGCACCGCAAATTGCCACGGGTCCGGTGGCTGCGCCGACGCCACCTCCGCAACCAATGCCCGGCGGGATGCCTCGTCCTCCCATGATGAGCCGTCCGATGCCTCGATGGGGCGGAGGCGGGTTTGTCTTGACGCGACTTCATTTGCGTTATGGCAAAGAAGGCTTGGGCGAGGATCTCGTGTTTCGCCAGGCTCCGCCGATTGTCGGTGGACGCGAATTCCTGACCGATGGGAGTAGGCTCGAGACCGGCGCGGTGCAAAGTCATATCAACAATTTTCAAGCGCGATATGCGATTCGACATGCGTGGACAGGTCCGGTTTCATGTGCGAATCCGCAGCGAGGTATTTGGGGCGGACCTCCGGGCGGCGTGGCGCATAAGGGAACCGAGGCGGCGCAAAAGTTGGCATTCGCGAAACGTGGGGGATTTGATTTGGTGGCGATGGTGGCGCGCGACGAAAGCGAGACGAAAATCGATAGCGGACCGCTCGTTCCGGCGCCGGCGATGTATCAAGCGGCGGAAGGTTCCATCGGGTCGAGCACCTACGTGCCGCCGTCTGGAGAGGGCGCGAATGCAACGCCGCCATCGACACCTCCAAGCGCCGGTGGATGTGCGGGGTGTCATGTGGGCGAAACACGCGATATGTCGGTTCCATTCGGAGCAACCATTGCCGCAGCCGTGGGCGTGTTGATTTCGAGGCTCAAGCGAAAGAAAAATACCGCGCAGCGAAATGGCTGAACTCTCCGGTATCCCGACAGCCCCGGACGCACCGGAGATCGTCCGGCGAACGTCGAAAGAAGTGGTTCGTCCGGGGCAAATCATTGCGCAGCGTTATGCCGTATCGAGTCGCCTGGGTGCCGGGGGCATGGGCGCGGTGTATCGCGTGCATGATCAGGTGCTCGAAGAAGACGTGGCGCTGAAGGTGATTTTGCCCGAGGCGCTCGGGGACCCTCGAGCGGTGGAGCGTCTGCGGGCCGAGGTGAAGATTGCGCGAAAAATCACGCATCCGAACGTTTGTCGCGTATTCGATTTGGGAGAAGCAGACGGTCTTTTGTTTTTGACGATGGAGCTGGTGGAGGGGCGGACGTTACGACAGGCCATCAAAGCGGGAGGTTTGTCGCGGACGAGGTCGTTGGAATGGTTCGAACAGATTGTCGCCGGTGTCGCGGCAGCGCACGCTCAGGGCGTCGTGCATCGCGATTTGAAGCCGGAAAATATATTGTTACGGAATGACGAACAGTGTGTCGTGGCGGATTTTGGTTTGGCGCGAGGTACCGAAGGGGAGGGGCACATTGCGGTGGATAAGGCGGGGACGCCCGCGTATATGTCGCCGGAGCAGCGTCGCGGGGATGCGCTGGATGTGCGGAGCGATGTGTATGCGTTGGGGCTGATTGGGCGGGAGCTGCTGGGGGAGGTGTCGGGGGCTTGGGGTGAAGTGTTGGCGCGAGCACTGGCCGATCGTGCCGAGGATCGGTATGCATCGGCGCGGGAGCTTGGACTGGAACTGAGGCGGGTAGGGGCTGGGGAGGTGAGCGAGGGTACCGAGGAAAAGGTGCCAGGCTCTATTGTGGAGGTGGACGCCCGGCCTTCGTCCGGTTTTTCCGATGCCGGCGGGACATCGAACTCGCCGCCAAATGCGGCTCAAACAGCGGGGTCCCCCCACCCGCACCGGAAAACCTCGGCCGAAGTCATCGATGCGTCGGAGACGGCCGTTTCGCCAAAGGTGCCGGGCACTTTTCGATGGCTCGCCCTTTTGCTCGGCGCAGTTGCCATTGTCGCGGCGGCTCGTTCGTTCGTTTTCTCCAAAAACGTGGACTCACCTACATCGACTCCGGCGCCTTCCGCTTCAGTGCAAGTAAGCAATGCACCTGTTCGTGCAACCGTCGTCGTCTTACCATTCGAAAACCTCACCGCCGATACCGCTTGGGATGGTTTGTCCCAGAGCGCTCCCGAATCGCTCCGTGGTGTGCTTCGTACCCTGCCCAATGTGGTGATCGTCGACCGCGATGCTCAACCTCATTTCTCCATTCGCGGCAATATCCAACGCGTTGGGAACCAAATTCGCTTGTTTGCCCAAATGGAACCATTGGGTGATCCGGGCGATGTCCCGCCCAGTGAACCTGTCGAAGTCGATATCAAGGGCGATGCGGCGCCCGCGCTCGAAACGCTGCGTTCCAAATTGCTCGACGAAGCGCGCATCGTTCTCGCGCGTTACGACCGTCGGCAACGCGCCATCACCCAAACCTCGCATCCCGTTGCGCGGGAAAAACTCCTGGCGTATTATCGCCTCATTGGGCCGGCACCTCGTTCCGAACATTTCGAACCCGGTCTGAGCCTCCTCGAAGACGCCATTGCGTTGGATCCCGATTATGTTCCCGCTCGTATTGAACGGGTCTTTTTATGGATGAATGGAGCCATTGAAGGTTCAGGCGAACAACGTTATGAAAAAGCGCTTGCCGAATTGAACGACGTTGTTCGCACGCACCCGGACGAACCTGAAACCCTCGTCATGCGCTGTCGCGTCGCTCAAGGATTGGTCGAACGTGTCGACCATCCTCGCGATACCATGATTGATCGCGCCATGGTTGCTTGTACCGAAGCATTGACCGCCGCGCCCTTGTCCGCGCATGTTCACGTCATGCTCGCGCGCATGTACGATCGTCGTTGCGATGTCGAATCGGCCATGCGGGCCGCTTCCCGCGCCACCGAATTGGATCGCTCTTTGTCGGGACGAACCTTGAGCCAAATCGTGTACAATGCTTTGGCGAATGGCCAAGTCTTGGTTGCCGATAAATGGAGTGCCGAGTTATGGGCATTTCAGCAGGAAGCGGAAAAACTCGGGGCCAAGTCGTTGAGTCGCCGAGCGGGCGCTCCCGAAGCGCGAGGCGTTTATGCCGCCCGAGGAAGCGTTCTATTGGCCCTCGAGCGATATGCGGAAGCGGAAGACATTTTTTCGCGGGAATTGGCTCGGCTGGCCGAAAATCGAGGCAGCGCGGTCGACGAGGCTACGGCCATTCGCGGATTGATGCGCGCCGCGGCGGGAGCCAAGAAAGATCCGCCCAATTTGTTGGTTTCGCGTCTCGAGGCCATTGAACGAACCTACCACGAACGCCTCCGCACCAACCCCGAAGATGTGCAAATCCTGGCCCGGACGTACCAATTCGTGGATCCGCAAGCCGCGGTGCATTGGATCGAGCGACTCACTCCGCCCACGAATTGCGAAGACGCTCTGCAACGAGCGCACATTTATCACTCGGCCGGCAAACCGGAACGAGTTCGCGACATGCTTGCGAAATGTTTGCCCACTGAAAACTGGGAAAAAAACTGCATCACCCAGCTTACGCCGCCCGTCGGGAAACATTGACGTCGACCATTACGGATCGCAGCAGCTCGCCGGAGGATTACACGCCGCGCAATGCGTTGGACCCGTGCGCGGTTGCGAATTCGCAACGCCGAGGAGTTTGACCTCGTCGATTTGTCCTGAAAAAGCATTCCAACTCGGGTGATTGCCGATGGTCACGGGTCGGGTCGACGTCTGGAGTGTCCCGACTGCCGTTGCGGAACTCATGAGGGTGCCATTTACGTACAATTTGACCGTGCTTCCATCGAATGTGCCTACGACTTCCGAATATACGCCCGCCGTCGCGGGCGCTGTCGCAACCGGTCGAGTACCATCCTTCAGCGCGAGGCTGAATCGATAATACCCATTGCTCAGCCACAACAAATACGAATCGGGACCATACCATTTGCCCACGATGGTCTGCGGTGCCGCGATGCTCGTGGGCTTGACCCACGCCGACACCGTCATGCTCGATGTAAAATCCAGCCGTGCATCATAAGGGATCTCCGCGCGATCGTCGATTCCATCAAACGTTCCGGCGTTGTCGAAGACTCCGGCTGTGCAGCTCGCTCCATTCAACAAATTCGCCACGCCCCACGTCCCTTGCTCATTGGGTACGACGTTGTTCGTGCACGTATCGAAGCGCCAATGCCCGACGAGGTTCATATCTTGCCCGGCATACGCTTCGCCGATTGAATCGATATCGTGTTCGGTTTCAAGCGCCGGATCGGAACATCCCGTCACCATGCCAAGCGCCACGAGCGCAATTGCTGTAATTCGCGAATTCATTTGCTCTTGATTCCTCGACTTCCAGGGTCGTAGCGTTCGGACTGCATTCATCATGCCACAAGCGTCGACGCGTCAAAAACGCTCGATTGAACCATCCAAACCACAAGCCTGGTTCACTTGAACCATTCCGCCCAATCGAACGGTGGTTCGTTTGAACCAACCCGTTGCCAAACGAATACACCGCGTCGCGTTATTCCTCGTCATCCTTTGCGCCGAGCCCGAATCGTTCCACACGCCTTCGAATCACCATTCGCGTAATGCCGAGTAGCCGCGCAGCCTCCGACAAATTCCCTTTCGCTTGTCGCAGCGCCTCCTCCACCAAATACTTCTCCGTCGGTTCGAGCTCCGCAAATTGCTCTGCCAAACTCTTTCCTCGAGGTTGACCCGTCGCGGGACGCGCAGCCCCGAGTCGCGGCGATAAATCATGCGCATCGATACGCGGGCCGTCCGCATTGATCAGCGCCCGCTCGACTTCGTTCTTCAGCTCCCGCACATTGCCAGGAAACGAATGTCGCGACAAAGCCGCCAGCGCCGCCGCGGTGAAACCCTCTACGCGCTTGCCCATTTCCGCACATGCTCGGCTCAACATCGCCGCCGCCAGGATCCCGATGTCTCCTTCACGATCCCGCAATGGTGGAACCTCGATTTCCACCGTGTTCAAGCGATAAAACAAATCTTCACGAAAACGTCCGGCCGCCACTTCCGCCTGCAAGTTTTTATGCGTGGCACTGATGATTCGCACGTCCACTCGCTCGGGTTTTTCCGAGCCCAACGGCTGCACTTCGCCTTCTTGAATGGCGCGCAGCAATTTCGCTTGCGCTGCCAAAGACAAATCGCCGATTTCATCCAAAAAAAGCGTTCCGTGATCGGCCAGGATGAACTTGCCGCGTTTTTTCGCCAAAGCTCCCGTGAATGCGCCTTTTTCGTGACCGAAGAATTCACTCTCGATCATCGTCTCCGGTACGGCCGCGCAATTCAACGTGACAAACGGTTTGTTCGCGCGTGGCGATGCTGCATGCAGCGCTCGCGCCACCAATTCTTTCCCCGTGCCGCTTTCTCCGAGCACCAGCACGTGCGCGCGACCCGCGGCGGCATATTTCGTAATTTGCGACTTCAATCGTTGCGTCGCGGGACTTTGCCCCAAAATCGTATTCGACGAACTTTGGCCGGCCAATGCATCGGCCATCACTTCGGCCTGGCGATGTCGTTCGGCATTTTCGAGCGCCGCGGAAATCAGTGCCCCGAGCGCCAGCAACAAATCCAAATCTTCCGGGCCGAATTGGTTCGCTTCTCGACGATCGTCCACATACAAAAGACCGTTCGCCTTCGTCCCGAGGCCCAATGGAACCGCCATCGCGGATAAAATTCGCTCGCGATGCAGCGTCTTCATTTCATTCTCGCGCCGCGCATCCCGCACGATGATCGCTTCGCGTTTGCGCAACGTCGCATCCAATATGCCGCGACTCAAAACGAGTTCGTCCGGGCGATTCGATCCCGTACGCACATAACGCCGCACCATACCGTGCTCGAAATCCCCGAGCCAAACCAGCGCTCGTTCGCAATGCAAGACATCTCGCGTCGTCTCCAACAAACCGCCGAGCATGACATCGGTATCGCCCAACGTATTGATTGCCCGACTCGATTCATACAGCAATTGCAGTCGCCGATCGCTGCCGGTTTTGGGCGTCGTGGTACCCGCATCGGTGACTTGCGTATGCGCGATCGTCACCCCTTCGTTTGTCTCGTATACATCCAGGAGGGCATTGCCGAGCTGAACCTGGTCGCCATTGACCAACGTTTTGGTGGCGACCCGTTCCCCATTGACAAACGTTCCGTGCCGTGAATCCAGGTCTCGGATCGTGATGCTTTGGTCCGTGTTTTCAAACACCGCGTGTTCGCGTGAGACGCGACTATCGTCCAGCACGAGGTCGTTTTGTTCGTGTCGTCCGACGCGTAGGCGATGGCCGAGGGGCAGGGTTACGGGCATTTGGCCGGGTTGACGAACGATGAGGTGAGGCATGGCTTGCGCGGCTCAGTTTAACCACGGCTTCCATTGTTTGGTACATGGTATTTGCGGAAAATGCGGGTAGGCGGGGAGGGGGATTCCCGCAGTGTTCCAGCTTGACCAGGGCGCTGGGATTACGATGGGGCAGGCGTTTTCGAATGGCGTCGAGCGTTATTTCGGCGGAATGGGCGGCATGGGCGGATCGTCGTCGGGTTGAACGCATGCGGACAGGTCGAAAAGCATAAAGAGAAGAGCTTTTTCTTGCGGCGAAAGGTCGGTGGTATGGCAACCGTCGGGGAAGGGGGTCTTCACGTCGTCACCCGATGAAACGTGAATATCGCTGAAAACCACGCGGCCGCATTGTTCTGCTTCGGGAACACCAATGGGCGTGTTGAACGTGAAGTATTGAATGGACTCCGGGACCACGCCGTAAATCCAGCGCCGTGATATCGTCGGATTCACCGAAATCACCGTGTTCTGCCCCTCTTTGATTTCCAGCTTTCCGGGCGTCGTCGACGCACCCACGTTGACCAACCAATCGCGGAGCGCCGCGCCTTTGGGAAAGCTATCGTCGATATCGGCTGTGAAGGGGTTGGGCAGATCGGGACTGTCCGTCCAAACGGCTGTTTGGGGGAATGGTTCCGGGCCCGCTTGGAGCCAATAATTGTGCCAATGCGATGCGAAAATACGACCACCTTTGGACGCATAATCGAACATCGCTTGCACCGAAGACGGCGGTTTGTAGACCGAGTTCTGGCCGCCTTCACACGCCAGCAACAGCACATCATACCGAGACAAACTCTCGACGCTGCTCCAAAGGTCGAGCGAATCTTCAAAAAACACGCCGCCATTGAGCGTATCTGCGTATCTTTGCGTCCCCGCCGCGCCAGAGAACAGCTGCACGCGACCGCCTCCGTTCGCGAGCGTGAATTCGCTGTCGTCAATGCCGATTTTGCGGAGCAAACATTCCAACGGATCGGCTCCGCCCGTCGTGAGCGCGATACGCGGCAAGTCACCTTCGGATTGGTTTCGAGGCAATCGAGTGAGCGATGTATCCGTGACCGGGTTATCGACGCATTCGTTCACCTTGGGGATGACGAATTGCCGACGCCACTTGCCGACTTGAATGACGATCGGAATGTCATTGCCCACGGGAACGTTTTTTAAGACGAACGCACCTTGGGTGTCCGTGAGGGCAGTGACGACAGGATTGCCGGAAAGCACGGAGCCGCATTGATCGCAGCTCGCTCCTTCGGGCAAGGGTTCGAGCGGAGAATTGGGAACGTACACGGTAATGTTATAGAGAGGCACTTTACCCGCGGGATCGTATACTTTGCCGCTGACCGTGGTCGTCGTTCCCGCGCCGCAAGCGACTTGTCGACATTCGAGGTTCACGCAACCTTGGCCGCTGCCCTGACCACTGCCGACGAAATTGCCGCCGACGCTCGTGTCCGTACCGCCGACGCCCATACCGCCTACGCCACCTTGCCCGGTGTTTGTCGAGGATGAACCGCCTGTGGTTTGTGTTCCCGTCGTGTCACAGCCGCCTGCGAACGCAGCGATGGTCGCACAAAATGCGCCTACGATGCCCAATATGCGCGTTTTTTTCATGAGTTCACTCGTTCCCCAAGTTCATGTTCGATATGCCAAACTCGCACCGGTTGTACGAACCGATAATCGTGGCACGATTGTCGATGAACTCGCAAGGTAAAGGATTCGTGACGGATCGATACGTCGTTATGCCCGGCGTGCAGGCACGCGTCGTGAAGGTCTGGGTGATCAAGACAAACGCGCTCGTTTTCCCTTGACTCCAAGCGTGCCGCGGGAATGATCACGTAATGCTCAACTCCACAAGATTCCGCTTTCCTTTGGCAGTGTTCGGCGCCGCTTTGGCGCTCGGTGGTTGCAACATCGTGCTCGGTCTCGATGATTATTCGAAAGGTGCCGAGAATTCGGGCGGTCAGGCCGGCAAGGCCGGTAGTGGCGGCGATGGCGGCACCGGCGGCGAAAGCTCGGGAGGAATGGGCGGTTCCGGTGGGACAAACAATTGTTCCCCAGGTACGTCTCGGGCATGTTATACGGGACCATCCGGAACGCAGGACGTGGGTATTTGCAAAGGTGGAATGCAGACGTGTCTTGCCGACGGTATGGGGTATGGCCCGTGTACCGGCGAGGTTCTTCCGGGAACTGAAGATTGCAGCGTTGCAGGCGACGAGGACTGCAATGGCAGTTCGTGCAGCGAAACGAATTGGGCGCGTCTTTTCGGTGATGCGGTCGAGCAGAAAAGTGTCGTTGTGGTGCCCGATGGTCAAGGCGGCGTGTATTACGCAGGCTCCATGGATGGCACGGTCAAATTCGATAACGAAACGCTCATCACGGGCGGCGGTCGGGATATCTTTCTTGCGCGTCTCGACGCCGATGGAAAGGTCGTTTGGGCCAACCGATTCGGCGACGCCGGGGATCAAGATCCGGCGGCGATGACCGTCGATGCCGCGGGGAACATTTATCTTGG
>CAYSYX010000006.1:0-64938 GCA_964435055.1 uncultured Polyangium sp. | reverse complement strand
ATCAAGAGCTGTGAGGGAACGCTGGATTCGCTCGACTTCAGCCGACTCGAAATAGGCTTCGCCGCATTGCTCGCATGTCCACGCCGGAACCGCATCCCAGCGGATGTGATAACCATTGCGGTCGACGCTGAAAGGAGCGTGCGAACGCTTCATTACGCCTCTACAGTGGATGCATTGCATGATTATTTTCTCCTTCTGAAATCAGCTGACCATTGATCGGGGTGGGGAATGTACGCCGTGATGATCGCCAAATAGTCCGTTTTGGGGGCGCAAACGATATGCAAGGGACGTCGACTATCACCGGTTCCGAGCACCAAACAGCTATGGCCCCGCGCATCTTCCGGATAATCTTCGATGAGTTCGCCTGTCTTGACGACGGTTTCAACTTCGCGTGGCGAGATCATGCGGGAAGGTCGGCTCATCTGACGTACGGCATGCGGTAGAAATAGTATCTTCTTCGTTGCAGCCGCTCGGACCTCATCCAGAATTGACTCCATCTCGTCAAACCCTTCCGCTGAAGTCATGGCAGATTTCCGGGCCGAGCGCCATTTTTTTCAACGAAACCGGCAAACACGAAGCGCGGCTCGTGGCGCGACGAATCAACGGGACCTGATTCGCCCATTACTCCGCGCAACGACGCCAACGAATTCCGTACGTTTCCACCACCTGGCTGTCCACACTGTCGAGCGTTATCAATCCCGAGCCGGATTTGTTGCGCTTGTTGTCGAGCTGCACGCTCGTCACGATGTTCAACCCGCGTTTTTCCTGACAAGGCGACCACGCGAGCAATCCCAGCGTATCCGTGCGATCGTAATCGCCAAGGAACGGCCCGGAAATGCGCGTCTTGAACGAATACTGGTCATCCTTCTTGAAGCCCTGGAAGTAATACGTCGACGTTTGCGCCGCATTGATCCCCGCATCCAAGTCGGCATATCCGCGATACGTCAGGTCCACGAGCGCGTAGGACAATCCCGCGGGAAATTCCAGCTGCAACACGAGGTGGCAAAAGAGGCGCTTTTTCGGAGCATCGACGTTCTGGCCGACCTCCGCGGCGTATTCGTCGAAGATAATCGTCAAATACTTGTAATCCGCCGAAAAACTCGCGCCGACGCTATCGACCGGGCAACCCGATCCCCCGTGCGTCATGGACAAAATACTCACTTCGTCCGGCGTGACGTCACCGGGATCCGCATCCAATACGTGCGCCGATGCCGCGGGCGAAAATGCCACGAATGAAAGTGCCGTTGCTCCAACAGTCAGCCATGCATGAATTCTCATGAAATCCCTCCCCCGGGAATGTCCCAATGGTTTTTCACTCGAATGTTGAATACACATTCGTGCGTCGCGGCTTTCATGTGACCGCCGTGGTCGCTTGGCAAGTGTTCGAGACTGAAATGGACGTCGCGTGTACGTTCGGGAAAAACGTCTCGGGCGGAGCGCGCGTGTGAATGTATGCGTGCGGGAAGGGCGTAACGAAGAGGTCGTTACGTCATTTCAAGAGGCGAGCGAGCGTCGAGCCCATTTCGGCGGGGGTTTCCGCGACGGCGACACCGGCTTCTTCGAGCGCCGCGATTTTTTCCGCCGCAGTGCCTTTTCCACCGGAAATGATCGCGCCCGCGTGACCCATGCGCTTGCCCGGAGGCGCTGCGCGACCGGCGATCAATGCCGCCACCGGCTTTTTCATGTTGGCTTTGATCCACGCCGCCGCCTTTTGCTCGGCGCCGCCGCCAATTTCGCCGATCATGATCACGCCGTGCGTATCGGGGTCATTGTTGAATTGTTCGAGCACGTCGATGAAGTCCATGCCCGCAACGGGATCGCCGCCGATACCGACGCACGACGATTGCCCGATTCCGAGCGCCGACAATTGCCCGACGGCTTCATACGTCAGCGTTCCGGATTTCGACAAAACACCGATATGGCCCGGCTTGTGAATATGCCCCGGCATAATGCCGATCTTGCATTCACCCGGCGTAATGATTCCAGGGCAGTTTGGCCCGATCAAACGCGTGGGTTTGCCTTCGAGGTACCGGCGCACCTTGACCATGTCCAGCACCGGAATGCCTTCCGTGATGCAAATGACCAGGCGACAACCGGCGTCAATGGCTTCCGCAATCGCGTCGGCGGCACCCACCGGCGGCACGAAAATGCAGGAAACGTCGGCACCTTCATTACGTACCGCTTGTTCGACCGTATCGAACATCGGCACTTTGTCTTCGAACTTTTGGCCCGCGCGTCCGGGCGTCACGCCCGCGACGACCTTCGTTCCATAAGCAATGCACGCTTTGGCATGTTGCGAACCGTATTCGCCGGTGATGCCTTGAATGACGACGCGCGTATCTTTATTGACCAGGATGCTCATCGTTCTTGAATCCTTGTTTGTCCAGGCACCATCAGGCAGCCGCGTGTTGTTTTACCGCGGCGACGATCTTTTGCGCGCCGTCCGCCATTGACGAAGCACTTTGAATCGTCAATCCACTTTCATCGAGGATCTTGCGACCCGCATCCACGTTCGTTCCTTCGAGACGAACCACGAGCGGCACGGTCAAACCAAGCTCTTTCGTGGCCGCGACGATACCCGCCGCGACAATGTCGCAACGCATGATTCCGCCGAAGATATTGACGAAAATGCCTTTGACCTTGTCGCTGTTCAAGATCATCTGAAATGCCTTTTTCACCTGCTCTTGCGAGGCACCACCGCCCACGTCGAGGAAGTTCGCGGGTTTGCCCCCGTAATGCAGAATGATGTCCATCGTGCCCATGGCCAAACCGGCGCCATTGACCAAACAGCCGATGTCACCATCGAGCGACACGTACGAAATACCCACGCGCTTCGCTTCGAGCTCCGTCGGGTCTTCTTCGTCTTCGTCGCGGAGTTTTTCCCATTCGGGATGACGAACCTCGGCGTTGTCGTCCATCGTCATTTTGCCGTCGAGCGCAATGATGTCGCCCTTTTTCGTGACGATCAGCGGATTGATTTCGATGAGCGAACAATCTTCGGCGATGAAGCATTTGTAGAGTTTGTCGACGAGCGCGACAAACTGCTTCATCGTCTCTTTCGCGCCGAGACCCAAGTCATACGCGAGCTTGCGCGCTTGGAATGGCGCAAGTCCGAGCACCGGATCGATGTGCAACGTGTGGATTTTCTCGGGCGTATCGTGGGCGACTTTCTCGATGTCCATGCCGCCTTCGCGCGAACCCATGATCGCGATGCGTCGACGATCACGATCGAGGAGCAGCGCCAAGTACAACTCGCGGTCGATTTCGACGCCTTGTTCGATGTACAAACGGCGGACTTTTTGTCCCGCCGGACCCGTTTGTACAGTCACCAGTTGCATGCCGAGCATTTTCTCGGCAAGCTGCCGAGCTTCCGCCGCACCACCCTTGGCTACCTTGACTCCGCCGCCTTTGCCTCGACCACCTGCGTGGATCTGCGCTTTCACGACGACAACCGGGCTCCCCGTTGCCTCGATGAGCTTCTTTGCACCGGCTTCCGCCTCGTCGACGGTAAACGCCGGCTCACCTTTCGGTACGGGAACGCCGTAACGAGCGAAGATTTGCTTTGCTTGATACTCGTGGATTTTCATGCGAAGGCCGGCAAGGTATCTCATAAGCGACCTGCATGCGATCGAAAATGAACGACCAACACGTAACTTTCTCGATGCCCAACGAACGAATTTTTTTCGCGATCGCGCGCTGCTTGGTCGCGCCTGCGCTTGTTTGTTCGCTCACGCTGAGCGCTTGTGGAGGTCAAACAGAAACGCCTCCTCGGACTTCCGAAGTTCCATCCAAGGTACCGACGACGTTCGTCGTTCCTGTCGCCGATGCGGGCCTTGATGCCGAAATTTCCGATGCTGCCGCGATGTCGATCGATCCTGATGCCGCGGCGCCGGTGGTTCAGCAAGACAAACCAGCGTCGGCATGCCCCGACGACATGATTTATGTCGATACGACGTATTGTCCCGAAGTGGATTTGCATTGCCTGAACAGTTCGTACAACACGGCAAACCATATCGTGATTTGCAATGAATTCGCCAAAGAGCCGCAAAAGTGCGTGTCGGGATTGCGGCGACAACGGTATTGCATCGACAAATACGAATATCCCAACAAAGCGGGGGCGCATCCGCCGGTGATGGTCGATTGGTACGATGCGCTCGGGATGTGTCAGGAGCGGGGAAAACGTTTGTGCTGGGAAAGTGAATGGGTTGCGGCTTGCGAAGGCCCCGAGAAAAAACCATTTCCTTATGGCTACAAACGGGACCCTCAAACCTGCAATATCGACAATCCGTGGCTTCAACCGACGCTCGACAAGATTTATTCGAAAGACAAAACCATTCAAGAGCCGGAACTGTTTCGCCTCGACCAAAGCGTTTGGAGCGGCGAACGGCCGGGCTGCAAGAGTGATTTCGGCGTGTACGACCAGACGGGCAATGTCGATGAATGGGTGAACGCCGAGAAAAACTATAAGAAGTCGAAATGGGCGGGACTCAAAGGAGGCGCTTGGGGCCATGTTCGGAATGCTTGTCGACCGATGACCGTGAGCCACGAGCCTTCATTTACGTATTATTTCGTCTCGTTTCGATGTTGTTCCGATGCCGCTCCGGATGCCGCCGCGGACCAGGATCCGAAAATGTGGAAACCGCCGCCGCAGCCGGATCCGAAAAAGCCGAGCGCTCTGTCCAAAGGTTATACGCCTCCGACGCGGGGCCCGCATCAGCCGCCTGCGCAACAGCCGTAGAAAAAAATCAAAAGGCGTGAAATAATTTCGGGCTTCGAACGAAGGGACCGCTCGTTGTTCGAAAGGAGGTTCCCGTGGAGAGAAAACTCGTCTCGATCCAGCTCGTCGAAGGCATTGCGCCGATCGAGGGTGCGGATCAAATTGAACAAGCCCGGGTCATGGGCTGGACGGTCGTCACGAAGAAGGGTGAATTTCGCCCTGGTGACAAGTGTGTCTTTTTTGAAATCGACAGCATTCTTCCGGCCGGCGCAGCGTGGGCCGAATTCATGCGTCCGCGAGGTTTTCGCGTGAAGACCATCAAATTGCGCGGTGTTTTGTCACAAGGTTTGGCGCTGCCGGTGGATATTTTGCAGGGCGATGTGCCCGAGGTCGGCGTCGATGTTCGCGATCGATTGGGCGTGACGAAATTCGAGATCGTGGTCCCGGATGTGCGGGAAATGGCCGGAACATTTCCGGCGCGCGTGCCGAAGACGGACGAAATTCGTTTGCAATCGGCGCTCGGCGTGCTCGACGAAATTCGCGGCCAAGAGTTTTATATTACGACCAAAATGGACGGATCATCGGCGACGTTTTACCGGGACATCGACGGCGGATTCATTGTTGCATCACGTAATTGGGCGATCAAGCCCGGGGCAAACCAATTATGGACCGTTGCGGAAAAATACGGCTTACCTGACAAACTGCCGCCCGGATATGCCGTGCAAGGCGAGCTTTGCGGGCCGGGCATTCAGAAAAATCGCCTGAACCTGGATGGACTCGATGTCTTCATGTTCAACGTGTACGACGTCAAATCCGGCACGTACCTCGAATACCAGGCATTCGTGGATTTTTGCCGCGACCTTGGTTTGAGAACCGTACCGATCGAAAAGGTCGTTCGTGGCGACGAAGCGTTGCGATTCGAGCATTCGCTCGACGGATGGCTGGAAGCTGCACGGGGCCTTTATGCGGGCACAAAAAACCGCAAAGAGGGCATTGTGATTCGGCCGCTCGTCGAAACACCCTCGCGCACTTTGCAAGGCCGTTTGTCCTTCAAAATCATCAACAATGATTTCTTGCTGAAGGACGAAGGTTGACCGCGGAAAACCAAACCTTCATTGGAAGTTTTGCACCGACCATACGGATCCGTCGGCGGTCTTGAAAAACCCGCAAGCCACTTTCGTGTAGCTCATGCTGCTCATATTGATGTAATGGCCGTGGGTCGAGAAATCCGCGCCCGGACCTTCGGCCCACATCTGGGCCAAACAGCCATCGATCATTTGTTCCGGCTCACCGGGCCAACCGGGGCATTCGTTTTGCGCCATTTCGCCGCATGTGCCGAATGCTCCGTGCGCCGTCCCCGTTTCCGAATCGCTTTTCGCTTCGCCATCCGAACAAATCTCGGCGTCGGTCCAACGCGCGTACGGAGTAAGGCCCAGCGTCGATCGATATTCGTTGATCTTATCCACGCAATGGCTCGAAGCTTGAGGAAATGCCGCGCCTGTGGGAACGTCCGGTTTGGTTCCTTCGTCGGTGTCCGAGCAACCGATATTCGTGAATGACAAGAGACCAACCAGCGCGCACATCCAAAACGTTGTTTTCATCCTTCGACGGTATCCGTTGATTTTGCCGATGTAAACACCCTGGTTCGCACGAGCTGCGCAAATCCTTCAGCAGGGGCGCATTTTTTGCGCCAAACGATTTCTCTCCATCGGACATCCAGTTGATTCCAGGCGCTGCCGAGCCGGCCCGGAGCTTGCCTCCGGGCGAACCATGACGACAAAGCTGTCTCCTGGATCTTTCCTCGCGCTCACGTTCATCGGTGCCGCTTATCTTATCGGATGCGGCGGAACACAACCGCCTCCCAATGGTTCACCCGGGGATGGGCCCGCACACCTGCATCATGAAGGCGGCGGCGAGCATCACGAGGGAGGCCATGCGCACGTGTTTCCGACACTCGATGAATTCCACGAGCTTTTTGCACCGATCTGGCATACGGAATCGGATTCCGAACGCACATCGAAGGCGTGTGAAAAAGTCGCCGCCATCCATGCGCAAGTGCAGAAAATCGAAGAAGGGCCGGTGCCGGAAAAGGCCAAGGATCAAGCTGTTTGGAAAGCCGCGGCGCATTCTCTCATGGAAGACGCCGACGGCTTGAAAAAGGATTGCGATACCGGTCGCGAAGCTGTTCTTCCGCGCTTGAAGAACATTCACGAGGGGTATCACGGGCTTGTCGATCAAGCGCTTGGAAACCCGAAGAAGTAGTTCCGTATTGCGGTCGGCGAGGGTTTGTCCGTCAATGCGCGTCGAACCACGCCGCCCAATTGGCCACCAAATGCGCCGTATGCGCCGGTTCCCGGAATCCATGTGGTTCCCGCGGATAACGCAATAGTTTTACTTCACAACCCATATCGCTGAGCGCGCGGTAGACAAGCAATCCTTGGCTCGCGGGAACGCGTTCGTCGTTATCGCCATGGGCGACGAGCGTGGGCGTCGAGACGCGCGACATGAGACGCATGGGATTTTGTTTGTCGAATTGGTCCAGGTTTTTCCACGGATTGCCTTTGAACTCCCATAACGCCGCCTGGCCGTGATTGATGTCCGACGTGACGTATTGAATCACGACATCCGTCACGCCTGCGCCCACCATGGCCGCACGATATCGTTTCGTATTGCCGATGGTCCAAGCCGTCAAGAACCCGCCCCACGACCAGCTGCCATAATACAGACGGGACGCGTCGACCTTGCCGGCTGCAATCAGAGAATCGACGCCGCTTTCGATATCCTTGTATTCGATTTCGCCCAAACGTCCGCGATTGGCCGCGTAAAACGCATGTCCGTAGGCCGTGCTGCCTTGATAGTTCGGCATGAAAACCGAATATCCTCGCGCTCCGAAATATTGCACCCATCCGCCAAACGATTCTTGCGTCGCCGCATCCGGACCGCCGTGCGGCATCACCACGAGCGGCGAAGCTTTCCCGGCGGCGACATGCGGAGAGGTGACGAAAAGCCCTTCGATCTCGATGCCGTCGGGGTTTTTCCATTTTACGACTTCGGTTTTGCTCGAGGCCCACCCGGATACCTGCGGGTTGGGCTGGACAACCGGTTTTACGGAATTTTTGTCAATCTCCAAGACGCTGGGGGCTACGGGTTCGGTGGACGTGGATGAAAGGATCGCCAAAAATCGCCCCGAAGAATCAGGACTTCCTACTTCGCCGCCCAGAATCCGGTTTGTCCGGCCAAGATCTTTTGCGGCTCCTCCGCCTGCGGGAATCTGGACGATTTTGGTGTAGGTGCGCTCGGCGACGACCAAGGACAAGCGATTCGAATCGCCGCTCCAGGCATAACCTTGGACCGTCACGTCCAATCCTTTGGTGATCGGCGTCGATGTTTTTGCGGCGATATCGTAGACGACGACCGTATTCATCAACGAGAGCGTATCGTCGCCTCGAGCGTACGAGACTTTGGAGCCGTCCGGTGAAAAGCGAATCCAATTCAGCGTCCGCGGTTTTGGTTCGAGGTCCGCGACGACGGCACCATTTTCAGCAGAAATGATGCGTGCGCTTTCTTCCGCCGATGCTTCGTAAGGATCGCCGTTGCGCGAGGTGACCACGAAAAACTGTTTGGTGTCGGGGGACCATTCAAACGCGTTGATGCTCTCCGGGCCGGGTGTGATTCGTTTGGGTTTTCCATCGTTCCGGGGCACGGTATACAAGATCGCCGAGCGATGAGAGACGGCCTCATCGACGACGCCGCCGCTGCGATATTGCGCTTCTTTTTCCGCGTCGGTGAGAGGTTCCTGGGCGGTGAAGGCAATGGCATCTCCGCGGGACGACCATTCGAATTGCAGAGGCTCGAGTTTGCCCGTGTCGATGATTTCCGCTTCGCCGCCGTCGAGCTGCAAAACGTGTAGTTTGACGGCATTGCCATGTTTTCGCAGAAATGCAATCGATCGCCCATCCGGGGCCCAACGAAAGGAGAGAACAGCGTTATCGCTTTGCGTGAGTTTACGCGGCGCTCCGCCGGCGCGGTCGACGATGAAGAGTTGCTTTTCGACTTTCCAACCGCCCATGGAATCCTGGTCCGACGGTTTCGCTCGAGGGTCAAATGAAGGAATGGACAAAACATAAGCCACACGTGAACCGTCCGGCGAGATATGCGTTTCGAGGGTTCGACGCAACGAGGCCAAATCCGCGGCCAACGGGTGCGTCTCGGGATGGGCTTCTTTTGCCGGTGAAGGTGGTAATGCACCCGGAGGCGCATGCGCTGCGGGCGCTTGCGGCGACGCGACATTGGCAGCTCGCAGCGTAGGGTTTGGCGGTGGAGCTGCGGCGCACGCTTGCGCGGCGAGGAGTGATGCGACGAAAATGGGTTGAACGAAACGAGGAAAACGTTTGTCGAGGGCCATGTCGTGGGCTTACACGAGCGCGCTTGGTGAAGCAAGGCGAAACGATGGTTTGCCTTGACCCGACATTCGACATTCGGTAAGAACGTGCCATGGCCGAGCCGACCGTCGACGGGTGGTATGATCGTTATGATTCGGAAGAAGCGATTCGTGCCGTTGCACAGGGATTGCTCGATACGAGCTGGCCCGAGCCGGATTGGAAACATCGTGAGCATTGCGTCGCGACGCTGGGATTGATTCTGTTTTACCCGGAGATGAACCTCGACGTGGAATTGCCGGGGATCATTCAGCGATACAATTCGGCGCACGGCGGACAAAATACGGATACCGCCGGATATCATCATACAATGACGCTTCTTTACCTGAATGCCATTCGCCATTTCGTGAAGACATTGCCCGCGGGTACGTCCGGTCCCGAGGCGTGTCGCGCTCTTTTGGCATCGCCCATCGGCAAAAAAGATTATCCATTGCGTTATTATTCGCGCGAGAAAATCATGTCCAAAGAAGCCCGCCGCGGCTGGGTCGATCCCGATATGGCCAAACCTGCATATCTTTGAACGCCGGCATTTCGTTCAATCGATGTCTTCCCATCGTGGAGATGCGGCGAACGCGGCATGAATCAATCCCACGTGCGAATACGCCTGCGGAAAATTGCCCCACATTTCACCTGTTTCCGGGGCCAGGTCTTCCGCGAGCAGTCCAAGCGGCGAATGGATCGCCCGGACGTTGTTCATGAGCGTGCGTGCTTCGTCGACTCGCCCCACGGTACACAATGCTTCGATGAGCCAAAACGTGCATAACGTAAAGGCCACCGACGGCTCGCCGAATCCATCATTGATGCGATAACGACGCAACCAGCCTCCGAGGGCCAAATCATTTTGCACCGCCAGAACCGTACCGATCATCCGCGGGTCCGTGGGCGGCAAAAGACGCAACGTGACGGCTTGCAAAAGCGCCGCATCCACCTCCGTTCCGCCATAATCGGCGACCAGAGAATTGCGTCGGGCATCGATGGCTCGACTGAGAATTTCGTCGCGAATACGCGCCGCCGCCGCTGTAAATTCGTGCATGTCTTGCGCATGATGGATCCTCGCAATGCGACTCATTCGGTCCGCAGCCGCCCAGCACATGAGCGTGGAAAACGTCTGCGGTCGCCATTCGGCTCGATATTCCCAAATGCCCGCGTCGGGTTGTCCGGACACGCGAATGGCTTTACGAGCCAAACCGGCGACCAAATCGATGACATCTTTCGAGACCTGATTGCGAAATCGAGCGTCCAGGAACATCGGCGTCAAGGCCAGCACCATTTCTCCATAAACGTCGTATTGGCGATGGGTCGCCGCGGCATTTCCGACGCGCACGGGTTTTTCGCCATGGTACCCCGCCCAATCGACTGTAAACTCGTCGAGGTCGCTTTTTCCGTCGATTCGATACAGCGGCGCCAAATCGAGATCCGGCGCGGAGCCGGCCACATTGAGCAGAAATTCCAGAAACTGCTCGCGTTCTTCGAAATGCCCCAATAAACGAATCGCGCTCAACGTGTAAAAAGCATCGCGCAACCAACAATATCGATAATCCCACGTTCGACCGCTGCCCGGAGACTCGGGGATCGATGTCGTCATCGCCGCGACGATGGCCCCCGTGTCTTCATAACAATGCAACTTCAACGCCAACGCGGAACGAATGACCTCGTCTTGATACATCGCGGGTACGACGCAATGTTTGACCCAACGTTGCCAATAACGAAGGGTCGATTGCAAGAATCGATCGCATAACGGCGCGAGGGATTCTTCCACCGGCGCACCCCAGGCAAGAACAAAATGTCTGCGATTTGTCAAAGCAAACGGTTCTCCATCCAAATAAGAAAGCGCGGCATCCGTCGTCAGCCGTAATTCGGCATCGAATCCCCGATAGGTGATATGATGCGAACCCACGTCGCGCAGAGGAGTTTTGCGAGACCAACCAAGGACCGGATCGCAAATAACTCGTATTCGCGGCGTTCCCGACAAAGGTTCGACGATACGGACGAGTTTCGTCGGCCGAAAAATTCGTTCAAACAGGTAAAACCTGGGCGCAAAATCCAGCACCCGAAAAGAACCCGATGGTTCGTCAAAACGTGTTTCGAGCACATTCGAGTTTGGCAAATAACGCTGCTTCCCCGGCTGACCGCTCGCCGAGGTGATCATGAACCTCCCGCCTGCTTCCGCGTCCAGCAAAGCGCCGAACACCGGCGGCGAATCGAACCGAGGAAGGCACGACCAAACCAGCGAACCCCATCGATCGACGAGCGCGGAAATCTGACAATTTCCAATCAAACCGAGGTCACCAAGGTTCATGGAGTTTCCCCTCTTTATGGATTTTGCGAACGTCCGACTTTGCGGAAATGCTTCTTCGGTATCAGGTGATGCATGTATGTAATGGGCGATGAATCCGCGTCGAGACGATGGATGGATCCAAAGTGATCGAAATGGTCTGTCGTGGTCGCTCGCCAATCGCCTTGGGCTTGACGATCCGGGCAGGCGCTTGAAGAATGACCGGTGTCGAATTTGCAATCGTCAACGCTCGAACGGTCCCTTGTTTGTCCGGAACGTTCATTTCATGATCACGATGAAGTGCACTTGATGCTGGATCGCGTTCGTCGGCACGAAAATCTCGTCCTGTTGCTCGATTATGACGGGACCTTGGTTCCATTCGCGCCGATACCCGAGCAGGCTGCGCCCGATTCCGAATTGCTCGAATTGCTCGCCGGCTTGAGTCGTCGGCCGAATACGCTCGTGCAAATCGTCAGCGGTCGGGATCGAGACACGCTCGAGCGATGGTTCTCCGGTCTTTCCATCGGATTGCACGCCGAACATGGTTTGTGGAGCCGTTTGTCGCCGCACGATCCTTGGCGCCTCGGGCATGATGTCCCGCTGTATTGGAAGGATTGCGTTTTGCCGACGATGGAACAATTCTCCCGATGCACGCCGGGTTCGTTGATCGAGCACAAATTCGGATCGATCGCTTGGCATTATCGAAGGGTCGATCCTGAATTCGGAGAAAATCGGGCCGAGGAATTGTGCCGACGTTTGGCGGATGTGGCGAAAGATTTTCCCGTGCATATTTTGCCGGGGGACAAAGTCATCGAAGTCAAGTGGCGATCCGTCGACAAGGGGCAAATCGTAAAATGGTTTGTCTCGGAAACGCAGCCTCCGTTGCTCCTCGCGCTCGGCGACGATCGCACGGACGAAGATCTGTTTGCGGCTTTGCCTGACGTCGGCATTGCGGTGCATGTCGGACCCAATCCGAGTTGTGCGGCCTATCGAATCGATGGTGTCGGCGATGCCCGGCAATTGTTACGAAGCCTCTTGGAATGACTCGATATTTCGACGAAGGTCGGCGAACCGGTTTCGGCCGGAACGTTCTCGAATTTCCCGGCTGCGCATTCTTGCCTTCGTGACGTTTCGTCAGCATCCTCCAGCGCATTCGGCGCTTCCTCGCACGGTCGAATCGCCGTATCTTTCGCTCGCGGTTCTCGTACCCGACAAACCAACCCATGACCCTCGAATTTCCCGGCTGCACGATCGTCTCCACGCTCGCTGAAGATGCTCGTTTTGCGCTCTACCGTGGCCGTCTCGAAGATGGCACATCCGTGCTTGTCGAAGCCACGCGTCAGCGTGCGCGAAGCGATGATCGGGCTCGTTTCCGTCGCGCCCATGCCATCGGCAAGGAGCTCGGCGAGAGCATCACGCCCCGCGCACTCGGGTTTGTCGAACATGCCGATCACTTCGGCGTGATGCGTGAAGATCCAGGCGGCTCGACGCTGGCGCAAATCCTGTCGACACGTCGTTTGTCTCTTGAAACAATCCTCGCGTACGCCGCGGGAATCGCGCGCACCTTGGCGGTCACCGCCGCACAAGGCGTTGTGCATCGGGATCTCACGCCGCACCACGTGTTCGTTCGCGAAACGGACGGCATGGTTTTTCTCGTCCACTTTACTTCGGCCGGACGAACCGGCGACGAGTCGCTGCGCTCGCCAAATCCCGACGCTCCCGAAGGCACATTGCTGTACATGTCGCCCGAGCAAACCGGTCGGACAAACCGTCCCGTCGATCATCGCGCCGACTTCTACGCGCTCGGGTGCGTGCTCTACGAAATGCTCACGGGCGCTCCTCCGTTTACGTCGGCCGAGCCGATGGCGCTTGTTCACGCGCATCTTGCGCGTACGCCGAAGCCTCCGCACGAGCTCGAACCCAACGTGCCTCCCGCCGTGTCGCGTATCGTGCTCAAGCTGCTCGCGAAGAGCGCCGATGATCGATATCAGAGCGCACGAGGCATCGCCGCCGACTTGAGCATGTGCATCGATCGCCTGCGGATCACGGGGCGAGTCGATCCGTTTCCGCTGGGTGGTCAAGACAGACCCACGATGCTTTCGAATGCGGTTCGTCTTTACGGACGCGACGCCGAACGCGAGAGTTTGTCCACGGCGGTGGAGAGAATTCGGCGCGGAGGCCGGGAAATTTTCGCGATTGCGGGCGCCGAAGGGATGGGAAAAACCGCGCTTGCCGTCGACATGTTCGCGCGTACGCCGGCGGATGATGCGTATCTCGCCGCCGGAAAGTTCGATCAAATCGGCCAAAGCATGCCGTTTGCCGGCATCGGGCATGCCCTGGGTGAACTCGTCCGAGCCGCGCTTGCCGAGCCTGAAAACGAGCTTGCGCGCATTCGTTCCGAGCTCGAAGCGGCGCTCGGGCCCAACATCGAGCTCGTCGCGCGCGTCGTGCCGGAGCTCGGCATGTTGTTCACGCCCACGGGAACATCGCCGGATCTCGGCCCGCTCGAATCGCAGAATCGCTTCTCGATCATCGTTCAACGTTTCATTTCGGTCTTCACGCGTCGTCGTCCCGTGGTGCTTTTTCTCGACGACTTGCAGTGGGCCGATCCCGCGTCGCTCAAGCTTCTGCGCGACTTGTTGAGTGATCCCCAAGGCGCGTATCTGCTGGTGATCACGGCCTTCCGCAGTCGTGATGACGGCGAGGCGTATGGTCCGATCCGACGAACCCTCGATGAGTTGCAGTGGCTTGATGTTCCGGTGACGGAGCTCGAGCTGCGTCCGCTGCGTCCGTCGGATGTGCGCAGCATGATCGCCGGGCTTTTGGGGTGTGATTCGGCGGAAGTCGAATCGCTCGGCGTGATGTTGTGGAGCAGGACAAACGGCAATCCGTTCTTCGTCCGGCAGATCCTCGGCGCGCTCGTGCGCGATGGTTTGGTCGACGTCGATGCGGCGACAGGCGCGGTTTATTGCGACGAAGAGAAGATCGAAGGTTCGATCACGGACGACATCGTCACGTTGCTCTTGGCGAAGATCGGCGACTTGTCGGCGCCGTCGCGACATGCGCTCGTCCGGGCGGCGTGTTTTGGTCACGAGTTTCGGATCGACGCGCTGGCGAGTTTGTGTGGACGAACTCCTGCCGAATTGCGCGGTGATTTGAGTGCCGCGGTAGGGGACGGCTTGGTTCTTCCCGTACGTACACGTCCATCGGCTGTTCGTCCGGGCGAAACCAAATCATCGGGACCGCGCGCGTATCGATTTTCCCACGACAAGGTGCAGCAGGCGGCCTATTCGCTGTTACCGAAGGACGAACTTCCGGCATTACATTTGGCGATCAGTCGGCGATTGCGAGCGGAGATCGACATCGAGAACGACAATCCGTTCGAGGTGTTGTTTCACGCGCATCGCGGTGCATCGGCGATGACGGATTCGACCGAGCGGATCGAGGTGGCGCGGTTTGCGCTTGCGGGCGGGCAAAAAGCGCGCGGAGCGGCGGCGTATGAAGCGGCGTCGGGATATTTCGCGACGGGCATGATGCTGTTGGGGGAGGAAGGTTGGCAGGACCAACCGCAGCTGATGTTCTCGCTTGCGTGGGGCGCGGCAGCTTGTGCGTACCTCACGGGTCGATTCGACGAAGCGGAGAAGCTCTTCGCGCTTTTGCGTCGGCATGCGGCGTCGCCGCTGGATCGTGCGAGTGTTCGGGATCTCGAGACGGTTTTGTACGTGACGATGGGGCGATTCACGGACGCCGTGCGCGTGGGATGTGAAGGTTTGCGCTTGCTTGGCGAGCATTCGCTCGACAATCCCGATCGCGCGGCGGTGTTTGCCGAGGAACGAGCCAAGATCGATCAAATGCTCAATGTGCGGCATGCCGAATCGATGGTGGCTGTCGTGATGCTCGAAGATCCGAATCGTCGAGCGATGTTGCGGACGTTGATTCACTTGGTTCCGGCGGCGTATGCGACGGATCCGGCGCTGTTATTTCTCGTCGCGGCGCGCATGGTGCGAACGACGCTCGAAGGCGGGCCGACCGAGGACAGCGCATTTGCATTTGCCGTGTACGGCATGACGCTTGCGGCATTGCAGCGATATGACGAGGCGTTCCAAATGGGTGAAATCGCGCTGCAATTATTCGAGCGATTTCCGTCGCCGTCGTTTGCGTGCAAAGTATATTTGTGTGTCGGCGGCAATTTGCATTTTTATCGTCGCCCGTTGGTCGCGGGGCTGCCTTATTTGGAGCGGGCCCAGCGGGAAGGTTTGGCCACGGGTGATTTCCCGTTTGTCTCGTATACATGCTTCAGCATGGCCCAGATCCGCCTGGGGCTCGGCGAAGACTTGGCGACGACCGAGCAGGAGATTGAAGGGTTTCTTTTGCTCATGCAAAAGACGCGCGACATCATGTCCGAGGCGCATTTGCGCATTGCGTATCAGCTCGTGCGGTGTTTGCGAGGACGAACGCGGGGTTCGACGACGTTGTCGGATCGAGAATTCGATGAAAAGAAGTTCGAAGCCTCGTTGCATGAAAAGAACTTGCCTTTCGTGGTGAGTTATTATCATGCGGCGCGTTTGGAATTGGCGGTTTTGTTCGGTGAATGGGCGCTTGCGGAGCGAATCCTCATTGAAGCCGATCGTTATGTCGACGTAGCCGTAGCGCAGTTTTTTGCGACGGGCGTGTTTTTCCGAGCGGCATTTTTGGCGGCATTGCGCCTGGGTCGTGGGACCGGTCCCGAGCATGAAAAGCGGGTTGCCGAATACGAACGTCGGGAAGCGAAGCTCGTCGCCTTGGCGGAGAGTTGTCCACAGAATTTCCAGCATTTATTGGATCTGGTTCGGGCCGAACGGGCGCGCCTCGAAGCTCGAGATGTCGACGCGATCAATCTCTTCGATGCGGCGATCGAGGGCGCGGCCCAAAATGGGTTTGTCAAGGATGAAGCATTTGCGCTCGAACGGGCGGCCTGGTTTCACTTGGCGCGCGGGCGCAAGCGTTTGGCGCGGGCGTACGTCATGGATGCGCATCGGGTGTACGGGCGCTGGGGCGTGACGTCCAAACACGAGCATTTGGCGAGCCAATTCGAAGAGCTTTGGGAGGATGAATTGCCTCCGTGGGATCAACCCGTTCAAAGCTCGCGTGTGGACAAAGCGTTCGCCGCGCTCGATACCGCCACCGTGATTCACGCGGCGCAAGCCATTGCGGGGGAAATCCTGCTCGAACGAGTGCTCGTGCGGGTCGTCAAAGCCGTCATTGAAAGTGCCGGTGCCGATCGCGGGATGTTGTTGATCGACCGTGGCGGTCGTTTGTGGGTCGACGTGATGATGCTGGTCGATCCGGAAAAGATTGAAACGGAAACGAGTGTTTTGGCGGAAGAATGCGAGACGTTGCCGCTCTCCGTCGTGGAATACGTCCGCCGGACACGCGAACCGTTGGTCATGGGCGACGCTCGTGCCGACCGACGTTTTGCCAAAGATCGATACATGGTCAACGACGCGCCCCGCTCGATTCTGACATTGCCGATGTTACACAAGGGCAAACTCGTGGGCATTATCTACCTCGAGCACGGTTCGGCTCATGATGCGTTTGTCCCGGCCAGACTTCCGCTCATTGAATTTTTGGCCGCCCAAGCCGCCGCGGCGGTCGAAAGTGCATTGCTGTACGCGGAAGTTCAGCGGATGACCGACGAATTGCGCCGCTCCAATGAAGGACTCGAGGCGCAAGTCGCCAAACGTACGCAAGAGGCCCGTGAAACAGCGGATATGTTGCGTGTCGAGCTCGAACAACGCGAGCTTGCCGAAGCGGAACGTGAAGCATTGCAATTGCGGGTCATCGATGCTCAGCGGGAACGATTGGCGGAATTGTCGACTCCGATCATTCCCATTACCGACGACGTCGTCGTCATGCCCCTCATTGGAACGATGGATGAATCCCGCGCGACGGAGCTCATGGAGGCGGCATTGCGAGGGGCGGCGGAACGTCCCGTACGGGCGGTGATTTTGGATGTTACCGGCGTAAAGAATGGCGATGCGCGCGTGGCGGAAACGCTGGTTCGCACGGCATCGGCATTGCGACTTTTGGGAGCGCAATCCATATTGACGGGTGTTCGGGCGGATATTGCCAGGTCGCTCATGGAAAGCGGCACCGAGCTCGCGGGCATCGTCACGAAGAGCAGTTTGCAAGCGGGCATTGCATTTGCGCTGGGAAAGCAATTGCGAGGGCGTTGAAGGCGCGTCTCGATGGGTCGCACCGGTTTGTCCCATGAATCAACAAATATCGAGAAACGATCGCCATAAGGAATCACGGGACGCGCAGGTTCGTCGAAAATCGGCGCCTCTCGATTTCCGAATTTTCAAGGGCGAAGAGCTTGACGACGAACGTATTCGTTCACTTTGGAATTTTCGCCGTCGCTTCGTAAAGAACAAGCCCCACGTCGAGGATTCCGTCGATTTCGCTCGATTTCAAAGTGGTTTGCGCCGTTCGAAGGCGGTCGTTGTCGGCGCTGATGCGTGCGGAACGCCGCATGTTTTGCTCGTGTTGGTCGTGTGCGACGACGCCGAACGCCGTGAGCGGATATTGAATTGGGAATACGCGTTTTTTTCGCCGGAGCATCGCGGAGAAGCGCGCATTTACGTCATTTGGTGGTGGCTCATCGCGCGGAACGTCCTCGAAGTTCGGGGTTGGTCGGTATGGTGTGCCGCCTGGACGTACCCGGCGAGCTATTTCGTTTTACGGGGCAATATGCCGGGACTGGTTTCGTTGCAAAGTCCGGGGTTGTCGCCCAACGCTCGGGACGCGTTGTTGCGATTCGGCCGAGACATCACGGACGGTGCATTCGATACGGCGACGGGTGTGCGCAATATGCCGACGATTCCGCTCGAAGCGATCGATGATCGTCCGAATCGGGCATTGATGAAAGAGGCGCATCGCGAATACATCACCGCCAATCCGCGGTGGGCCGAGGGGTACACATTGGCGGTCGTTGCGCCGGTGTCGGCTATTTCCTTGGGTTCGATTGCCTTGACCGTGGCTCGACGTTCGTTACGTACGTTGCGTAAGGCAAAAACGAAGAAAAATCATACGCGGAAGGATTGATGAGCGGCGCGTGCTGCGGTCTTCACGCCGCGTATCGGGATTTTTGCTGCGCTCTCGATCGGCGCTCATTTCAATGGACATTTCGCGACGATCTGATAATCGTGTAGTCGTGACAATACAAAAACGTAACTTGGCCATTCTTGTCGGCTCCATGCTTTTCACCTCGGGCATCATGGCTTGCGGCCCGGATGTCGACAGCAATACCACGTCCTCGAGCAGCAGCAGCGGCAGCAGCAGCAGCAGCGGCGGAGGCAGCGACGTTTGTCCGGCAAATACCATTTGCTTGGATGTGAATGTCCTTCAGGGCAGCGCAGGTCCAGGACGTGTTTTCGCGCTTTGGTTCCAACTTGATGACGACGGTCCGGACCCGATGCCCGTGATTGGGTATGACGCGCCTTTTGACGCAAAGGCAACGCGTGTCGAAATTCCAAATTCGTCGATTACGATTCCGAACGAAGAAAACCTGCTCTGCCCGCGAGCGTGTAATGATGAATCGATGTGCCCGTGCACGGGAGAACCCAAGCTTGGCATTGGCCTCGTCGGCGTCGCGAATGATGCGAATGGAGATGGAAAGCTTGATATGACCGAGGTTATGGGGTTGAGTGGTGGTCCCGGCGGAGTTGCCTACGTGGCCATTGGCTACACCGCTACTCCTTATGCAATGCTTCCGGCCCCGTACGACACGATATTTCCCGAGGGAATGGATGCAGGTGTGCGGCCTTATCGATTGAAAAAGGACGCACAAATGGTCTTCGATCGCATGCACAAAGCGCCGGACGGCGAGGTATTCGACTTGAACCTATGTGGTGATTTGGCCGATCCAATGTGCATGATGCCGTTTCCGAACTTGACCTGACACTACCGCCAGTTCATCGAAGCACAATATACGAAGTGGCGGAGTCGTGCTAATGGGGTTCGGCCGATGGTTTTGGCCCGGCACTTTCCAATGCCTTCGTATATGGATGGGCGCGACGTTCCGCGAATCCATCAATCAAAAGACCCACGCCTGCGAAAAACACGAGCGCCGTCCCGATGCCTCGGCCGAATTCGTTTTTAAGGGCAAACCTGAGCACGAGGCCGACGACGGCGAACGTCGCCCACGCCGTCAAATACACCGGCCACGCTTGATTGACTTTGGCCATTCGGGCCTGCTCTTCGGTCCGCGTTTTTTCCGGCTCGGCAACATAAGCCGCGGACAATCGTTCGACTTGCGCCGGCGTTCTAAACCCGACCGTCGCACCCGTGACCGTGAGCGCCAAACCGAGCACCACGAAGGGCCACGCTACGCCGCGAAAAAACGATTCTTTCGCATCGGTCAACAGCCACGCGCCGAAGACGATACTCGCCAAACCCAGAGGCAAAATGAATACGAGCGCTTCGAGTTTTTCGCCGCGCAGATAATCGGTCATCATATCGACGAGGTTCATGCTGTTTCCTTTCCCATTTTTTCGATGACCACGATGCGCCCCGTCGGCGTCACGACGGTTTCGACGTGTCGACAACGCAGTTTGACGAGGATTCGTTGGGCTTCCGCCAGCTCTTCCGGCGCTTTTTGGCCCTTGATGAGCAACAGCCGCCCGCCGGGTTTCGCAAATGGCGCAGTGAGCGGCAGAAGATCCGACAAACGCGCGACGGCGCGGGCGGTGACCACGTCGAATGCATTTCGTAAAGAACCCGAGGTCAGCTTTTCCGCTCGTTCTGCCAGCACGTTCACGTTCGACAAAAGCAATGCCGTCGCCACGGCGGACAAAAATGCCGACTTTTTCTGAATCGATTCAATGAGCGTCACGCGCAAGTCGGGCCTCGCGATCGCCAGCGGAATCCCCGGCAATCCTCCGCCCGAACCAATGTCCGCAATGCGCCCTGCCGCCGGAACGTTTTGCAGCAGCGGCACGAGCGTCAACGCGTCGAATGCATGTTTTTGCCACGCCGCATCGGGACTCTCGATCGCGGTCAAATTCATTCGCTCGTTCATGGCCAAAAGACGCGCCAAAAAGTCACCGATTTTCCCAATGGCTCCCGCGTCTACGCGGATACCAAGTTGGTCCAGCCGGACACCGAAGTCCGCGGGCACTTCGAGCGCCGGAGGGTTTGGCAGAGCGATGGGCTGACGTTCGTCCGAGCGTAACACGCGCCTACGTTAGCATCGCGAGAACCAACCGGGTACCCAATTCTTTCTCCTTGACAAGTCCGATTTGATCAGGGATTTTCGACGCATGAGCGCGCCTTGCAAGCTCACATCCGGCTCGGAAAGAGGTCGCCGCCGCTTCTTTCCACCATCTTTTTTCTACGTCTTCGACCTCTGCCGGCGCATTGCACGTTGCTTGGCCTGAGTCCGCCCATGACCGACGCACCAAGTTCTTTTCGTAATGATCGATATGCCGTGATTCGCCTCTTGGGGGAGGGGAGTCAAGCGGCGACATTCGAAGCCGTCGATAAGAAAGAAGGTAAACCCGTCGCCATCAAGCGTTTTCGAGTGCGCGGCGCAAAAAGCTGGAAAGAAGTGGAGCTCGCCGAACGCGAAGCCCGAGTCCTGGCTGGTTTGTCTCATCCGGGTTTGCCCAAGTACGTCGAGCATTTCGAGGAGAACGGCGAGCTCTTCTTGGTGACCGAAAAAATCGAAGGCGAAAGTCTGCATTCGTTGCAAAAACGAGGCGTCACGCTCGGCCAGGACGACATTGTTCAGTTCTTACGCGAAACCGCGGAAATGCTCGATTACCTGCACGGCAGATCGCCTCCCGTCGTCCATCGCGACATCAAGCCGAGCAACGTCATGCGTCGGCCGGACGGGTCGTTTGCATTGATCGATTTCGGCGCTGTGCGCGATAAAATGAAACCCGAAGGCGGAAGCACGGTCGTGGGCACATTCGGCTTCATGGCGCCCGAGCAATTCCAGGGGCGAGCAATGCCCGCGTCGGATGTGTACGCGGTGGGCGCAACGGCGCTCGTCATGATGACGGGTCGTCAACCGGAAGATTTGCCGCACAAAGGTTTGGCCTTGGATGTCCCCGCGGTACTTGGAAAAACCGCGCATCCCACGCTGGTTTCGGCGCTTTCCGCGATGCTCGAACCTGACCCCGACAAACGCGCCGGTCAAATCGGACCGCTCTTGGGCGATTTACGCAATGCGCCTCGAAAAACGAAGCAGGAGCCGCCGAAACAACAAGAGCCGCCGAAAGCGGAGAAGTCGGGCAACGTCGACCAAGGGCGTAACAAAGACGCCGACATCGGCAAAGACATCGAGCAGGGCATCGAAGAGGCCGTCGAGCAATTGGAGCAGGGTTTTTCCGAGCTGAAGAAGGAATGGGAGAACAAAGCGCACGAGCATGGATCGAAGGCCGAGCGAAAAGCGCGAAAAGCGGCCCGAAAAGCCGAACGCGCTGCAAAAAGGGCCGAACGTTTGGCGAATCTTCGTGAAGGGCGTCCGGGTTTGCCCATTGCGGTGGCCGGGTTGTTTCTGTTTGGATTGACGCTCGCGCAAATCGCCGTGCTCGTGTCCTTGCGCGCCATCGTGCCGACGCTCTTGTCCGTGTTGTCGATATTCTTCGGCAAACCATTACGGAACGCCGCGGGTCATGTCCGCGACGCGGGCGTGACCGCGCACGAAGCGCTGGAGCGGGCGAAACGTCGCGTACGAGGACAAACGGAGAAACCCGTGTCGGGGATGCGTGTCGCAATCCCGAAAAAGCCCGTGCGTATTCGCTTCGTCGAAGACGAAAACACGGAAATCGAGGTGCAGGAGGAAATAGCGGCGGAGGAGGAAGCCGCCGACGAGGACAAGAAACGTCGGCGGCGATGATGTGCGGGGCGCAGTGATGACTACTGTTTGTCCCCGCGAGTCGAATCCTTTTTCTGCAATGCCTTGAGGTCTTCGGCGATGAGCATTTTCGGATTCATGAGCTCGAAGAACGCTCGTCTGGCCATTTCGCCCGTCTCGCCTTGCTCGCCGCGCAAGGCCATCAAAACGCCGCGTTCCTTCATGAACTTGAGCGTCATGATGGCGCCTTTTTTGCGCTCGGCGTCCGCGCCTTTGGCGTCTTGCCACAAGCGATATCGCAAAACGACGCGCGTTTCCGAATGCGGACCGTTATCGAATTCCAGGTTGTCGAATTGGGCCTGCAATCGTTGCCGCGACCAATCTTGCGTCACGTCATTGACTTTGATGCGCGCAATGGCTTCCGCATTTGCGACATAACGATACAGGTTGCCACGCTTGAAGTCTTCGTCGGACCAATACCCGAATGCCCGGAAGTAATCGTCCTTCAAATCGTTCAATTGCTCTTGGCCGAAATCGCCGTACATGGCCACCGTTCGCGCCGCAGTTTCTGACGAACCGCCCAGAATCAGGGCCAACGCCGCCGCATTACGCGTATCGACGTTCTGCAATTTCTCCTCGAGGATCTTTTGCGCATCGGCGTCGACGCCGGCAATGCCGATCGCCGTGGCGTACGTGGTGCGCAAGCCGCGATCCATTTCGGGTTTGATGAGCTCGGCCAGCGTCGCGGCAATGCCCGGCATAGGCTTGCGCGACAAGGTCAGCGCATAACAAGCGCCGATGACTTGCTTTCGCGGTTCCTTTTTCGCGCCAAACTCGGCGGCCTTCTTGGCCACGTCGATCATGGTCTTCTCGTCGGCACACCAAGCCAAGGCTTCGCACGCTGCTTGCCGTGCTTCTTCATTCCAGAGTTCGTCCTCGATGAACTCCATCAGGTCCTTGTTGCCTCGACCATCGCCCCATTGCGCCAAACCTTGCGCCGACCCATAAGCGACGGCGCGCAGGGCCATACCGAGCATGGCGATACCACCGCCGTTCATGCCTTCGAGCGTGGTATCCATTTTCTTGTCTTTCTTACGCTTGAATTGCTCGAGCATTTTCGGGAACGATTGTTCGTCCTTCATCATGCCGAGATAACGCAATGCGCTTTGGGCCGTTTCAAATGCCGTGGGGAACGGCGGAGGCGCGCCTTCTTTGGGCAATGGCTCCTTCGGGAAAGCCCAATCACGCATATCCTTGAGCGCTTTTTCCGAATTGATTGCGGCGAGGAAACGCAGGCCGTTCGCGTGCGGTTGCGGATGCTCCTTGGGCCCGAGATTCTTGATCCAGAACAGCACTCCGTCTTCGGCGGTTTTGAGCTCGGCGAGCGCAGCTTTATTGTCCCGGTGAATCATCGCCAAGTCCGCGAGCATGCGTGATGCAACGACGCGCGATTCGTCCGCACGTGAAAGACGCCCGCCTTTGCCCGCCTGCCAGAAGTTCTCGAGCTTGTACACGTCGGCCGGATTGAACCGCATACGTTCGCCGAGGATCTTCGCCGCGCGAATGTCGCCAATCTCGGCCAAACGCGTTCCCGCTTCGCCTTGCCAATGCACCGACGGTTTTTTCGTCTCGATCCATTTGACGAGCGCATTGCCGGTACGCGGATCGGCGATGTCCTTGATCATGTCCATCAGCTGTTTCGTCTGGAACCATTCCGTTTCCGGAGGATCCGACTTGACGCTGTCGAGTGCCAGGACCAACCCTTCGCCGCCGATGCCATCGCGCAGCGCTTCGAGGAATTTCTGACGGTTTTCCTTGAAGAGTTTGTCCTTTTGCGGATCGACGCCGGCCGGTGGGTTGAGCGCTTCGAGCAGCGGACCGCGAGCGGTTTCATCACCGATCTTGCCGAGACCCGTCGCCGCTTCACGACCGACTTCGACGTCTTTGTCCTTCACGAGTTTGATGAGCGTTTGGGTCCACTTTGGGTTGGCGTCACGTGAAAGAAGCGTCGCGACGAGTTGGCGAACGGAGCTGCTTTCGTCGCCGGCGAGCTTTTCGAACTCTTCGAGAGGCACGAGCTGCGCGAGTTTTTCCGGGTCGAACGCCGTACCGCCGCCGAGTCGCTCCACCTTGGACAAGAAGCCTTTTCGGTACTGCTCCATCGCGTCTTTGAAGACGGCGGGTTCTTTGAGGGCGATCAGGGTCCAGACGATCTGGGGTTTGTCGCTATCATCCGCCTCTTTGAGCGCCGCGAGAAGAGCCGCTTTTGCGCCGTCGGCCTTGGGTGAACCGTAATACGCGAGCACTTGAGCGCACACGCCGCGCACGCGATGGTCGGGTTTGGCCAAGGCGTTTGTCGCGAACGTCGCACCTTCGGGATCGTCGGCGTACGCGAGCTGAATCAGGGCTTCTTGTTGCAGGGCCCATTCGTTCGGATCCGCGGCCCATTTACGCCAAAGCGGCAGTTGATCCTTCTTGGGCAGGACGAAGATGTTCTTCTTTTCTTTGACGATCTGCTCGACCGTCATCTTCTGGTGCCCTTCTTTCATGCCGAAGTAGATACCCGCGCCGGCACCTGCGATCGCCAGGATCCCAACGAGTCCGAGGACGAGCCCGCTGGTTTTTCCTTTTCGAAAATCGCCGTCGCCGATGTCGCCACCGCCTCCTCCTGCGGGAGCAGCGGGCATTCCTCCACCGGGAGCGTTCGGGAGATCCCCATCATCCGGCGGCCATTTTGCAAGCTCGAGCGCTCCGGGCGGTGGGCGCTTGCCTTTGATGGGTGCTGTTGTGTCGGTCGACGAATTCGGACGATCGAGCATGTTTCCTCCGACGCGGATTTCGGCGTTCGGCATGAGGGCTTCGGGGCTTGCGTAACCGAAGTTTTTTGCTTCTTGCAAGATTGCGACGTTCGAAGGTCGCGTGCGGCGAACGATATCAGGGGTTGGCGAAGGGGCGTAGACGCAAAGAACTTGCTATGAACACTTCTTCCACATGACCGATTCAGACCGCTCCTCAGAAACTCCGTCGTCCAGCATCTTCGCCGTTTTGCTCGTGGTGGGAGCGTTCGTGCTCGTGGCGCTCTTGCCGAAGTTCAAAGGCTCGACGTCACCGCTCGAAGGCAAGACCGCACCTGATGCCACATTCTCGGTTGCGGCGAACGGAGACGCAGGATCGAAGGTTCAGGTGTCCGGGTACAAGGGTCATCCGGTTGTGCTGGACTTTTGGGCGACGTGGTGTGGGCCGTGCACGTTGCAAGCGCCGATCTTGGATCGTATCGCCAGACGCTACGAAAAGCAGGGTTTGGTGGTGCTCGGCGTGAACGTCGACGACCCGCCGGAGATCGCGCGGGCGCATGCGAAACGCCAAGGTTTGTCCTACCCCATCGTGATGGACACGGTGCGTGACGGATCGCGAAAATACGGCGTGGAAAAGCTCCCGAGCTTGGTCGTGATCGATCGTGAAGGCCGCGTCATCAAGTACATGTCGGGCCTCGTCGATGAAGCGTCGCTCGATGAAGTGATCTCGTCGACGCTCTGAAACGTTGGAGGACAAACGAAGGTTTGGGGGGACGAACGTTTGTCGGGGCACCCATCTGTGTTGATGGAAAAAGCGTGACGGCGCAAGGGGATCGTGGTACGTTCGGGTTACGAGGTCCCCATGTTCAACGCCAAAGCTGAAGTTGAGAAACTCCTCGAAAAACTGCCGGAAAACGCATCATTCGACGACATTCAGTACCACATCTACGTGCGCCAAAAGCTGGAGCGTGGTCTTGCGGATCTCGATGAAGGACGCGTGGTTGAGGACGCTGAAGTCGAGCGCCGGTTATCTCGATGGCTGGTCGAGTAAGGTGGACTGAAGCGGCGCTTGACGATTTGGAAAGTATCGCCGGCTATATCGCTCGCGATTCCAGGTACTACGCATCTGTTGTCGTGCGCGAGGTACGTGAGGCCACACGGTCCATTACATTCATGCCGCTAAAGGGGCGAATCGTTCCGGAGTTGGACGACGAATCTGTTCGTGAGATTTTCGTTCGGCATTATCGGCTCGTATACCGCATCAAGAATGATGGTGTTTACCTCATTGGCATCATTCACGGAGCTCGAGATCTAGGTGTTGTATTCCGTCGAGGCGGACGGGATTGACACCAGGATCGAGCTGGGCGATGGTTGTCCACATCGGAGGTTGAAGCCGCAAAACGGAGATCTGCATGCGAGCTCGCTAGCTATGGCTGGTGTTAGATTTGTATTACTAATTGTTGTTTTGTATAGGCGCGGTAAAACCAAAACCAAAAACAGAAAGGACAAGAAGGTGATACTATGAAAACTACACTAGCTAGAAAACACGTTGATTCTAGACGGCGGGATGATTTTGTTTGGGAAGTTCTTGCTAATGCAGTTATGACCCGGCAAGTGATTTTGTTTGTTGGAACCAGCTTCGCTAACGAGTTCCTTGCGACTTGAGCGTCCGACCCACTTGCCCGTCACCGTAATTTCTTGCCTTTGTCGAACGTGCTTAACAAGCCAAAGTAATTTTGGCGTTTTGCATTAATGTTTCCATACTGTTTCCATACTTGCAGGAGGCCGCATGCCTGCGCCTCGCGAGAAACCGATGAGTGACGAAATTCGAGCGTGGTATGATGGTTTGGTCGAGGAGCAGAAGCGCTGCGTTCGTCAAGCACATGAAGACGGCGTGAGTCAAGGCGTACGCAAGACTGTTCTTCTTCTCCGTCAGCTCCGTCTACAGTTTGGTCCGCTGCCTACGGGCGTACTCGAACGTATCGAAGCGGCCGACGGGTCGAGCATCGAACGGTGGAGCGAACGTCTCCTGACGGCGCAACGTTTGTCCGATGTGTTTGACGAGGCAAACTAAGTCGGCCCAGAGTTTGTCGGAAGTATTCGACAAAGCGAGCTGATCAGCCCGAAGAGCACAACGTTCATCCGGACGCAACCATTTCAACCGCAGCTCCAGCCGATGGCATCTGTTCTTTACGCGCAGGCAGGTTTTTCGCTCCGCACCATTCCCCATATACAACGCCGATGAACCTTTCCACGCCCGCCAAGACATGCGCCGTTCGTTCCGACGGAAACACCTCGAAAGCGTGTTGCGCCCCGGGAATTTCCGCATAAAGCACCGGGGATTGGCTTTGTTTTCGCAATAGCTCGACGAAGACTCGCGCACCATCCACGGGAGCGAGCGAATCCATTTCGCCGTGAATCACGAAGAATGGCGGCGCATCGCCCCGAACGTGACTCATCGGCGACGCCGCTTCGAATTCCGCACGAGCATCGCGAAGACGCTTCTTGATGATCCAACGCTCGATCATGGGGACGAGCAACGAATGCTTCCAATGCCCATGCCGATCGGTGAAATCGTATGCCCCGTAAAACGGAATGCAGGCTTGGACGCGCGTATCGACGTCCTCGAATCCGGGTTGGTATTTCGGATCATTCGGCGTCAGCGCCGCCAATGCTGACAAATGCCCGCCCGCCGAACCTCCTGTGATGGCAATGAAATCCGGATTGGCGCCATATTCTTTTCCGTGTTCACGAATCCAGCGGATGGCGCTTTTTACGTCAATGAGGTGATCCGGAAACGTAAATCGCGGCGACAAACGATAATTGATCGAAAAGACCACCCACCCGTGAGCTGCCAGGCGATGGGCCAAGGGTTTGCCTTGATTATCCTTGTGGCCGATGATCCAGGCTCCGCCGTGCACGAAAAGCACCGTCGGGCATGACGCGTCTTTGGGGAGACCTTTGGGCCGGTAGACGTCGAGCCGTAAACGAATCCCTCCGGCGTTCGAATACACGATGTTGCGGATATGTTCGACGCGCGTATCGAACATGACGAGCGGGAACAAGCGTTGCCACAAATTCAATCGTTCGGACAAACCATTGCGCAGATGCCCTGGAATTTTTTGAACATAGTCCGTTCCGAGGCCGGTTTGCAGCGCTTGCTCCATGATTTCGTCGGTACGTCGCGACTGAATCAGAATCGCCACGAGGCCCAAACATGAAATGCCGAGCAGAGCGACTCCCGCGATGGCGGGCCATTCTTGAAGTCCCGCGAGCCACACAAAAAGTGCCGCTAGGGCAATTTGAGCAAACAAATGGTGGGCCGCCAATTCGCCCGTCAACCATCCGGCGAAGAAGCTCGGGCCGGTCAGTGGGCCGATGCGTCGCACCGAATACAAGGCGTTGAACGTATGCATCGCGCATACGAGCGCGACGACGAGGAAAAGGAACGGGATCGAGATAGGCAGGTGCACGGTGGGCGCAAGGATGCAACAAAATCGCGCACTTGTCGCGTGGAAAAGATCTACCTTTTCGATGGACTTCCGCAATGGGCCTCGGTACTCTCGGCGCGCACGGGATCGCGTACGTACGGAGGAGCGGGCCATGTTGTGTGAAGTCGCCAAACGGGGGAATTTTGTTACGACGTGGATCGTCCTGACGATTCTCGCGCTCGTTTCGATGCTGATCATGTCGGGACTGATGTTTTGGCGATATTACATGAATCCGACGTACGAACAGTGGCAGCGTAAATCGAATCCGAATTACCCGTCGCCGCAGCTCGTCCGCAAAGAAGTGTTGACCATGCTCAAGGGGCTGCTCACCGCGGCGGCGTGTCCGGCGATGGCGTTGCACCTCGTCGACAGCGGCTATTCCAAAGCGTATTGCGGAACCGCGAATTACGGCGTGGCGTACTTGTTCCTTTCGTTCTTTATCGTGTGGATCGGCACGGACTTCTTCGAGTTTGCGTATCATCGATTGGGTCACGTGAGTCGTATTGCATGGAAAGAACATCGCCATCACCATGCGTTTTACAATCCGAGCCCCTTCGCCGTCATTGCGGACTTGCCGATCGATCAATTCATTCGCGCCACGCCGCTCGTGATTTTCCCGCTCGTGATGCCGATCAATATGGATCTCTTGTTCGGCATCTTCGCCATTTTCTTTTACGGATACGGCGCATATCTGCATTGGGGGTATGAATTGAATTGGCCGGACGCCCATCATCCGATATTCAATTCGTCGTTTCAGCATTACGTGCACCACGCCAAGTCGACGCTGAAAAAGCCGTATCACACCGGGTTTTTCTTCAAGATTTGGGACCAGCTCTTCGGCAGCGTGTACAAGGATGAATGTTTGTGTGCAAAATGCTGCGTTGCTCGTGGTGAACGGACCGAAGAAGCTTGGGCAGCCTTGCCGAAACCGGATTATACGCCGCTGTTTTCGTTGACGTTCTGGCGCACGGGCGAAATCGCGCACGATCAAATGGCCGAAGTCGCCGCCGAAGAATGAAACGAATCGGCTTTCTCGGCGATATTCACGCTGAAGACGCCCGCCTCGCCATTGCCCTTCGAGAACTCTCCCGACAATCCGTGGAAATCATCGTAGCCGTCGGCGATATCGTCGACGGGCCCGGGGACGTCGAAAAAACGGTTGCGCTCCTTCGTGAATACGACGTTTCGAGCGTCCGGGGAAATCACGAGCGGTGGTTTTTCGCGAACCAAATGCGCGACTTGCCGGATGCTCACGCATTGGCGAGTGTTTCTCTGGAAACACGAGAATGGTTGTCGTCTTTGCCGCTGATGTTCGAGCTACCTACGTCGGCCGGGAAGCTATTGGTTTGTCATGGATTAGGTGCGGACGACATGGCGTCCATTTTGCCCGGGGACGATGTCGCGCTGATTCGTTATGACAAGGGGTTTCGGGCTCTGTGCCGAACATCGTCGGCGAAATTCGTCTTGGATGGTCATAGCCACAAACGCATGGTTCGTCACGTGGAGGATCGCATTTTCATCAATGCCGGCACGTTGTTTCGCGACCACGAGCCTTCGTTCGGTCTGGTGGATTTTGCCGCGGGTTATGTGACGACGTGGTTGTTTGCCCCGGATCTGTCCATTCGTTCGATTCCGCCGATTCCTCTGGACGAACCCCCGCCGTCGACGCGTCGCGAACGCTGAACTTCTATTCGATTCAATGTCGAGCCGACGTCGTCGCCTTCCAAGACGCGGCCAATTGCTCCGCTGCTTCCTCGATATGCGCTGCCGTCGTGCTTCGTCCCAACGTCAAGCGCACCGTTCCCAATGCTTCGTCCGGACGTACTCCCATGGCGGTGATCACGCCGGATGCCGATTCATGGCCGTCGTGGCACGCGGATCCCGTGGAAGCGGCGATGCCGGGCGTACGAGCCAACAATGCCGTCCCGGAAACGCCTGGAAAACGCACGGAGAGCGTATTGGGCAATCGTTCGGTGGGATGTCCGTTCAACGCGATGCCGGGAACGAATCGATTCAATCGCGCCCAAAGGTCGTCCCGTAAAACATGAATTCGGTCGGCTTCCGTTTCGAGCGACCGGCCGGCAATTTCACACGCTTTGCCGAGACCCACGATGAAGGCCACATTTTCCGTGCCCGGACGTAATCCGTGCTCGTGTCCCGCGCCGAGCACCAAAGGCTGAAGGCGCACTCCTTTTTTGATGAACAACGCCCCGATGCCTTTCGGGGCATAAAGCTTGTGTCCCGCAATGGACAATAAATCCACGCCGAGCGCTCGAACGTCCACAGGCACTTTTCCCAGGGATTGTGCGGCGTCGGTATGGAAAAACGTCCCATTGGCATGCGTGACCCTCGAGATCGCCGTAATCGGTTGCAACACGCCGGTTTCATTGTTCGCGTGCATGATCGTCACCAGGCTCGAGCTGGCGTCGAGTTTTTCCTCGATTTCATCCGCATTCACTTGTCCCAGTGAATTCACGCCCAACACGTCCAATCGATATCCGTGCCGGGCCAGATACGCACAAGGTTTTGCGGTTGCGGGATGTTCGATGTTCGAAGTGAGGATGTGTTTTCTTTCCGGATGTGCTTCGAGCACGCCGCGAATGGCGAGGTTGTTTGCTTCCGTGCCGCCCGACGTGAAAATGATTTCGTCGCTCGAGCTTCCGATCAATTCCGCAACGTGAGCCCGCGCCGTTTCGATGGCGGCTTTGGCTCGTTTCCCATACACGTGATTGCTCGACGGATTGCCGAATCCTTCGCGAAGCCAGGGCACCATCGCTTCGAATACTTCCGGCAAAATGGGTGTCGTCGCGTTGTAGTCGAGGTAAATTGGATCGGTTGTGTGCACGAATCGATCGGGTAGCCGTGTCGCTCGGGCGTGTCAAGATGAAGTTGGAACGGCTTATGAGCCGAGGAGCGTCAATATGAAAATACCTGACTTGAAGTACTCGTTGGCCCTGGGATTTGCGGGATTTGTGTTTCTCGCGTGCAGCGGTGGCGAAGGAGGAGGCTCGACGAGCTCCCCCGCGCCCGATTTCACCGTCGCGCCGCTCATCAGTGAATGCGGTGGGTTTGTCGCGGCAGGCACCGCGCCGAAAATTCCCAAGCCCGATCCGGCGACCTATTGCGATGCCGAGCGATTGCTTTGGAATTACGATGCGGCCGGCAAAACCCTGGGTTTGACCAACGCGCGAATTCAACTCAATTGTTGCGGCGATCATTCGGTCAAGGTCGACAAAGACGGCGACACCGTGGTGTTTACCGAAGTCGACGCGCCGAAAGACGGCAGTCGCTGCAAATGCGAGTGTGTCTTCGATTATGCGGCCGATGTCTCGACGCTCGAATCCGGTATGGTCGCATTACGAATCGTTCGTAACGTGACGGATGCTCAACCGGCCACGCAAATCGTTTGGGAAGGTACGTTGGACCTTTCTGCGGGCATGGGCGAAGTGATCATCAGTACCGATTCTGCCGCTCCTTGGTGCACGCCGCCTGCACCGTGAATGTGAGACATAAAATGCGCGGATGACGAACTCCCTCATTTCCTCAACCACATCGTTGGTTTATTCTCCCGACCCGACGACGTTTGGGAGGAAAACATGACAGACAAGTTCCGGCTGGTGACGAGGAGCGATTTCGATGGGCTCGTATGCGCTGTGCTCCTGCGAAAGCTGGGGATTTTGGAGGAGATCAAGTTTGTCCATCCAAAGGACATGCAAGACGGCAAGGTGCCCGTTACCCATCGTGACATCACGACAAACCTCCCGTACGTGCCTGGAGTGCACCTGGCGTTTGATCATCACTCGAGCGAGACGCAACGGGTAGGTAAGCAGGACAATCACATCATCGATCCGCATGCGCCGTCGGCGGCGCGCGTCGTTTGGAAGTATTACGGGGGCAAGGAAAAGTTCAGCGACATTCCGGACGACATGATGGATGCGGTGGACAAGGCGGACGCGGCGCAATTTTCACGGGACGAGATCCTCGACGCGCGCGATTGGGTGCTTTTGAACTTCATCATGGATGCGCGTACGGGACTCGGTCGATTTCGTCAGTTTCGCATATCGAATTACGACTTGATGATGCGGCTGATTGATGCGTGTCTTCAGCATTCGGTGCAGGAGATCCTCGAGCTGCCGGATGTCAAAGAGCGGGTCGACATGTATTTCGAGCACAAAGAGAAGTTCGTCGATCAGATCAACCGGTGCGCGACGGTGCACAAGAATCTGGTGGTGCTCGATTTGCGCGGCGAAGAGACGATTTGGGTCGGCAATCGATTCATGATTTACGCGCTTTACCCGCAATGCAACATATCGATCCACGTGATGTGGGGATTGAAGAAGCAAAACACGGTACTCGCGACCGGGAAATCGATCCTCGATCGTTCATCCAAGACGAACGTCGGGGCATTGATGCTCGAATACGGCGGCGGTGGTCACGACGCGGCGGGGACGTGTCAAGTGGACAATGATCGGGCCGAAGCGAAGCTCGAAGAGATCATTGCTCGAATTACGGCGGACGGGTGAGGCTCCGCGAATTCGAGAATCATTTGTCTTGATAAACGATGTTACTGGCAGCAGCGGAACCCAATTTCGGGCGACGTTGTGGATCGAGCTGCCGAGGCGTCGGCGGTGCACGCCACGTCGGCGGCCGATGATGCGTACGAACCGCCCCGTAATCGGCACAAATCACCGGAGCCGGTTTGGGCATTGCATGAATCTTCCCATTCTGCGGCATTGCCGCTCAGGTGATACACGCCGGGGAAATTACCCGCGCATGTAGACACAAGTGGCTTATTTTGAATGACGTCGAAGACGGTGACGACCTGGGTAGCCGTTCCTTCATCCGTACACAATGCCGGATTGAATTGCCCGCCGTAGGGATACAGTGACGCCGCTTGGCCCGAGCAGGCATTGTACCAAAGGCTGGACGACGGATCGGTGTGCTTGTTGTAATCGCCGGCTATCGAGCCGAGGCCGCCGCACAGATGCTTGCCTTGGATTCTGCAGTATGCATAAGCATCGCACCAATCGACATTGACCACGGGCGAGCCGCTCAGCGCGACCGGAGGTAATCCGCCGTTGGGTATGTAGGTCGTGTTCCACGCGCAAAACGCTTCTTGAGGTGGAATATTCGGAGTATTCACGAAGGCCACATAAGCGAGGTTCGTGACTTCGGTTTGATCAATGCAATAGGTCACATTGCCGGGCGCCGATGCGGTGACCATGTGTGGCGGACAGATGCATTTGGATTGCGAGCAGTTGTTGCTCACGCAATCGTTATTGGCTTTGCAGACGGCGCCCGGCAGGCATTTCATGCAGGTGGGTCCACCGCAATCGATACCCGTTTCATTGCCGTTGCTCACTCCGTCGCCGCAAGACGGCGGAAAGCAGATTCCGTTGTTGCAGATTTTGCTCGTGCAATCTTCGGCCACCAGGCAGCTCGAATTGTCTTGACAATCCATGCAATCCGGCCCGCCGCAATCGACATCCGTCTCCGTACCATTCTTTAATTTATCGGAACAGCTCGGCGCGACGCACTTTTTATTGAGACAAACCCCGGATACGCATTCCACCGAGTCGATGCACGCTTCGCCGACGCATTTGGCACAGACCGGACCTCCACAATCCACTTGGGTTTCCTGACCATCCTGGACGCCATTGGTGCATCCTTCCATCAAGTTCCCGCCGGTCCCATTACCTCCGGTTCCATTACCACCCGTCCCATTACCTCCGGTCGCATTACCTCCCGAGCCATTGCCTCCCGATGCATTGCCGCCTTCCCCGCTGGAAGAGCTCGAGTTACCGCTGCTCGAACTGCCGGCGGAGGATGAACTGCCACCGCTCGCCCCCGTTGAAATGGGCCGCGGATTGTTGTTATCCGACGAGCAGGAGGTCAATCCTGCGCCGACGAGTCCCAGGCTGATGAATGTCGCAATCACGGATATTTTCATCGAATTCCTCCAAGCGGTGTATAACATAGACCAGAACGAGAGGTGAATCATGAAAAACCGAAGAACACGGGGCGCTGCGGAACGAGTCATTTGGTTATGCGCGAGCCTTTGTATTGCAGGCGCGACGTGGACCTGTGGAACCGATGGCAAAAATACGGGATCGCAAAGTAGTTCGAGCGGATCGAGCAGTGGTGGCGGGGGCCAAGGCGGAGACGGAGGTGGCCTGTTGTTCGATGGAGGTCCGAATGTGACCGAATGCAGCCCGGATTTACGCTCGGTCATCGATGCCGCGGGACAAGTGATTCAGGTTTGTCCCGCCGATCAGGGGTGCCTCGCGGGGGCGTGTGCACCTGCATGCGAAGCGGCGGCGGCGAGCAAAGGAAACGTGGGGTGTGATTTTCATGTGGCGACGGCGGGATCATATCCGCCCGCGCTGCCTCCGTGTTTTGCGGTTTTCGTGACGAACACGTGGCCTCGTCCGGCCAAACTCACGGTGACGCGCGGAGGTCAATCGTTCGATGTAACGTCGTTCGGACGTATTCCTCAGAATGGTTTGCCCGAGGCATCTTGGCCTGCAGTACCGGCGGCCGGTATTCCCGAGGGCGAAGTGGCGGTGCTATTTTTATCGCATGATCCGAATTCGATTATGCCTGAAACAGGGAAATCGCTGGCTTGTCCGGTCCCCACGGCGATTCAAATGCCGACCGTTGCCTCGGGCACGGCGCGCGGCGAAGCATTCCATATCGTCTCGGATACGCCCGTGAGTGCGTACGACATTCTTCCTTATGGCGGAGCGGAATCATTTTTCCCAAGCGCCGAATTGCTATTTCCCAAGTCGGCGTGGGGCACCAACTACGTCGTCATTGCGACGCCTCCCGGGACGCATTCCGTTCCCGGGCCGCTTTGGGCAAGCGTGACCGCGGCCGAGAATGACACGAAAATCGACGTTCTTCCCAGCGTTCAATTGCCCGCGGGCGCCGACTTTCCCGCTGCATCCGCAGGGGTGCCCGCATCGTTTACTCTTGCCGCCGGGCAATTTCTGCAATGGGAGCTGCCTGCCGGTTCCGTGGATACTTCGGGGACGGTTTTCTTGAGCGACAAACCCGTGGCGGTGAGCGCTGGAAATAGGTTTTTCCGGCTTCAACCCACGCCAAACCCCGGAGGTGAAGCGACGCATCAACAGATTCAGCCGGTGTCGGCGCTCGCCAACGAATACGTCGCGTCGCCTTATGAAACGCGCCGAAAAGACTTGATGCCGGAAAACATCTATTATCGCATCGTGGGCGTGGCGAATGGCACAAAGTTATCGTTCGATCCGCCCATTGCGGGAGTGCCCATGCAGATCGAGCAGGGCATGGCGGTTGATTTTCAATCGACCGCGGCATTTCGCGTGACGAGCCAAGATGCGGCGCATCCATTTTCGATTGCGCAGATCATGGATACATCCAACATTCCGGGCGGTACGCGTGAAGGAGCCACGGCGCCGAATTTCGCCCCGAATTTGGGCGATGAAGAATTCGTCATCATGCTGCCGCCGGCGCAATTCTTGTCGCATTACGTGTTTTTCACGGATCCGGCATATCCCACGACAAACTTGGTACTGACGCGGGTCAAAACGCCCAAAGGGTTCCATGACGTGACGGTGGATTGTCTGGGAACCATTTCCGGATGGAAACCCGTGGGTTCCGACGGGCGGTTCGAAGTGGCGACAGTGGACCTCGTGCGGGCTGAGATCGGCGTGAAAACGTGTCAAAATGGTCGGCATACAGCCGACAGCGACGGTCCTTTCGGCCTTGTCGTATGGGGATTGGACAGTTATTCGTCGTATGCGTATCCCGCCGGAGGTTACGCGGTGACGATTACCGATATCGTGGTCCCGCCCGTACCGAAATGAATGGTGCCACGCATTGATTGGTTTGCCATTCACGGTGGCAATCGGTCGAATGCATGCCACGGATCCCCAAGATAGCCTTCGGCAAACCACCGCACCATGCTTGTAAAGGGCGATCCGCGATCCCCCAAACGGCAAAGTCGCATCGTTTGATGTTCCTCCTCGATATCGTTGCCATTGCGCATCATCGAACAAAGCAGTTCTCCGGGGGAGCTCGTCATGGATCCATTCATGGGTTCTGCGCCCGTCGGTGTCGCTGCGCTTGAAGCAGAGCGCCGCTTTGCAGGAAATGATGCGAGTGCGATAGCGATGGGTATTGCATCGGAACGTCTGCGAGCTTGTCGTTTCAGGCGTTCGCGGACAGAGTGAGACCAGCTGTCGAGCTTTCCGCCGTCCTTCACCCCCCGCTTTTCTTCTTATTGCGACGGTTTTTCGGAAAATACCGCTCCGCCGCGGCTTTTCCTTCGTCGGCCAACAGCGTGCCGTACACCTTTGTTAATAACACATCCCAAGCTTCTTCGGCGCTCGTCAATCGCGTCGCCGCAATCGCTTCATTGCCGAGGGCCGTATTCACGGCATCGGTCGCCAATTGAAATGCCGCAATGCCTGCATTTAATGCCGGGACGGCCGTTTTGCGCACGTCGTCGGTGGGATCGAGGAATTCATTCAGGCGGGAAACCAATTGCCCATAACGGGCGACTTCCTGATCGAGCGGCGCGGCGGTGTAGTAATCGATGCCTTCGGGGAAAATCTGCGTATAAGGCGCATTGCGCATCGCATCGGCGCTTCGTCCGGCGAGTTTGGCGCGGCTATCCTTGGCCATATCGTCGAGGTCGTCGTCGGCGCCATCGCGATCCGCGCGAGCTTCCTGCACGGGCCTGCCGGCATCTTCCCATTCGCGTCCGCGTTGCAGCACAAGCGCCGTGGCGGTATCCACATCGGCGGCCAACGTAAGTCGTTTGGCACGGCGCAATCGTCGAGCTACATACCCGCCAACGCGAACACGTTCGGGATGAGCCGCATCGGAATCAGGTAATTGCATCTGGCAAAATGCTCCTTTCAAAGGACGCTACCACCATAACACAACGTACGACGCGGACGCAAGGAAAAACAAGCAAAAACCGTCGGAGTCGCATATCGGAGGGCAAAAGGACGATTGTGCAATGTCGGAGTCGCATATCGGAGGGCAAAAAGACGATCCCGTCGGGTCATGGTCGCGTATCGCAGGTCAAAAAGGCGATTGTGCAACGTCGGGGTCGCGTATCGGAGGGCAAGAAGGCGATCCTGCAATGTCGGGGTTGCGTATCGGCGGTCCAAGACGCGAGTCGTCATGGAACTGCGCGGCAATTCTCGGATGGAGGCGTGTTTATGCGTTCGTCAAGGTAAGGTCAGGTCGCCGCCGGGACCGTAATTGCGCTCGAGCATGTGCAAGAACCCGCCAAGTTTACCCTCCTGGCCACTTGTAAGGTTGTTGTAATCTTGTTGGTCACCCTTCCGTTCGTTCTCGAGACCCCTTTCGAGGATGCCTGGAGACCGCAACCAATCGCGATGTTTCAAATTCCGCTCAACATCGATGAGTTTCCGCAAACGCCGCAGAAGGCGCTTATGGATCTCGTCGGCCGATGCCTGATGCATTTGCTGCATCGCCGTTTGCAAATCGGTGCGAACATTTCCCGTGGGTTGATCCACCCACATCGCGATTTCTCCGCGGAAACAATATGCAACTCGCTCAGCAAGACAAAGAGCGCGCTCCTGCGAGCCACGGTACTTCAATGTGTCGAGCCCTTCCCAATGCTGCAAGACGCCGCCCATCCGGGGCAGTATTGCCTCGATATCACTGAAGAACGTATTGCCGGTGGCCGCAGAGATGGCCCCCCAGGGGTATTTGCACATAAAGGAATTTATCGCCCGACCGCAAGCCCCTGTTTTCTCTTGCCGCAATTCAGCGCTTGTGCAGTCGGCGAAGTTCGGCAACGCTTCAAGGTGTAACTCATGCAGGAGGTAAGCGCGCCATTGAACGTGATGGCGTTCCCGCTTTGCCGCTTCGCTATCGACGAGCACGATGTTGGTATTGGGAACGATGTTGAACCCTAAGCCGGCCAAGTCGGAGGCAGTGTTGTCCATGAACACCACGGAGCCTGGGGCAATCGGCACGAGTTTCGGTTCGGGAAAGTCGCGCCCCGCCAGGTACGCTCGTGTCCACTTTTTGGCTTCAGCGTTCATCTTGCGGCGACAGGGAGTTTTTTCGCCGTAAATAAAGGCAGGAAACAGGAGTTCTTGGTGGGAGGACGATGAGATTGTACTGGGGGGCATGATGGGCACTTGCTGTCGACGGGGCAATATCGTCCCACAATCGGGCGCCCCGAAACGAGCCTTGTCACATTTTGGCGCGCGCGGCAAACTCTGGAAAAACCTCAGGCTCGACAACGGATTCGGGCGAAGGTCCAGCGTTGACGCGCACTTTGGGCGCCGGTTCTGCACCGACTCGCACCCGCGGTCCGGATTGAGTCGACTGCGTAGCAGATTGGGGTGTCGTATTCGATTTCGCGCTGAGACCCGAACCAACATACACAATCGCGGCGTGACCAATGGCTTCCACGATCAAACTCGATGCCAATTGAGTCTTGTAGAGTTTTTCCGCTCCACCGGTGTACTTCCGGGCAAAATTCTCGCATTCTTGCGCGTAAGGCTTCATTTGGCTTGCGATATGCAGCCCGAGAATGGCGAACCACTCAGCACCAACATCGTCGATGGAATACTTGGCCCTCGATTGCCGGCCCCGATAGGGTGATGAGCTTCGGGAGGTAGCATCATGAGAAGGCTTTTGAGTGTCTTCGTCGCACTATGCGGTTGCAGCGCCGATCCGGGGTACGAGCCACGGTATGAGCCGCATGAAAGTCACTCGTCCCCAGAAGCTGCTCAACCGCCAACCATCACCAAGTCCATCGAAGCTCCGCGAAAAACCATTGTGGCATTGCAGGCTTGTGCCGATAAGTTTGCTTTGAAATTGTCCGGAAAAGCGGATTCGTACGCCGTCCTGTATAACCTTGAAGCGACAAATGACGGCATCACCGCGAAGGTCAAAGACTCGATGATTTCCGGGAGCGAACTCGAAACATGCTTGACGCAGGCGCTCGAACGCATGGAGGTTCCTGATGAGGTCGTGAGCGCGTCTCAAGTTTCGCCTGCCACGTCCCAAGTTTCACCGCAGTCCCGTTCCATGGTCGGGGTCGTCCAGGTCGCAGCGGTCGTGATTGCCTTGGGGCCCATTGTGCTCGTTGCGGGTGGCGTCACGATTCTGGTTGGGGTATCGATCGTCGTGGCGGAAGAGGTGGCGCAGGCGCTGCGGAGGCGTAAAAAGTGGGAGAATGATTGCCAGGAAGAACTCAACAAGTGTCTGTTGACGGACCTGGCAGATGAAGATGGTAGTGTTGAGGGTTCGCGCCGCTGTGCCATGTGTTGGGACGAATGCCGCAAAACGAAAGGGACCTGGCCCTGGAAGTTTGAAATCTCCTCAGGTAAGTTTGTTTCATGCGCGTACTGGGTGCCAAAATGGAAAAGGTAGAAGCGAGGCATACAGAGATGGCGACACCTCATGAGGACGAACGACTCAAGTCACTTGGCCGGGCGCTTGGTTATGCCCTTCAGTCGGTCGTCATAAAAGAGCAAATACTTTCATTCGATGACGTCGTACGTGAATACAAACGAGTTGAAAAGGTGTTTGTGAAGCACACCGACGGCAACGCGTTTCATGTGTTGGAAACAAAACGGCGCGTTGCGGAAAGAATCCTCTGTGCGGCAACTCGATTCGAGCAACCCTTTGAGGTTTGTCAAGCGGCTTGGAACGAAATGGTAGCCGTTGGTTTCACCAATAGTTATCTTCGGAGCACGATGACCTGGTTTTACGCGGATTGTTGCTTGCTCGAACGACAATTCGACGCCGGCCTTGCCGTGCTCGAACCCCTGATCGCCGACACGATACGCCAAATCGAAGAACCGACCCGTTCAGATAGGAGCGTCGAGGCGCTCAAAGAAGACCTTGCGCGATTGGAAGAGCTCCGCGACGAACTCAAAGCCGGCCTTCGCGAATAACTCGGCCGGCTCGATGCCCAACCCCTTGGTTGAACATTTGGGGCTTCAGGTCGCCTGCGGCGCCTTGCGCCCCAAGCCCCTCATTGCATGCGCCGCAATGCGCGCGTCCATCGTGGCGTCCGCTTGCAGCAATTGCTGAAAGGACATCGTCCCTGTCGGCTGCACGTACACGTCCGGTGCGCACGCAACGTTGGTCACGAACAACAACGCAATCAAAAGCCGTACAAGTCGCCCATAACGCGTCACGCCGCACCTCCGTTGCTGCGAAAATGGCTTCGCAATGTGGAGGGTAGCGGTAAACAATGTCTGGGAGCACTGGCGCGGACCGAGCCGCGTGATTTCATGGGGCGACGACGTTGGCGCTACAAAAAGCGAACAAAAACCGTCGGGATCGCATTTCGGAGGGCAAAAACGCGATTCTGCGCTGGCGGGATCGTGTATCGGAGGGCAAAAAGGCGATCCGGAGATGTCGGGATCGCATGTCGGAGGTCGGAAAGGCGATTCTGCAATGCCGGAGCGGCGTTTCGGAGGTCGTAAAGGCGAGTCGGTGTGCGAAAAGTTGCAATTTGGCGGGGTATCGCGGGTTTACCGCGGACCATGCCACGGGTCGGTACAGGGCACGTTGCCATTGCAGGGGGGAACGAGCCGCATACGCACGGAAAAATGCTCTTTCAAGGGGGCGAGCGGTGCGCCGATATGCACGATGGTGCCAGGAGCGAAGGTTTGTTTGGATTGGGCGGGTTTGCCCGTGTTGGCGTCGAGCGTCAGGGTTTCGCACGCATTGGGATCTGTAGGGCAGGGGTCGGAGCAGAGGTAGAGTTTCTCCGGTATGAACGGTGCCATCGCTCCGTTATTGAAAAGCGGATCCCAACCAATGGCCCCTTCTGAGCCGATAACCACGTCCCAACTATGACCCGGGCACCAAAACCCGCTGCATGCGTGGTCCGACCATCGAGTCGTCAAGACAAGCTCCTGGTTGTTCATGAGTGGCAAGGGCGAGACGCCTGGTGTACAACCCTCACGCATCGGACTGCCCGAATCTTCCACTTCGACATGTATCTGGGTTTCTGCGGGTGACATAAACCATGCAACATAGTCCCCGGGCGGTGCATCCAGTACGTGGTGAAGCGAGGATCTGTGTGGATCAACGATGATGTTGCGCTTATTGTCCCACAACATTCCGAATGTCACCTCGCCCATAGCGCCCAAATTTCCGCCTTCACATCGATAATAACTGGCACTCGAGATTTTAATGGGCTCAAGCTGAGACGGTTTGGAATCAATTTGTTTTACAATGCCATCGGCAATCGGAAGTCGCACTACGGCTTCCGAGATCGGCCCGAATCCTCCCCATGGCCCGCATTTGAAGTCGAGTTCGCCATTATCCAGCAACGGCATTGTCGAATCGCATTCCATCAAGCGCAGACACATGTCACCGGGCAAAGGCGCGGGCAGCTTCCGCCAATTGGCAAGCGTTTCGTATATGTCTGCGCCAAACTCTTTTTGAAAAGAACTCTCGATTTCAGGACAAGTGGCATCGCGTTTTGTATTCGCGTAAAACTTCAAGAAACTCGTAACCCCAAATGTATCAATGAGGTAACGCACAAAATTCGCCGCAGTTCGATACACACCGTAACCGTGCTTAACTCGCCATTCGGTAAACACATGTGTTTCCAACAGGTTCTCAATTGGATGAGTGGTGTCCAACGGCGCATCGTATGAAATTGTGCGGCATCCAAGAACCTCTGCAAGTCCTTCCTGAAAGACTGCGGGTGGTTCACCAATCAGGTATGCGTTCGCATGGACAACTTCGTGTGGCGTCAGCGGGAAAAGATCGTAGATTCGAGTTGTTTGTGCGCACCCCCCAAGTGATGGACAACCTACGGCGGCCATCGACCCATCGCTGCCAACGAGATAGTACTCGATTTTATCCCCCGCCGGCAGTTCCGCCCCAAAAAACTTCGCGTTCGCCTTGTAGTACCGTTCGAGCCATTCACCGGTGCCATCGCACGGCGGCTCCGCTCCCACTTCCACATAATAATCGAAATGGTCCGTGCTGAAGAGTTTTTCAAAGACGGGTTGGTCCGTGCAACCGCAAAGCGCGCTTAATGAAATGACCGTAAGGATTTTGGCGAATTGTTGATGATGGGGCATGGCAGGATCCGTTCCTCATGAATGTGCGCAAACGGTTTGTCCAGCGCCCAAATTGCACGCTGGACAAACCATTCTCCGGTTCAACACTTATCGAACGTGATGCAACTCATGGACACTCCGCAAGATGCTGTTGCGAAGAATCCACCACGATGTGTTCGAAGCCAATCACTGTGACGCCATTCAGGCTCGCGAGCGGAACCGGAAGAATCAGCGTATCGTCGCCTGCTCCGCCGTTCAGCAGCTTGTTCGAATCCAATTCGCACACGTTGGAGAAGATGACGGTATCGTCGCCGCTACCTGCTCGAATGGTGTCTCGTCCCGCGCCCGGATAAATCGTGTCGTCGCCGCCATCGCACGTCACCAGGTCATTGCCTGGACCGGCGAAGATGCGCGATGTCGGTCCGAACGCGAGGTGAATCTTGTCGTCGCCCGGGCCGCCGCTGATTACGACGTTACCATTGCCTTGGTAAGTGATGTCGTCATCACCGTCATTGCCGAAGATAACGTCATCGCCACCTTGACTCTTGAGCATGTCGTCGCCCGGGCCGCCGGAGATGAAGTCTGCAAACGAGCCGGATTGCAGTCGATCTTTCGCCTCGTAACCGAACATGCAGTAGCCCGTCGTCGCATTCGGGTCAAGCTTGCTATCGGCCCCCGATGTGCCCTGATACAATACTTGCGATGGACCGCAGCATGTAGCATCCGGGCTGTCAGAAATCGCAACGGTTTGTTCGAATGTCGCGACTCCGCCCTCCGTTTCCGCCGTCCACAGGACAGTGGCGGTGCCTGCCGGCAAGGTGACGGCACCGGTGAGCGTATCCACGGGAATGGGTGTCGTCAGAACGAGTCCATTGATTTCAACGACTTCGCCCGTGACAACAGGGGCAAGCGCCGAGCACAAATCAACGACCGTCGGCGCGGAAAGCAGGACCAACCCCGGCGTACATGCGGCCACGGTCACCGATGGCGCGGCGTCGAAGACGGGTGGTGCATCATGAAGAACCGTTACCGTGGTATCGGCGGAAGTGAACTTGCTTGTGGTGTCAATGGCATATCCCGTCACAATATGAGTGCCCATGCCAAACTCGGCATTGAGCGTGAGTCCAGTTCCTAACGACGTATTGCCTTCGTACCAGGCTACCGTCTGAAGATTGCCATCGGGATCGGAACTCAAGCTGCCATCGAGCAGTGCCATGCCGGTCCCAGTTGACGGATTGCAGGAAATGGTTTGGCTGGGTCCAACGACCGTGACCGGCGGTCGAGCGGTCACCGTGCCATTCAAATTGAGCGTCAACGTCAAGTCGCCGTTCAATTGCGTAAACTGCCCGTACAGGCCGAATTGCCCGGTGCTCGGCACATGGATACCGGTCAGGTCTTCCGTTGGATTCGGCGTAAAAATGAGGGATTGCTGAACGCCGTTGACGTACCCATTTACGAGCACTTGGACGTTTGCGCTCGGAATCGTGAAGCTTCGACCCGATTGCGTGCCGACCAAGTTGTCGTTGTTCAGAATAAATGCGTCGGTCACATCAAATGTGCCAACGGATGTTGGTATCGAGAAATCGTCCGGATCGAGGTACAAGTGATTGATTTCAATTGAGCATGTCCCCGTTTCGCAACCACCGTCCAGTCGAAACTCCCCTGCGACATGCGTTTGAATGGGGGGGTCATTGAGGTAGGTTATTGTCGCGACGCTGCCTGCATAACTCATGCTGCCGTCACTTCGTGCACAGGCAGGCCCCTGTTCTGCCGGAAAATTTGCAGGGTCGCAGGTCAGGGGATCACCGATTCCGTTGAGTTCCTGCAAACTGCAACCCATATCGGCGCACTGGCTTGCACATGCACTGATGGCTTCAGTCTGCGAATTGTCGATTGCGCATGCTGGCGCATCAATGGTGCATGTAAAATTACATAGACACTTGCAACCTACAAGCGTCCCTGGACCAGGAGGGTAATCAACGACGCAACCGATCCCCATCAGCATCACGGCAAGCACCGCACTGCTTCGTAACACATTCCATCCACGCGCTCCAAGCTTACTTCCGTTCATGATGTCACCTCGTGCTGAAGTTCGAGGCAACTCTAGAAAATCGTGCGCTTAGATTGTAAAAAAAAATACAAAACTTGGTGATGCCGCGTTATTTGCGAGGTTGCCAGCAAATGAGACAAACGGGCTTGACGAAACGTACTGAGTGTGCGTTTTCCGGCAGTGTTGCGTCGTGCCTCATGCGAAGCCAGTGCGGTTCGCGCTCGGACAAACGTCACAAAAATGCGGAAAGTTGCCACTCATCCGATGCTGCCTACGCTCAGCGTTCGCGGGTTTGCTGCATGGTCTGGCATGCCACTTCACGTTTGAGATGTCGGTTTGTGACAACTTCTCGTTTGACCGCAAGGCGCGCGGATGGTCACAACAAGCGATGCTTGTCAAGATGTTGACGATTTTGCTCGGAAGGGTTTGGATGGAGGTTCCTATGCGCGTCGACCAAGGCGCCATCGAGATGGCGATGGTCGACGACATCGGTCTGTCGATGCTGAGAAGACTTGCCGAAATTGGAGGCCGAGGACGATGTTGAGGATGAGCAAATCGCTACGATGACATGGTGGGCATGCGGAGATTCGAAACGCTCACCCCCCGCTTTTCTTCTTATTGCGACGGTTTTTCGGAAAATACCTCTCCGCCGCGGCTTTTCCTTCATCCGCGACGAGCGTGCCGTACACTTTTGTCAAAAGCACATCCCAAGCTTCTTCGGCGCTCGTCAATCGCGTCGCCGCAATCGCTTCATTGCCGAGGGCCGTATTCACGGCATCGGTCGCCAATTGAAATGCCGCAATGCCTGCATTTAATGCCGGGACGGCCGTTTTGCGCACGTCGTCGGTGGGATCGAGGAATTCATTCAGGCGGGAAACCAATTGCCCATAACGGGCGACTTCCTGATCGAGCGGCGCGGCGGTGTAGTAATCGATGCCTTCGGGGAAAATCTGCGTATAAGGCGCATTGCGCATCGCATCGGCGCTTCGTCCGGCGAGTTTGGCGCGGCTATCCTTGGCCATATCGTCGAGGTCGTCGTCGGCGCCATCGCGATCCGCGCGAGCTTCCTGCACGGGCCTGCCGGCATCTTCCCATTCGCGTCCGCGCTGCAGCACGAGCGCCGTGGCGGTATCCACATCGGCGGCCAACGTAAGTCGTTTGGCGCGGCGCAACCGTCGTGCCACATATCCACCCACGCGAACACGTTCGGGATGAGCCGCATCGGAATCAGGTAATTGCATGTAGTAAATGCTCCTTCCAAAGGACGCCTGCACAGTAACACAACGTACGCTGCGGACGCAAGGAAAAACAAGCAAAAACCGTCGGGGTCGCATTTCGGAGGGCAAAAATGCGATTCTGCGCCGGCGGGATCGTGTATCGGAGGTCGTAAAGGCGATTCTGCAATGCTGGGGCGGCGTAGCGGAGGTCGGAAAGATGATTCCGCAATGCCGGAGTGGCGTTTCGGAGGTCATAAAGGCGATCCTGCAATGCTGCAGTGGCGTCTCGGAGGTCGTAAAGGCGATCCGGCTTGGGGCGGGATACGGTTGGGAGGTCACGTGATCGTGGAACGGCGTCCTGTTCTTATCGCTCTGGTCCATTCGGGGAGGTGTGCATGAACCTGTGGCGAATGATTCAGCGTTGCGTGGTGGTTGTTTTCGTCGCTATGCAGTCGGCGAGTTGACTTCATGAGGATGGGCTTGGTAGGCTCCCGAAGGATGGGAAGGTTGCTATGCACGAGCGGTTTTTGAAGGCTTCAGGGGTTTTGCTTTTCGCAACGTTTGGAGGGTTGTCGGGCGCATTTGCCGGTCCGGTTCCGGTTGAGCCCAAGCGCGACATCGCTGCGGAAACCTGCAACGCGTGTGTGTCCACGTGCAAACACGTGCACGATATGATGATGAGTGATTGCGCAAATCGACGCAAATACAGGACAGAAATGCAAGTAGCTCTCTGCCGAGCTGCCGCGATGCGGGAATACGGGGCGTGCTTAGCAGATTGCGAGCACAACAAGAAATGACTACAACGCACACTTCATTTGATTGCATTGCCGAACGAGAGCTCGAGTATCGCGCGACCCCTGATGCGCCTGTACAAAAGGCGATCGTTCGCCTTGGAAGGCCATACTTCGTGCCTCCGCCACCTGGGGAGGAAGATTCTTTGTGGGGTCACTGGGTAGGACCTTTTGAGATTGAGATCGAGGGTGGTCAGGTCCGTTCATCTCAAACAAGTGGGATGGACGCCATTCAGGCATTGCAACTCGCGATGGAAATGATCGGCTTGGACCTCCAGCACACTTATCCGGGGCAATTCACCATTGCGGGAGGTAATGCCGACCCGGGTTTCCCCGCATTGACCAAGTAACACGCACCTGACGCCGCCATCCAACCTCCGCATGTACATGAATGCCCGCCTCGGAAAATGAAAGACGACCAAATCATTGCCGGAGCGCGCAGGATCTAGGCAGGCTTCGGACGGCGTGCGAGGCACTTCTTGAACCCTCACCGAAGACGAGCCCAACCCATGCGCATTGATTGTGAACACGATGCGCCGGCGCCGAAAATTCGGCTGTTTTCCCACGAAACCTAATCGATACGCTTTTCTTTGGAAGCAAATTGATGTTCACTGTCGAAGTCGGAACATATCGTTCCATAGGAGAAACCATGCGTCATAAAATGAGATACCTTCAGGGAGCATGCGCGCTGGCCGTCATCGCCGGCGCGGCTTGGGCCATCGCCGCAGACCATTTGGATAGCCCCGCTGTGAAGCTCGATCCTGCCGCGGACATTACCGATGTGTATGCGTGGAGTGCATCCACCGATAAACTCGCGCTGGTCATGAATGTCGCACCCCTGGCGACGAACACGACGAAATTCTCCAATGCCGTCCAGTATGTTTTCCATTTGGAGAGCAGTACCGTATACGGAATGATCGGCAAATTGACCGACATCGTCTGCACATTCGACAACGCGCAAGCGATTCATTGTCAGCTCGGCGCTCCCGGTGACAAAGTCATCGACTTCGTCAAAGGCGATGCAAGCACGCCGGCGGGTATCACGAGCCAAACGTCGAAAATGCGAGTGTTTGCCGGTCTTCGCGCAGATCCATTCTTCTTCAATTTGGAAGGTTTTCAGAATGCAGTGACGGCGGTGAAGGGCGCTGCCGGAGGTCTCACATTCGATATGGCCGGTTGCCCAATGCTCGACGGTGCAACCGCCGCGACGCTCGTGGATATGCTCAAAAGGACGAACAATGGTGTGGACCCGGCGAAGAACTTTTTCGACGGCGTCAACGTGCTCTCGATTGTACTCGAAATCGATAAGTCGTTGATCAATTCGGGCGGAAACATCGTGTCCGTCTGGGCCGGCACATACAAGATTTGAGGGCGACATGAAAATCCAAATATGCTTGCTGACCGCAGTTGCCAGCCTCGCGCTCGCGGTTGTCGGGTGCGGAGACGATACGGTAAAGCCGCCGGCCGGCTCGAGCAGTTCGAGTAGTTCGAGCAGCTCGAGCAATTCGACCAGCTCGAGTAGTTCGAGCAATTCGAGCAGTTCGGGCAATGCGACCAGCTCGAGCAGTTCGGGCAATTCGAGCAGTTCGAGCGGCGAAGGTGGAGCTGGTGGATCCGGTGGAGCGGGTGGAGCGGGTGGAATGGCCGGAGCGGGCGGCAGTGCTGGGATGATGCCGTCGCTCGGCACGCAAATCGATCGAATGGGACGACCGGCGATCAATACGGCGCTGAACAAGACGTTCGAGGCGAACGATACGGTCGCGAATATGGGCAAGGACGCGTGGAACGCGAATGCGAACCGGTCGACATGGAGCCAATACGTGCCGGAGATTCAGACGAATCTGGCGATTCTCGATAGCCTCGACACGAATTGCGGCAATCAGCTCCTGGCGGACAAGAACAAGACGGATCCCACCCGTTATGCCACGCTTGCCGGCATGTTCGCCGATGATCGGCTGTATGTGAACATCGCAAGCACAACGTGCATCTTCTATCTTGGCGTCGAAGCGAATGCTATCGGCGTGGTCAATATGGATTGTGGTGGTCGTACGTTGGCGTATGACGTCATCGACAACAGCTATTCCGCGCTGATCTCGGGCGCGCTCATTGGCATCACGGACGACGTTCCCGCAAGCAATGCGGCCAAGGGCACGACGTTCCCGTATGTGGCCAATCCATATTGATGGCGGCTCTCGACCGGAATACTTGATGCCATGAAAAGGTGTTTTCCGGTGCGGCTTGGAGTGTGGGCGACGTGTGCGAGTATTGCATTCGCATTTGGTTGCACGAAGGCCGATACGAACGGTGTTTCGCCAATCGTATCGGCCGCTCCATCCGCAACATTACCTTCGAATCATCGTCCTCCAGCGAAGTCGACACGACGAACGACGTCGGGGGCGATTGCGGTGGGCAATCTCGAGGGGGAGATCAGCACATTGGAACGTTTGCTGATCAAGTCGGATCCGCAGCGTCGGCGTCAGCTCATCGAGTCATTGGCGCTTCGTGGGGAAATGCTGGGCCGAATTGCGGACGTCGAGCGGGCGGCGGCCATGGCCGAGGTATTGCCGCAGGAAATGCAGGACAAACCCGAGGCGTATGTCACACGGGCGTCGATGCGAGCTACGCTGCATCGTTTTGACGAAGCCTGGGCGGACCTCGACGAGGCCGAGAAACGGGGCGCGCGGGCGGGACAAACTCGTCGTATACGAGCATCGATTCTCGCAGCGCGCGGGCAGCTCGAGGAAGCATTGACGCTCGCGTCCATGATGCGCCAAGAAAAACCCGGTATCGACACAATCGGCTTCGTGGCGGTTTTGTTGGGAGAACTTGGGCGACGAACCGAAGCGATTACGGCATTTCGCGAGGCATTCGAATCGAATCGCGACACGTCTCCATTTCCTGTCGCGGGGTTGTTTTTTGCGCAAGGTCAATTCTGGGAACGAGAAGGCGAGGATGATCTGGCGGTGGCGTATTACCAAGCGGCGCTCGAACGGCTCCCGGTTCATGCGCACGCGGCCGCTCATCAGGCGCGGCGCATGGCGCCCGAAGGTGCCGAGGCCCTATTGAAGCCGCTATTGGCAACGTCCGACGATCCCGAATTAAAAGCCGTTCTGGCGGTGAAATTGCGGGCTCGCGGGGACGTTGCGGGCGCGAAAGAATACGCTGCTGCGGCGGCGGCGCGGTATGACGAACTCGTTGGACGTCATCCGGCGGCGTATGCGGACCACGCGGCGCAGTTTTGGCTGGATGTCGGCGAAGATCCGATAAAATCGCTCGAATGGGCGAAACGTAACCTCATTGTGCGTAAAACGCCGAAGGCGTACGAGCTTGCGGTGGTGGCAGCGCTTGCCGGACACGACCGAAAGACGGCGTGTGAGATTGGGACGGAGGGATTGGCTCGAGCTCGGGTGACGTCGTTGTTTCGAGCGATCGTCAAGGACGCATGCGAGCCTCGGGAAAAAGCGCCGACCACTTTTTGATTCAACGGACTTGTTTTCCGCAAGCGCCTTCGTTCTTCATTTGAAACGCACAATCACCTTGCCCTCGCGACCGTACTTCGGGTAAAACTCCTCGCATGGACCGACCCATCAAATTTCGATTGGACACGTTTCCCGTGCACCTCGGCTTGGGCGCGACGATCGCCCTTCAAGACGAATACACGGGTTCGTCGCGTTGGTATCAACGTTATGCCGAACGCGCGGCCGGCGATGGCAAAGAAGGGCGCCTGGTCACGATGCATTCGTTTACCAAGTCTTGGGATTCCTGGGAAATGCATCCGCACGGCGAAGAGCTCGTGTTGTGCGTTCAGGGCATGTTGACGTTGATTCAAGAAATCGACGGGCGGTTCGAAAAGAATCGATTGCGTGTAGGCGAAGCGATCATCAATCCGGCGGGGGTTTGGCACACGGCCGATGTCGAAGACGACGAGGGTGACGAGGTGATTGCGGTTTTCATTACGGCGGGAATGGGGACGGAGCATCGTCCGCGGGGAGAATGACGATGGCTGCGGACATCAAGCGGCGGACGCCGGTTGCATGAGTTTGTCCGCAACTTGCTCGAGCGCTTGGGCAAACTTGTCGAAACTGGGCGAACGTCGACGAAGTTTGTCGATGTCGACCTTGCTCGCCAGCATTCGCGCTTTATCGGCATGCAGGCGGGGCACTCCCAATTGCGTCAAAAGCTCATATTTGGGATCGGCGACCTCTTCCGGTTTGACAAACATATCCGGCAGGAGCCACGCTTCGATGGTGGGAACGGCGAGACAAACAGAAACTTCGCTCGACGTGAGCTGATGGGCGCGCATCATGTCTTCGTATTGGCGTGTCGTGCGTTCCACGTCGTCGTCGCGAGCAGAATCGGCGTCGAGAACAACGATGACGTGGTCGTATTCGGACTCGTCCAACAAGGCCAACACGGACGAATAAGCTCGACGCAATGCAAGCCTACCCCCCAGTCGAACAGCGTAAGCTTTGAACGAAGTTGAATTCAACCGCAGGGACAGCATCCGCTGGGCGATTTCTTCGACGACCGCTTTGTCGATATCTCCTTCAACGACGAATCCGATTTTCCACTTGGGTTCGTTCATGATGCCCTCACTTGTCTCGATCGACATGTTCGCGGTAGGAAGTGTATATTTCGCCGAGTCTTGCAGCTTCCCGCAATTTCATCCGAATCATTTCCGTAAAAGAATTCCCTGGCTCCAACGCGCACGCGATGTCGCTTTCATTGGCGAGAAGCATACAGATCTCCTTGCCCCACATCAAGGCATATTCGGCGTCATCGGCAAAGTCACCCACGGAGACAAACAAACCGACGGTTCCCCCAAGGCGGCCTTCAACCGCCCCGCGAAAGGTGTAAAGGGCGGACGCTGGGATAGGGTCTTTGGTCCATTTGGCTTCCAGCAAAAAAAATCGATCATCCAGTTCGAAGAAGCCATCGATCTGCTCGCTTCCTGCTTTGCGCCCTCGGCCGTCGTTCGCCTCATCATCATCATTGGCGTCCTCATCTTTTTCGCTGATCGTGTCGCCGGATTCTTGGAAATTGCGTGTTTTTTGGCGCCTTTCAAAGGAGGGATGGGGATTTAATCCCTCAAGAAAGAACAGCTTGAACAAGAGGCGTTCCAGGCGATACCCTCGAAGTCGTTCGTCCAATTTGGGACCATCCGCCTTTTGAGCGTCGTCACCGAGCGTCGAGAACTCATTTTGCAGAATCCTCTTGAGTTCCTCCTTCGTTGCATTGTCGGAGGGAGGACCTAAACGCAACAATTGCTTCAGGTCCTTCGGCTTCCAACGTCTCTCGGAGCCGAAGAACGCCTTCATGAATTCGCTTGCCTCGGGCTTCTGTACAGTTTCCGTCTCCACGATTTGCCGACGTTACCACGCCTTTCGCGTTTGTCTAGTTCGGCATGCTCGCATTTCACGTGGAAACAGCGATTGCTTTCCTTGCCCTGGTTGAACATTTGGGGCTTCAGAGCGCCTTCGGCGTCTTACGCCCCAAACCCCAGGTTTTGCCTTAAAAACGCATCGTTTTTCTCGGCACGACGTTCACCGCACCTGATCCAATACCCACTGGGCGGTGTCTTTCGCCCCGTCGCCCGCGAAATGCAATCCATCCGGACGAATCGGCACGCCGGCATTTTCCGTGATGCAACTGCCGCTGCCTGCCGGACAAAGATGCTTGGCCAAATCGAGGATACGCACGCCGGGGACACGCGACGCCGCGTCTTCAATCGTTTGGTTGTAACAATCGATATGCCCGTCGCGCTCGGGTTTATGCCAAATGCCAAGCGCGTACGGAATTCGCGCAATCCACAATTGGCCGACGTGGGGCTTCATTTTACGCAAATCGCTCTCGAGCTCGGCCCCGTACGCTTTCGTCCAGCCCGCTTCACAAGGCCGCTGCCAGGTATCTCCAATTTGCACCGGCGCGAAATGACCTCCGCCCAAGATGATCAACGCCACGTCGGGATGCAGTATCGCCGCGTCTTTCTCCCAATGCGCGTCGCAATCGCCTCCCGCGTGCGGTACGTTGGAGAGCGATAACGTCGGGAGCGTCCCCTCGAGAATGCTGCAATTCGGAGTTCCGCGTTCGGCGATCATCACTTTCTTTTCCGATTGCACGACACGCATGCGCTCGCCCAATGCTTGCGCGACCGAATCACCCACCACCAGAATGCTCTTCGTTCCCGGAGGAATCACCGTCGTAAAGGGCAGGGATTGAAATACCGTTCGCGCCGTCGCGATGAATCGCGTCGACATGAAGAGCAAACCCGAGCAGACTCCAACGACCAGCGGCAAGACCCAAATGGGTTTTCCAAATGGCAATCCGCGTTTTCGAATGGGCTGTTCGAGCCAATGATACGAGATCAGCGACAAACCGAACGTCGTCGACAAGCGCAAAAGCGTGAGCGGCAAGCCGGAAAAATGCATCCGTTCCGGGGAAAACACCACGTAAAGCGGCCAATGCCACAAATATACGCCGTAACTGATGAGCCCTACCCACGTGAGCGGCTTGAAGGCGAAGGCGCGGCCGATCAAGCTGTGCACGCCGCGAGTCGCACACACGATCAAGACGAGCACGGCGATCTCCGTGACGAGAAAGCCGCCGCGATACAGAAATCGGTGCTGTCCGTCCATGCGTATCCAGGAAAAACCCAGCACGAGCACCGCGACGAGGCCCAAGGCATCCAAACTGCGGGATGGACCCGTCGGCGGGGATGAACGAAATTCCGCCAAAAAGCAGGCCAATGCGGCGCCGAATAGAATCGCGGCCCCGCGCGTATCCGTACCCAAATACGCGCGATCGGTTCCGCCGATGCGTATACCGTGCCAAACCAATAACGACGTCGAAACAATCCCGAGGCCCAGACAAATCGCGAACATGGCCCGCCGCGAGCCTTTGAACAGCCGCAATGCAGCGACCGTGAGCAACGGCCAAAGAACGTAAAACTGTTCTTCAATGGCCAAGCTCCAGGTATGTTCGAGCGGCGACGGCGCCTCGAACATGTCCCAATAACTGCGCCCGGCAAAAATGGCGCGCCAATTGGCGACGTATCCCAAGGTGGCAAAACCATCCCAACGAATACGCAACAGTTCGCCGGGTTTGGCCAAGGTCGCGGCATACAAAGCGACCGCGGGCATCAAGGCCAGCAATGCCGGAAAAAGACGGCGGGCGCGGCGAATCCAAAATTGCGCCAGGTCAATCCGACCGGCCGCTTTCCATTCCGCCAAAAGAAGTGAGGTAATGAGATATCCCGACAGAACGAAAAACAGGTCGACGCCAAGGTACCCGCCCGAAAGCCGACCGTCGTGAAACAAAAGGACCCCAAGAACCGCCAATCCGCGAAGCCCATCGAGCGCGGGCAAATGCGGAATGGTGGGACGGCGAGCGGCGGATGGTTCCGTGGATGTCGATGTCACGCGGGGCGGGGAGATAGCGCAATTCGGCGGGGAGCGATAGTCGAAAAATCGTCTTGGACGATGTTCGATTCACTCGGGCCGATCGAAAATACGTCGCAGCTCCGTGGCCAGTGTATCGCGTGTAACCGGTTTTTGGAGGATCCCGACGATGCCGAGTTCTTCCGCAACCGTGCTTCCGAGGGCATCGCTGAAGCCGCTCATGATGAAAATAGGTAAATCCGGACGTTTGGCGTGAATCAATCGAGCGACGTCGATTCCACCGGGCCGGGGCATGTGCAGATCGATGAGGGCGGCATCGAACCGATTCGGGTTTTTGTCAAAAAAATCGAGCGCCGCGGCGGATTGCGTGTGCACCGTGACTTGGTATCCAAGGTTTTGCAACAGCCGACCGAGAATACGCGCCAAACTCTCTTCGTCGTCGACGATCAAGATGTACTCGTTGTTTCCGCGGAGCGAGGCCGACTTTTGCGCAGGTTTGTCGCTTTGCGTTTCCGCGGTCAAAGGCAACCACACTTCAACCGAGGTTCCTTTGCCGAGCGTGCTTTGCGCGCGAATGGCTCCTTCATGGGCGGTGACGATGCCTTGCACGATCGCCATGGTCAACCCCGAACCTTTCGCGCCTGATTCACTCGACGAAAGCGGCTCGAAGATATGGTCGAGCGTTCGGGCGTCCATACCCGCGCCATTGTCACTGACGCAAATCCGCGCATAATGGCCCTCGTGCAGCCCGGGGATGGTTTTGGCGAATTCGGCATCCATGGTGACGACGTCGAGATTGACGGAGATCGTACCTCGTGCTTTTTCAATCGATTGACAGGCGTATGTACAGAGGTTCGTCACGATTTGCTGCATTTGCGCAGCGTTGGCCAATACCGTCGGAGACGAACGTGTCATGACGCGGACCTCGACGTTCGGCGGAAATGACTTGCGGAGCGTTTCCGTGGCGTCGTGGATGACTCGGTCGAGTTTTACCGGGATACGTGTTTGGTTTGACTGTCGGCCGAACATGACGATTTGCCGAATCAAATCCGACGCGCGCTGGGCGGCAGTTTGGAGCTCATAAGCGATCTCCGGCAGTTCGCCGGAGTTGGGCAAAGACCGCAAATCGTGCAATAAGATATCGGTGCTGCACGTGATGGCGGCGAGGATATTGTTGAAATCGTGAGCCATTCCTCCGGCGAGAATGCCGAGCGCCTCCATTTTTTTTGCCTGGAGAAGTTGTGCATTCAATCGCTTGAGCTCGGCTTCGACTTCTTTACGGGCCGTAATATCCTGCATGCTGACGACGACGCCATCTTCCATGTCCGCGTGTACACCGGGAAGCGCGTCGACTGTGACCAGGCAATGCACGATGGCTCCCGAGGGCTGCACGTAGCGTTTTTCCATGGCAATGGACTTGGATGGACGTCGCCGCGCCGCCTCGGCCTTTTCCTTCGATAAATCAACGTCATCGGGATGCGTCACGTCCTCCATGCGCATGCCGATGACTTCATCACGAGATCGGCCGAAAATGCGACAGGCCGTCGCGTTGGCTTGGATGATCTTCGTTTTCGGCGAATAAATCACCATTCCAATCCCGGAATGCTCGAAGGCCAAACGAAATCGCTCTTCGGTCATTCGAATCGTATCGACCATGCGCCGCAGATTCGTCACGTCGGAGAAATGGACCATGACGTGCGCCAGACGCTGCGCGTGGTCGAGGACCGGAATCGCGTCGACTCGCAACCAAACGCGGTCATTGGTTTTAGGACGAAAAACCCCCATGACAACATTGAGTACAGGGGACTTGGTTCGGGCGGCAACCGATGACGGATGGTCGCTTCCCGGAAGGTCTTCGCCGTTTTCTCGAATCACGTTCCAACGTGGATCGAGCGACGTGACGCCCAGCAATTCGTCTTCGGACAAACCCAGGAGGTGTAATGCCGTTTCATTGCACAGAACAATTTCGCCGCGTTCGTTATGATAAACGATTCCCACCGGAATATAATGAATGATCGAGGCAAACCACGATTGCGCCGCGCGTGAATGCTGATGTTGCGCCAAAATGCTCGAACCTTCATGCCATTCCCGATCGAGCACCGCGGGCAAACGACCAATTCGGCGAAATGACACCACGTCCGAAGCTCCGGACCTCATCCATTGCGCCGCAGCGTCTTCGCCGATTTCTTCCGTCACGACGACAATGGGCGCCTTGTGGGCCAAGTCGACAAACTCCGTGATGGGAAATGAGACGCTGGTTTCTTCATCCCGGAGGGCAATGACGACCGCATCCCAAAGCTGCTCGCCGAGGGCGATCAGGCCCGATTCGATCGTCGCGACAACACGTATCGAAAGGTCTTCAGCGGTCGGCTCGAGCGCCTCTTGGATCCGCTTCGCGTATTCGGGTTGCGCCACGACGAGCAACTGCGGCATCGAGGGACGATATCGGACGTTGGAGTCTGCGTCACTGATTTCCAACCGAAAACAGTGTTCATTTTTTTGTACCAATGCCCCAAAGGCTCCAACCGTCCCGCAAAAAGATTCTTTCGTGACCACCCGTAATCGCCGGCTCGCTCAAGAATCGATCCACCACGCGGGGACGAAATGCACGACAAGGCGCGGGCAATGTCCACGTCCACAAGCGGTCGTACGGAGGCGCGATTCGTTCGGCAAAAAGCGCCTCGGGGCTCGCCCATAACAACACGTCTTCGTCCATGTCGACAATGGTCGGAAGCTCCGTCGACCATAAATCAAAAGATGCTCGCGTGCTCCACGGATCCAATGGAGACACGGGCCAACCCGCACCGAGCGACGTGGCTCCGCGCAAAGCTCCCGTCATCAAGTCGTGGCGATACAATGTCGCCGTCGTGCCTTCCACGCCGACAAGCGCCAAAACGTCGTCGTTGGCGTGAATCGACACGATTTCCCCGGGCACTTGCACGCTCCAACGTTCGGCGCCCGTGAGCGCACTGCGCGCGGACAAACGCGCCGGCGTGCGCAACGGTCGTTGCGACAAAAGCTCACGATGTAGACGATCGAGGGCCGCGCCCATCAAACCGGGTTCTTCGGCGATCGCGAGAACGAGGTCTTCTTCGGTGGAAATGCGCCGCGTGACGTGTTCGACAAACCTTGCTCCGCGGTCGATGACCAACACCAAGCCGGCCAGAGCCGTCGCCACGGTCTTGTGATGCGCATCCAAGGTCCAAAGCTCGGTCCCGTCGTCAATGGATCGCGCCACGATCTGGCCGCGATTGTCCGTTCCTCGAGCCGGGGCCGTGATGCCGATGACCACACCGCTCGTCGACGCCAACATCGCTTCGTCGCTGCCCCAACGCAAGCCGGTTTTGAGCGATCGGCATTCGGTCCGGAAAAACTTCACTTGGCGATAAATCCAAGAAATCAAGTAATCATTGGTGCCCAAACCAATCGCCGGCGCCAAAGGCATCAGGAAAAACTTGCAGCCCGCATCGTGAGCGACGATGCGCATGTCGTTGCCCAGGGCGAGCTCTTCGATGCCCGGGGAATCCGACGAATCGAGCGTTCCATCCGGGGCGATGACGAACACGCGCAGCCAGGCATCTTTTTCGTACACCGGCAACAAGGTTCGTCCGTCCTCCAAAGGAAACGGCAAACCGATGTAACTTTCGGCGCTCGAGTGCTGCACGGAGACGGTGAAAATGGGTTTGCCCGTATCAATGGACAAACGAGCGCACGTGCCGCTGCCCGCGACGAGAATCGCGTCTTCGGTGACGACCGGTCGCTCGACAAACCCAGCCCAAGGGCGGGGAGCTTTGACCGAAAAAAGCAGACTTGGTTCGGTCAGGGGCAAGCGAGGCATGTGCAGCGGGACAAACGCAATCGAGGACCAGGGCGCATCATCCTCCGAGCCGCCGGCGGGGGCCAGGGGAAAACCGATGCGACTAATTGCTCGGAAGCATCCCCAGGTCAAGCATCGATGTGTATCGACCCGTGCTCGATACGATGACGTGGTCGATCAGCGGCATGCCGACCGACCTTCCCGCCAACGACACACGATGGGTCATCTCCATGTCCTCGCGCGAGGGCATCGGGTCGCCGCTCGGGTGATTGTGCACGAGGATGACCGCTGCCGCCGCGTCTTGCAGCCCCGCCGTCAGCACATCACGCGCCGTCAAGTGCACGCCGTGCAGGCCGCCTTGAGCCACGCGCCGCGCGCTGCGCATGCCGTGACGACCGTCGAGTGACAACAGCCATAACTCCTCTTGGTCCTTCCACCCCAAGCGACTGGTGAACCATTCGGCGACGGCCGTCGACGTGAGAATCTCGGGGCGAGGCTTGAGCGATCGAATGATCGATCGGCGTCCGGCTTCGAGCGCCGCGGTGACGCGCAGCGCTTTGGCCATGCCCATGCCGGGATGTTCCGCCAATGCTCGCGGTCCAAGCCGCGCCATGCCTTCCAATCCGCCAAACCTTGCGATCAAGGCATTGGCCAATTGCAACACCGGACAACCCGTCAGTCCCGTGCCGAGCAAAATGGCGAGCAAGTCGGCGTCGCCAAGAGCGCCCATGCCTTGGTCCAATGCGCGTTCTCGAGGACCAGGCACGAGCGAGACGGTGGAATCCACGAGGTTCGCGTCCGGAGGAAAGTGAACTTCGAGGTCTTGCTTGGGGACTTGGGGCTTCGGATCGCCGCCGGCGTCTTTCACTCCAAACCCTTGGTTGAACATCGGGAGCCTCGGATCGCCGCCGGCGTCTTTTGCTCCAAACCCTTGGTTGATGGTTTCGACGAGCGTTTGCATGGGCGGGGTATGTGCACGTTCCGCGCCAATCGTTTTTCCGCACAAACTTGCGATTTTGGGGTGGCGGAAACGACCTTCCGCCACCCCTCCGCCTGGCGGCCGCCAGGTGATGTGGCTGAAATTACGGCCGGATCAGTCCACGTTCACGATCGATTCGGGGGGCATGGCCGCGACAAACGCATCGCGAGCAGTGCGGACTCGTTCCGCGTCGAGCCCGTCGAAGGTGAGTTTGGTCCGGTAGCCTTGGCCGCTCCAGTGAGGATACGAGCCGATTTCCACGTCGGAATGATCCCGGACGACTTGGTCCAGCATGGGCTTGAGCGTGCCTTCGTCGTGCGTCGTGTACACGGTGTGGGTGACGAAGGGTTTGTCCGCGCCGATCATCTCGCGAACGAGCGGCATTTTGGCTTGAAAAATTTCGGGTACGCCCGGTAAAACCCAGACGTTTTTCATGATGATCGCCGGCCAAGGCGCATGCGGCTTCGATGCCAAGACCGCGCCGTTCGGGATCCGCGCCATGCGCAGATGCCCTTCGAGGAGCCGATCGCCGTAATAATCCTTCAGCATCTGCACCATCTGCGGCGAGTCGACCGCTTCGACGCCGAATGCTTTGGAAACCGAATCGATCGTGACGTCGTCGTGCGTCGGGCCAACCCCGCCGCTCGTGAACACGTAATCGTGCGTGTCGGACAATTCGCGAACTTCCCGCGCGATCACGTCGATTTCATCGAGCACCATGACGACTCGACGAAACACGACGCCGAGCGAACGCAAGGCCCGCGCAAGCACCACGACGTTGGCGTCGACGATCTTGCCGCTGAGCAGCTCGTTGCCGATGATGAGCGCCGCCGCTGTTCGCACGTTTGCCTCCTGAACTCAGCCTTCGAAGTTGCGGACTACAGGCTTGCCGTCGGGATCGACGCGCAAGAGCTCTTCGACACGTTGTTCCGCGCGATCGAGGCGAACTTTCGCCGCCCGCGCCAAACGCACGCCTTCTTCGAAAAGTTCGAGCGATCGTTCGAGCGGCAGCTCGCCGCCTTCGAGTTGCTCGACGATGGCCGTCAGCCGTCGCGCCGATTCTTCGAAGGAAAGTGCCGAGACCGCGGTGCTCGAAGCTGCTTCGTTGCTCATGGCGCCGCAGCGTCCCCCGACTTGGCTTCGGGCGCAAGGGTGAGTCCCGCTCGACCTTCCGGAACGCCGGGCACGATGAGCACACCATCGGGATCGGACACGACGGGAATCACCAAGCCATCCGGTCGGACAAACCTCGCCGCTCGACCCGTGACGGCCGACATGACTGCAGGCGAGTTGGCCACGAGCGACACCCAGTGCACCGTGGATGAAGCGTCCGAGATGGTCGGAAGCATCGTTCGACCGGAGAGCGCAGCCCGCGCGAGAGCTCGTACGCCGTCGTCGGGATCGAGGTCGCGCGCGGTGGTCAACGTGGCCAGGCGTTGCTTTTCTTTGCGCGCCGACAGCGCGCGAATCACCGCTCGACGCACGGTCGCGTCTTCTTCGAATCGATACGCTTGCACGAGCAGCGACACGGCATCGGCTTCGGGATCGGCGGCAAGACCCAACGCCGTATGCGCTCGAATGATCGGATCGGTGCCTTCGAGCAGCCGTTTGATGCGACTTCGTACGGTCTCGCCATCACGCGTCGGCAACGCCCGAGCCGCCAGCGGAGCCAACGGTCCGCCTTCTTCGGCCAAGCGCGCCAAGGTTGCGGTGGACAAACCCATTGCGTTCGGATCCGCGAGCAACGCGATCCCCATGGAAGCAGGGAGATCCTCGGGCGTTTCGAGCTTTCCGCTCCGCCGCAAAGCATCGGCAAATTCGCTCACGCCTTTGTTTCCACGCGCGAGCGCCGCTCGACCTACGGCTGAAAGCAACGCATCTCGTTCTTTGCCTTTGGCGGCGAGCGCTTCTTTCACCGCGGAATCCACGTCTTTTCGTGCCGTCGCCACGAGCCCGAAGGTTCCGACGACTTTGTCTTCGAGCGTCTTTTCCGCGACGAGAGCTTCGAGCGCGGCATCCAGTCCGGAGGGTTCGTCCTGGAGCAACAACGCGCGTACGGTCGACGCCCGCACGATGAGCCTGCGCGGAGCACCGTTTTTCGCGGACGCACTCGCGAGCGCACGTTCCAATGCGCCTCGGGCTTCTTTCGCGGGCATTCGTGCAAGCGCAAACGCGATCGACGTGGCCAGCTCGGGTTTGTCGAAGTGCGTAACCAACACGTCGACCGCTTCCGGTCCGCCGGCTCGTCCGATCGCGGCGATCGCTCGTTCACGTTCATCGAGCGCCGACACTTCCAGCGCGGTCGCGAGCGGTTTGACCAGTTCTTTTTTCGGTGTCGCCAGCGCCAACCGAATGCCGTCGCTTCGCGTCGCCCCGGACGACAAAAGCTTCGCGATCGCTTCGTCGGCATCGTCCGTGCCCAGCTTCGTCAGCACCTCCGCACCCGCTCGACGTAGTCGCGTATCATCCAGTTTCACCCAGCCTCGCGCGAGCGCCGTCGGGGTTGCATCGCCCAGCTTCACGAGAGCAAGCGCGGCAGCCGTTTGAAAGGCCGGATCGGTCTCGGCGAGCGCCGTGCGCAGCCGTTCTTGGGCTCGCAGATCGCCCATCGCGGCCAGCAGATTGGCCACGGCGGGATCGATGCGGCGTCGACCCTCCAGCAAGAGATTCAGCGAAGCCGGCGGATACTCGATGAGCGCCATGGTTGCCGCATCCGCGCCCGCTCCACCTTGCACGACGGCCCCGACAAGCGCGCTCAAGGCTTTTTTGTCGCCGGTTTTGGCGAGCGCCAACGCCGCGGCACCTCGGGACAAACCCGACAGCGGCGACGAACTTCCGCGACCCTCGGGACCTTCGCCGAGTTCCCGGATCAACAACGCCCGCACATTTTCCCGCGCGGCGTGCGGAGCGAGAACACGAATGGCCTCGAGTCGCGCTTTGGCATCCCGCGTGATGATCGTCGATTGCTCGAGCGACGTCGTCAGCGAATCGATGGCTTCCGGCGTTCCGATGGCTCCAAGTCGCACCACGCCGCGAAGTCGATCCTGCGCCGAACTGGAGACGAGCAATCGTTCGGCGACGGGGATCCCGAAAAGCCCGCGCAACGAATCGCGTTCGGGGGGCGCATGCGGTTCGTCCGATTCTCCGCGCCCGCCCACGACACCGATGGCAATGCCTTGTGCGTATACGGTCGTGCCGGAGCAAATCGCGCCGATTGCGGTCAGCGCGGCGAGGGCATGGAAAAGTCGAGGTGTGCGACGCACGGCGCTACCATATCGAGACTTCGGGATGGAGTCACGCGGATGCGCGGGGAATCGTAGGGCTGGGTTCCTGGGCGGGAAGAAGTCCGGAACGAGATGTCACGGAACGATCGCGCGGTAGGTGATCGGTCCGCGTAATGGTTCCACCATGAAAAACGATTCTCGAACCGTAAACACGATTCTCGGGCAAACGTTCGTCCGAGTGATACAGGACGAACCATGGGCGTACGTCGTGAAGGATCGCGCCTGCACCGAGCAATTTTCTTGCCCACATTGCGCCGATCCGTGTAAGCTCGCCCCATGTGCTGCACGTTCTTCGAATCGAAGCTCTCGGATACCATTCTGTATGCCGCCGAGAGCGAACTCGAGGGTCGAAGAGTTCACGTCATGGCGTACCAAAATCGGGCGAAGAACTTGGCCAAAGGCCCCAATGCCATGCTGCTCCCGATTCCCGCCGCAAAACCTCTGACGCCCGACAACATGCTCGATACGCGCCTGTTCAAACGTATCTTGAGTCATTACGTGACCACGTACGAAGCGGCCATACCCAGGCCCAAGGCCGACGGCTTTGGAACGGATATGCTTCTCTCCAATGGTGCCAAAGCCGAAGTATTCGAGCGAGGTTCCTTTACCGTCGTCCTCGCGCAAGACGCGCGATTGATTCCCGCCGCATTGGCGCGAGTCCCCGAACATCGTCGTCCTGCGCCGAATCGAGCCATTTTTTCCGCTTATGCCAAACATTATCCCGGCTGGCACATGGCGCTTTGTTGTTATGACGGCGCCATTGAAGCCGAACCGATGGTTTTTTGGTACGAACCTTTATTCCCCAAACGTCTTTTTGCTCCGGCCCTCGATGCGCACGACGGCAATCCTCCGGACCCGAATCGCTGGGTTCATCGCGACCATTACGTATTTTTTGCCGCAAAACAGGCGAAACGCGGGATCCTCGTCGACAAGGAACGTCTGGTCAATACGATACCCTTGCCGCATCAGCCGCTGTTCGTCGACCATTTTGCAGGTGCCCACCTCACGGGCACCTATCCGAATGGGGATTTTTGGCTCGACGTTCAGGACTTGAATCAGGAAGTCCTTGGTTTCGAGACGCTTCCGCCGCCCGGCGTAATGGCGGGCGCAATGAGTTGACCCATCGAATTCGGCTCGGCGTTTACGATGGATTCGGCGTAAACGAACGATATTGTCCGACCAATCGCTGCAATTCTTCGAGGGGCAAAGCCGGGGCATGTCGCCCGTCGCGTCCTGTTTGTCCCGACGACATACACACCGCATTCAAGATGGCTTCTTCGGTGGCTTCGACCGTCGCCTGGTAAATCGGATCGAGGGCGCTATCGAGCAAAATACGCAATTCGGCAATCATGTCGGGACTTTCGCGAGGCACCAAATTCGATGTGGAAAACGCCACGACGATTTCCCCCGAGCCGTGCGCGGCATACGAACCCACGCGACCAATCCCCAACGCCGCACGTTTTGCAATGCGTACCAGCTGGGCCGACATGACCGGGGCATCCGTCGCGACGATCGCAATGATGCTGCCGTACGAACGACGTCTCTGTCGGGCCGGGTCGTACGAATCGGCCAACATGGCTCCCACCGGAATACCGTCGACGCGAAAATCGCGCATTTTGCCAAAGTTGGATAAAACCAAAACGCCAATCGTACATTCCAAAATCGGTAAGCGCACGCGACGTGATGACGTGCCGATTCCTCCGGCAAAATCGCACGTGAGCATGCCCGTTCCCGCGCCGACGCTGCCTTCTTGCACCGGACCGGACGAAGCGTTGTCCAATGCATCGCGGACGTCCTGCATCGAAGGCAAACCCGTCGCCACATTGCTGAGCCACGAATCATCGCATTCACCGACGACGGGAATGATGACATCGTGCTCTTCGCCAATCGTGGGAAATCGTTCCAGCAAATATTGAACCGTCGCATCGGATACGCGACCGACGCTCATGGTATTCGTCAGCAAAATCGGCGTTTCGACGAGTCCCCATTCGACGACTTGCGTCAATCCGGCCACTTCACCGGCGCCATTCAGGACAAACGCTCCCGCCGGGACACGCTCGAAAAAAACATTTCCACCGCGCGGAAGAATGGCCGTGACGCCCGTACGCGCAATGCTCCCGTCGTCATCTCGAACGACCGTCGTATGTCCCACGCGTACGCCGGCAACGTCGGTGATCGCATTGAGAGGTCCGGTCGGATGAATTCCAATACTGATTCCCAAATCCCGCAACCGCGCTCGCGTATTCGTCGTGGTCATGTCGCCCCTTTGTTCGCCTCGCGCAACGCCGCTTGTTTTGCCCTGAATCGACGTAATGCGGGGGCGAGAATTTCCCCAATCAGCCCGGCATAATCCAAGCCTGTTTGTTCGGCGATACGCGCCAAGTCGCTCCATTTCGGAGCAAGCCCCGGCAACGGATTGCATTCGATGAAATTCACGACTCCTTTGGCGTCCATGCGCAGATCGATACGGGCGACATCGCGACACCCAAGCGCTTCGAACGCCCCGCGCGCGACACGCTCGATTTCTTCGAGCAGCTTCGCATCCAGCTTTGCCGGGAGATCATAACGAACTTCGTCATTAAAATCGAGCTTGTGGTCGAACGTATAAATTGGATTGTGCAAATCGGCTCGAAATATGATTTCCATGGGCGGCAAGATGCGCACCGGATTTTCGCCGAGCAGTCCGACGGTGAATTCGCGACCGGGCAAAAATTCTTCGACGATGACGCCATCCGGATAACGCTCGACGATGGCGGTCGTGGCTGCGCGCAAATCAAATT
>CAYSYX010000005.1:0-68114 GCA_964435055.1 uncultured Polyangium sp. | reverse complement strand
GTCCAGGACTGGTCCTGGCGCGGGTCCCGGGGCGCGGAGCCCCGGGTCGGGTTTGGGGTGAAACCCCAATGATGCGTTACTTGTCGAATTTCACGGGGGAGAAGCGCTGTGCGGTGCGCAGGATCGAGGCGACGGCGCGGGGCGTGTGGCGGCCGAGAAAAACGCCGAGCTTGCCGTGATTCGTGATGGCGGATTCCGGCACGCGACGATGAATGGCATCGACGATATCGTGAGCGGCTTCATCGGTGGGCATGACCAAGAATTGCGGAATGGGGTCCTTGGCGTTTTCGCGCTTTTGGCCATGATTGTCGATGAGACGAATCTCGGATTCGACGAAGCCCGGGAGAATCAGGGTTACGCTGATACCTTTGGGGGCCAATTCGATGTCGAGACCTTGAGCGAGCGCGCCGACGGCCGCTTTGCTCATGGCATAATTCACGGTTCCGGGGGCGATGGCAAAAGGCGCCACGCTGCCGACGATGGCGAGTCGCCCGCGGGATTCTTCGAGGTCGGGCAGGGTGGCTTGAACTGTGCGAATCACTCCGAAAACGTTGGTTTCGAATTGGCGGCGAAAGTCATCCAGGCTGAGCTTGGAAAAGGCGCCGTTGACCCCGATGCCGGCATTGGCAATGACGACATCGATTCGGCCGAGGTCATTGCGAACGATATCGACGGCTTGTTCCAGGTCTCCATCGCGCGTGACGTCGCACGCGATGGGGATGGCGCGACGGCCCAATGCGCGAACGGCGGCGGCGGTGGATTCGAGGGCTTCTTTGCGCCTGGCGAGGAGCGCGATGTCGGCGCCTTCGCGGGCGAAGCGACGACACAAAGCGGCGCCGATGCCGGCGGAAGCGCCGGTGATGAAGACGGTTTGTCCTAAAAATCGTTCCATGAGGCGCCGATTGTGGCGCGGGGCGGGGGAAAATTCAAGCGGGGTTCATGCGCAGCCCCGAATGTTCACTCGTGGATCAAACAGCGGCGTAAATCGCCGCGAAAGAAGCGGCTTCACCACGCAAAAGGACATCGATACGCGGGCTGGTCATGGCCGACGTATGGAGTTTGGCAGAACGAACATCGAGAATCGCGGGCGCATATTCCGGATGCGATTCGCACAAGCCACGAGAAAGCAGGGCCAACACGAGCGCCGTACGTTTGGGGGCCAACGGTTCGTTTCGGAAATACAGTTTGACCAGGTACTTCTTCCCATCGATGACCAGCCCGAGCTCCGGGTTGACATCGACCTCCAGCGGTCCGAGGGACAAACCCGTTCGCGGAGGTTCGAAGAAGTTTTTCGGTCCGCCGGCGACGAATGCGCGATATCCCGCGACCACTTTGGCATAATGATTTCGGTGGGTCTCGTCGGTTTGGCTACGACAAACTTCATCCAGCGTCGATATCGACAAACCATCGCGATGCATAGCGACGATGGCTTCACGCAGGGGCCGATAAAAATCCGAAACGGTGTCTTCCTTGCGTTCTTTGTAATCACGAACGCCGCGCAATTTGGGAGTGCCGTTGGCGAGAATGAAATCGACGAAATAGGTCAGAGAAATGCGGTCCATCAGGTTCCTCCTCGGAATGGGTGGCTCGAGTTCTTTTTCGTGTCGGCTGTTGGACGTAATTCTAACGCAAAACTTGCCGAACGCACGTTTTTTTCGGATACACAGGGACGAAAAATGTCCGACCATGCATAAGGACGAATAATGTCCTACCAGAGAATTGACGCTTGTTTTTGCGGGATTTTTGACGACCTTGCAGAAGTGTGCGCGGTCGGCTCTTGAACGCTCGGGGACTCGACGTCGATTGCGTCATTGCGAAGACGCGGCGGGGGACGTCAATAGGGCTGCAATTCTCGCATCGTAGTGAGATTCAATCCGTGAGATGCACGATTTTCCGCGTAAGAAGGGCTTGGTTTGCGTAACGATATCAGCTAGAACGACCCGTGAAAGGTCGCCGAGTCGCGCGGTCGAAGATGGCGGTGAAAATCCCTTGTTATGATCGACTGCCAAGTCGGTATGCGACGGAAGGCGATATGGAGGACTGATGAAACGTACACTAAACCTTGCTTCGGTGCTCGCGACGATGCTGACGGGATCCATCGCTTTTGCGGGCGGGCATCGCTTGCCCGGTTATGAGGCATATTTCGATGCATCTCGAACCGCGGCGCGCCCTCTTTCGAATGCCGCGCTTGCGCCGGATGTTTTGGCGGGCGTGGCGAACGTCGATGAAATGCGCGGCGTTCCCACGATGTTCTGGGCTCCGGCGAACGGGGTCATGGTTCCCGCCGCCCTCTTGCAGCAACCTCGAGCCGCGGCGCAGTTTTACTTGGAACACTATGCCGCATTGTACGGATTGGGCTCCGGGGCTTTGGCGTCGGCGCATGTCGACATGGTGCACGATACCGGTCGCGGTGGGATCATCGTGGTATTCCGCCAAAAAGCAGCGGGAATCGACGTGCATCTCATTGCGGCCAAGGTCTTGATGACGCGTGATCTGCGGCTCGTGGCCATTTCCGGCAATTTGCATCCTCTGGCCGGTTCGTCGACGACTCGATTTGCGAAATTCGTCCAGACGCCTCGCGAAGCAATCGCCCGCTCGTTTAATGACTTTTACGGGACCAAGGTTTCTGCGAGCGCTTTCGTGGACACGAAAAACCCGGAGCATGGGTATTCGTTTTACGCGATGAACGATACGGCGGAGACCTTGGCGAAGGACATCGGTCTTGCTCGGCCCGCGCGCATCAAGAAAGTGTATTATCCGCTGCCGGAGACGTTGGTCCCGGCATATTACGTGGAAATCGCCGGCGCCAAAAAGTCGAGTACGACGTCGGTTCTTAATTCCTACGTCATTGCCGCCGATGACGGGCGAATGCTCAAGCGCATGAGCCTCACGCAAGATGCGGCTTTCACGTATCGCGTTTGGTCGGACGGCGCGCCGAATTTCACGCCGATGGACGGGCCGCTGGCGGATTATACGCCGCATCCGGCGGGGACGCCGGATGGATCGTCGCCGGCGTTTGTCGCGCCCACGCTCGTGACGGTGGATGGATTCAACAAGAATCCCATGAATACCTTCGATCCGTGGTTGGCGGCGGGAGCGACGCAAACGTTGGGCAACAATGTCGATGCTTATGCCGACCGCAATTCGCCGGATGGATTCGGGGGACAGGATTTTCGCGCGACGACGACGTCCGCGGGAACGTTCGACCGGACGTACGATACGGCGCAAATTCCGACGGTGAACCAGAATCAGCAGCGAGCGGCGATTACGCAGCTGTTCTACAACAACAACTATTACCATGATTACTGGTACGATTCGGGGTTCGACGAAGCTGCGGGTAATGCGCAAAGCGACAACTTCGGGCGTGGTGGTGCGGGCAATGATCCGATTCTCGCGGAAGGTCAGGACTTCAGCGGCACGGACAATGCCAATATGCAAACGCCTGCGGACGGCAGTTCTCCGATCATGCAAATGTACATATTCAGCGGCGTGGCGAATGCGTCGTTGACGGTCGCTCCGGGCAACAAGACCTATCCCGTATCCATTGCGGACTTCGGTCCGGCGACGTTCAATATCGGTCCGGCACAATTGGTCGGGGCAACCGATAATTCGATGGCCGATTCGAATGGCGGCAATACGGGCACCTTCACGGACGCGTGTCAGGCGCTCACGGGCGGCGCGAATACGTATTCGGGGAAAATCGTTCTCGCCGATCGCGGGGCTTGCGGCTTTGCCGTCAAGGTCAAGAATATCCAAAATGCGGGCGGTGTGGGAGCGATCATCGTGAACAACGTGTCGCCGGGTTTGCCCCCGAACCCCATGGCCGGTATGGACAATACGATCAATATCGGATCGGTCGGCATTTCCCAGGATGCCGGAACGGCAATTCGGCAGCAAATCATGGCGGGCATGACGACGGGCACCATGGTTCGAGGTACGACGCTTCAACGCGACGGAACGATTGACGGCGGCATCATCGGTCATGAATGGGGCCATTACCTTCACCATCGTTTGACCAGTCCGGGGACGCAGCAAGGTGATGCGATGAGCGAAGGCTGGGGTGATTTCCAGGCGCTCATGCAGATCGTGCATCCGAACGACAATACGGGCGCTTCATTCGGCGGGGTATTCGCCACGGGCATTTACGCGTCGGCCACCTTCGGTGACAGTGCCTATTACGGTATTCGTCGCGTGCCGTATTCGAAGGACATGACCAAAAACCCGCTGACCTTCAAGCATATCGGCGATTCCGTGATGCTTCCCGCGGGCGTGCTCGATTTCGGCAACAACGCCGAAGTGCACAATGCGGGCGAAGTCTGGTGCCAAATGCTTTGGGAAGGATATTCGAATATGCTCGACGATACGCTCGGCGCGGGCGCTCGACATACGTTCGACCAAGCCAAACGAAAAATGGCCGATTACGTGGTGGCCGGTATGAAGCTCGCTCCGGCCAACATGACATTTACCGAACAACGGGACGGCATTCTGACCGCGGCCGTTGCAGCGGGACGAATGTCCGGTGATTTCAGCGACTTCCAAGACTTGGCGGCGGGTTTTGCAACGCGCGGCGCAGGTCGGTGTGCGCAATCGCCGGCGCGTAATTCGACGACGCTCGACGGTGTTGTCGAGAGCTTCACCGCGAATCCCGAGCCGGTGTTTGTCTCGGCATTGTTCGAGGACACGGTTCCGGCATGCGATTATGACGGAGTGCTCGATGCCGGTGAAACGGGGCGCGTGGCCGTTACGGTGCAAAATATCGGCTGGGCCGATCTCATGGGGGCGACGGTTTCGGTGACGTCCAACGACCCGAACATCACGTTCCCCAACGGCAATATGGCGACGATTCCGACGACGGCCGTGTTCGATAACGGCGTTGCTTACGTCGACGTGAAATTGGCGAATACCGTGAACATGACGTCGGTGATTCCGTTCAACATCGTCATCAACGCCGCGGATGCTTGTCAGCCGACCGTCAATGCATCGGGGGCCGCCGAAGTGCATTTCGATTCGGCCGAACCGAATACCGCGAATGCCGCCACGACCGAGACGTTCGAAGGTTTGACGAAGACCTGGGCGGCGAAACTCGCTTCGGGCGGTGCGACGCAGCTGTGGAGCATCGTGCGACCGAATGCCAACGGTGCGAATGAGGTGATTTGGGGCCAAGACGTCGCGGGCATCAGTGATCATCGGTATGAATCCCCGGATCTCATGGTGGGCGCGGGCCCCTTCTCCATGACCTTCCAGCATCGTTACGACTTCGAACGTTCCATGGGGACAAACTGGGACGGCGCCGTCGTCGAATTCAGCGAAGACGGCGGAGCGACGTGGAAAGACGTGAATACGCTGGCAGGCGTGACTCCGGGCTACAATGGCGCAATCGACAATACGGCGGGCAATCCCTTGGGCGGTCGCCAAGGTTATACCGGAGCGACAAATGGGTTTGCCAATGGAACCATGGTGGCGCAAACGATCAATTTCGGCGCGACCCTGGCCAACAAGACCATTAAATTGCGATTCCGTATCGGTACGGATGAAGTGCAAGGAGCGGGGGGTTGGTACATCGACGATATTGCGTTTACCGGCCTCACGAACAAGCCTTTCTCGGCGCAACTTGCCGAAGACGGTATGTGCGAGAATCTGCCCCCGGTGGCCAATGCCGGAATGGATCAAACGGTGCCGAGCAATGCAGGCGTATCGCTGGACGGGTCGGCGAGCACCGATCCCGATATGGCGCCGAATCCGCTCACGTACGCGTGGACGCAAACGGCGGGGCCGACGGTGACATTGACGGGCGGCACGAGTGCCACGCCAAACTTTGTGGCTCCGTCGGTCATGGTCGACACGACCCTCACGTTCCAATTGACGGTGAATGACGGCGCCGCAATGGCGAGCGATTCGGTCGATATCGTCGTACAAAAGGACAATGGCGGTTCCGGCGGAGCGGGCGTTGGCGGCGGATCGACCGGCGGAATGGGCGGAATGGGCGAAGGCGGCGCGGGAGGTTCGACCAAACCGCCGACAACCGATCCGGGTGGATGTGATTGTTCATTGCCCGGTGCGGAGCATTCGAATTCGACACGAGAGGCCGGAGGCTTTCTCGCGGCGTTGTTCGGTGCATGGCTGGTGCGTCGACGGCGTCAAAATCGACTGTCTTGACGAACCATTGCGACGTGTAATGGACCGGCTCGTGGCCGGCCTCGTTGCATGCGCCTAAAAAAACCGCCCACGATCCGTGATCGTGGGCGGTTTTCTTTTTCAACGAATTGGTTTACGGCGTTCGGATCAAGGAGTTGCGCCGGGGGCCATTGCGGCAATGACGAATTGTCCAATGGCGGCAAGCATGCCCAAAGCAAACATACCCGAACGAGCTTTGTCGATATTGTTCAAGTACAGGATGCCGTGCATGAAGCGGGCGACGACCCACACGATCGAGAGAATCATCGAATGCGTCGGGTTCGCATGCGTCACGTGCGCGACGAGCACTGCGGGGGCGTATACGGCGAGCGCTTCGAATGCATTCTGATGAGCAGCATAAGCCCGAGCGCCTTTTCCTTCGAGCTTCGCAACTTGAAGACGCGGATGCGCGTTGTCGGCATTGCCAAATTGCTCTTTGCGCGCCCCCACGGACGGGCCGAACCAAATGTACGGCAAGATGACGGCGACCAAAAGGGTCCAAAGCGGGATGGTCATGAAAGGCTTCTCCTCGGCAATATCCATCGAGCGGATGTAAAATCGAGCTTTGCACGGGAAAGGTGCTCGAAGAGCCGTTCACCTGTTCCCCCGAGCCCAGCGTAGATCAGATCGAGTCACAAATGCGAGGAGAATCCTATCGGCTATGGATTTTGAAGGACGGTACGTTGCGTTGCGATTTCGACATAAGTTGATGCCTATCATTGTATCAATCACCAATGAACAATTGTCGAGCACGTGAGAGGAACGGTGTTATCATGAGCGCGGAAGGAGTTCCTTAATCATGACGACGACGAAACTTCATTGCGGCATTCTCTTGACGTGCGTAATCGCTTCCACAGCAACTGTAATGGGTTGCAGTGACGACCCGAAAACAACAGGTACCAGTTCGAGCAGTTCGAGCAGTTCGAGCACTTCATCCGGCGAAGCTGGAAATGGCGGAATGGGCGGTGGCACTGCCGGTATGGGCGGAATGGGCGGGGCTGGTGGGGGAATGGGCGGGGCGGGGGGCAGCGGTGGCGCAATGATGGCGTTGCCGAACCTCGATACGAATCTGATGTGGTACGGGCAAAACCGGGACAAACTCGATGCGCTCATCGATGAAGTCGGCCAAAACAGCGCCGGTTATGATCCGGCCAAAAAACCCGTCGCCGTATTCGATTGGGACAATACGGTCATCAAGAATGACATCGGCGATATCATGTTCTTTCATCAAGTGAAGAACGACAAGATCATGCAGCCGCCGAACAAAGATTGGAAAACGACCAGTCGGTACATGACGACGGAAGCTGCGAATGCATTGAGCACGGCTTGCGCCGCGATTGCTCCCGCCGGAATGCCACTACCATTGAGCACCAATGCGGGATGCGCGGATGAAATCCTCGCGGTGTATACGACCGGTAAAACCAAAGGCGGCATGGCGGCATTTTCCGGATGGAATTACCGCATGATGGAACCCACGTATGCGTGGGCGGCGCAATTGCAAGCCGGGTATTCGATGACCGAGCTCAAGGGATTTGCCGACGCCGCGATTGCCGCCGCAATAGCCGCTCCGGAAACCGGTATGGGTTCGACGCAAATGATTGGCACGACAACCGTCAATGCATGGCTGCGCGTTTACGATCAAATCAAAGACCTCATCAATGTCATGCAAAAAAATGGCCTCGATGTTTGGGTCATTTCGGCTTCGCCTCAAGCCAACGTGGAAGCGTTTGCAACACACGTGAACGTCGCCGCGGATCACGTCGTCGCCATTCGAAACCTCAAAGACGGCAATGGCAAACTCACCTACGACTTCGAAGGTTGCGGGTCGATCCCCGATGGCTCGGGCAATGGTGGAATGAGCCCCATGGGCAATTCGATGATTACGTACATCGACGGCAAACGCTGCTGGATGAACAAAATCATTTATGGCGTTTCCGGCGCCGCCGCAGAAATGACCAATGCCGATATGGCCAAACGTCCCGTCTTCGGCGCAGGCGACTCCGATACCGATATCTCGTTCCTGAAAGATGCAACGAAGCTCAAGCTCGTCATCAATCGCAACAAGAAGGAGCTGATGTGCAATGCGTACGACAGCTATATGGGCAGGTGGATCGTCAATCCCATGTTCATCGCGCCGAAATCGCAGCAGATGACGGCCTACCCGTGCTCGACCACGGCGTGCCTCGATTCCGCGGGCGTCGCCGGACCCTGCAAGAATGAGGCGGGTCAGAACATCATGGATCAAATGGATACGGTGTTCTGAGACAAACGGACGACGTCGGGGCCTTGAATCAAGGCCCCGCGGTCCATTTCTTTTCGGTGGGAATTACTGATCGAGGCCCACGCGAGCGCGAGCGTCGCTGTAGCCGTCGCTGACCGAGAACACGATGAGTTCGCGTGCTTCGGCATTACGACCAATCCAGGTCAAACGATCCTTGCCCGCTGCCGGCGGCTGATTCGTGTGCCCACCGGCCCACGCAATACCCGTCAGAGCAACGTTTGGATCGCCAACCGCAAGCAAACCCGCTCGAGCGCCCCAGCCGTTGATGGCCGTGTTGAGCGTCGACGCGCGGTTGCCAATCGTGCCGATGACGTCCGCCGCAAGCGTACGCACCTGCGGATCCACAGCGCCCGACATCGCCTTCGAGATCTTGCCCGTGGCTTCCGCGAGTTTGGCCGGGTCGACTCCTTGCGGAGAAAACGCCGAATTGAGCGCCTTGAGATACGCAGCCAAGAGCGGCCACAAATCAATCGGCGCCGTTCGCGAAAACGCCGAAGCGTTTGTCTGGATCACCTTGAGCGCGCGGTGGATCAAGAAGGTTCGAACCGCCGCATTGTCGGAAGCAACCAGAGGTTGTCCGAGAACAATCGTCGCCGGATGCGAACTTGCCGGGACACACACCGGACCAAGCGCCGCCGATTGGTAGATCTTGATCTCGCCGATGCCGTACGCCCGAGCGAGCGACTTGATCTCATCCGCCAAGTCCGCTTGTGGCGGAGGCAGCGGCATGCCGCGAACCGAGTTGATGTCGAACGTGACGGCGGTATCGAGCATCGAACCGGTGCGTTGCAACAGGTCGCGGAACGCGGGCGTCATGATGTCCGGAGCGATGAGTTCGTCCAGGGACGCGTCGCCTGCACCATCTCCCGCGCCGGTCAAATCGACCGCGCCACCATCGAGCGCCGCGACGCTTGCCCGCGCGATGCGCGCTTGCGCCGGTTTGCCCCGAAGCTCCGCGACCGTTGCTACGGTGCTGAACAAATACGGCTCGAAGCGGCCCGTACCAAGCGCACGTCGCGCATCGGCCACGGCTCGTTCGAGAAGAACGTTTGCCGCCTGCTCTTGCGACGTTCGTTGATAGAAGCTCGCGAGGGCATGAAGGGCGTTGTCGTCCTTCGGCCAAGTCTTACGAGCTTGAAGCAATGTCTGCTCGGCCTTCTTCGTGTCGCCCATCGCTTCGTAGATGGACGCAAGACCCGTCGTGCGTCGGCACTTCGCTTCGGGATCCTCGACGGCGTTGATGAGGATCGTCTGTTGCTCGAGCGCCTTCGCGGTGTTGCCCGTCTTCTTGTAAAGCTCGACGAGTTTTTCCCGTGCAGCCTCGTTGTCCGGGAAGCGCTTGAGCACTTCGTCGTACGCGAGTTCGGCTCGTTCGGGATTCGGCAGCGGACCGTCGTAGAGAGCGCCGAGGCGCAAGTAGAGATCCGATTGGCGTTCCGGTTCCGAGACCAACCGCGCCAAACGAATCCACGCCTGCTCGGCACCCTCCCAATCCTCTTCCTTGGCGCTGACTTCGGCAAACGCCGCGAGCGCTTCGACGTGATCGGGATACTGCTCGAGTGCGGCACCAAGCGCGCGTTTCGCCGCCGACGCATCGCCGATATCGGCGAGCGCTCGACCGCGCATGATCTCCATGTCGACGCGTTCGGCTGGATCCGTGATCGATTCGAGACGTCGTTCGAGCAGGGCCGCGAGCTCCGCGCGTGCGTTTGTCCCGACGTAAACGTCTTTCAAACGTTGGAAAACGTCGCGATACGACGGATCGGCGGAGAAGACATGTTCGAACGAAGCGCGAGCTCGATCGGCGTCGTTGGCTTTGTCAGCCCAAAGCACGGCAGCCTTGTACAGGTTCTGCACGCGCTCATCCGACGTGACGCTCGTTTGCGCAGCGGCTTCGTACGACTCGGCAGCGTCGTTTGCCTTGCCCAACGCTTCGAGGATGCGGGCTCGTTCAAGGTGCAACACGAGATGACTCGGCGCGGCTTCGATCGCCTTGTCGAGTAGCTCGCGGGCCTTCTCGAGATCACCTGTGCGGGCTGCAGACTCCGACGCACGAAGGGACAACGTCGCGATTTCTGCGGCTCGTTCCGTACGACCGGCGAGCTCGACATCGACAGCCAGGGCCAGCGCTTCGTTGTTCGTGGCGCGAGCATGAGCTGCGGTTTGTCGCAGCGCCCAGATGCCTCGAGGCTCGTTTTTGTACGCAATTTCGACGGCTTCGCGCGTGTCGTCCCAGCTGCGCAGACGCAGGCGCAATCGAGCGGACAGCTGCGCGTGCGCGATGGCTTCGGGGCCTTCCAACGTCTTGGCCGTAGCGAACACGATCGGTTCGAGTTCTTCGTCGCGACCCGCTTGGATGAGCGTGCTCGCAACACGACGAAGCGTCGGCACGTGCGTCGGATCGCCTTCCAAAATCGTTCGACGCCAAAGCAATGCGTTGCCTGGATCGTTGCGACCAACCTCGTCGAGCTCCGCCAAACGTTCGTACGTTTCGAGTCGTTCGTTTGCGTCTTCCGTCCCGCGCGCTCGAGCAAGCAAGGCTTCGATGAGCTCCGCAGTGCCGTGTCCAGCGAGCGCCATGCGGTGTGCGCAGAGCGGAGCGAGCAGGTTTTCCCCTGCCGCCGTCGCTTCTTTGGCCATGCCCGCAGCGTTCGCGAAGTTGCCGTCTCGTTCGTATTCGAGAGCCGCATCGAGCGCGAAGCGAGCTGCTTCGGCACCCGTGGAGGCCGCCGCTCGTTCCGCTCGGAATGCCGCGCGATCGGTCGGTCGTTCCGGCGACAAACGTTCGTACAGTTCGCGAAGACCGATGTCGTCCGGACGTGCTTTCAACGCGTGCACGAGCAGGCTCGTCGCGTGCGAGGCACCTTCGGGCGTGATGAGCGCTTCGCGCAAGTAGTCGCGCGCTTGTTCGATCGGATCGTCACACGCTTCGCGTCGAGCATGGAGCCACGCGATGAGGCCATCGCGATCTCCCGACGACCGCGCGATGCCTTCGCCGATGTGAATCGACAGCGGCATCTGCGGATCCATTTCCGATGCGCCACGCAGCAGTTTGTCCCGTTCATCCTGGATGGACGAACCCGGATCGTCGACTTCGAGGAGCCGGTTCGCCGCTTCGGTGAGGATGAGCGCGGCGCGCGTACCCGGCTGCATCGACTGCGACAACTCCGAGAGGATCGTCGCAGCGTTTGTCGGGTCCGCATTCGCCGCCGCAGCTCGCGCCGAGGCTTCGTGTGCGGGATCCGCCGCGCGGGCACGATCGTAACTTTCGTTGGCGAGCTTCGAATTGCCGGCGAGCTCGGCGAGCAATGCGGCGGCGAGCGCTCCATCGCGATCGTTTTCCGCTTGGTCTCCGCGCCATCCCGCGACGGCTTTGGCGATCTTCGCGCCGGCTTTGCCTTCGAGATCCAGCTCGAGCGAAAGCGCCCGACCCGTGCCGCTCTCCGGAACGAATTCCGTGAAGCCAAGGACCGAGGCCGCCAAGGCATCGTTGGACGTGAGGGGTTTGTCGTCGGTTCGAAGTGCGCCGAGGGCTCGACCCAAAGCTGCGCCCGCACGTGCGGACGCTGCTCCCGCACCAATCAAGTTCGCGGACGAACCTTCGAGGTCGCGGGTCACTGCGCTCGATGCGGCAAGCAACGGAATCAGGTCGTCATCGCCCGCAGCCGCTTCGACCGCTTCGTTGAAGAGCTCTTGCGATCCACTCGTGAGGGCCGTGAGGGCCAGTCGATCACCCGCGGAGAACGCGATCGTGTCGCTGCCTTCCATCGCCGAACGAGCCGCTTGCGCGTCACCAAGTTCGATCGCGCGGGCTGCGAGTGCCCGACGCGCATCCGCGTCATGCGTTCCATCGAGCGCACCACGAAGAGCTTCGATGGCGTTTGTCCGGGTGTCTTTGCGGGCTGCCGCAAGCATGCTCGCAAGCCATCCCGCGCCGCCCTTGAGCGACGCTGCGCTCTGCAATCGACCGAGCATCGCCACGGCAAGTGAAACATCGCCGTTCTCGAGTGCTCCGCGCGCACGAAGAAGTGCGTCGTAGGTCGAGACGATGTTCTTCGTTCCTCGAGGTGCGATGCCGCGATGAATGGCGACTTTCGAGAACGCATCGCGAATCGGAGCGAGCTCTTTCGCTTCAGGCGCTCGAACTTTCGTGAAGGCCGTCGGATCGGTCAGGTCGCCGAGAGCATCGGCAAAACGTTGCACATACGGTCGAGGATCCGACGCATCGATGCGTTGGGCGACATCGAGACGCTTCTTGGCTCCGTCTTCATCTTCGATCCGCAAGCGCGCCACTTCGGAACCGAGCATCGCCGCATGCACGCGCGCTGCGTTTGTCGGAAGCACTCGAGCTTCGCTGTCGAGCACTTCGAGTGCGCCTTGCCAGTCTTGATCGCGCACGAGCAGACCACGCAGTTGGTGATGTGCGAGCGCCGAACTCGGAGCGAGCGTGCGAGCTTCCGCCGCGATCGCTCGAGCCGTTTGTTCTTCGCCGGCCATCGCATACAGCTCGCACACGGCCACGAGTGCCCGCGATCGAGCAGCTTTGTCTTCGATGGCTTCGGCTTCCGCACGCAACCACGCAGCTCGCTCCGCCCAGGCATCGCGCTGCTGTGTCCCGACCAGATGCGCCGATGCGTCCTGTTCGTCCGAGAACGTCGGTGCAGCGTCCATCGGCGAACGTTTCGGACGTGATGCCGGGACTTCCTCTTCTTCTTCGACGAGGTCTTCCGCATCGACGGCTTCTTCGGCAGCCGTGACGGCATCCGCTTCGTTTTGCGCGGGTTCGTCCAGGGTGACTTCCTCTTGCACGACGGCTTCCGCCAGCGGCGTTTGTTCGGACGAACCTTCGTCCGAACTTTGCGCATCGCGCACGATGTTCAGCACCTCATCCGGCATGCGGGCCATCAGGGTCGCTTCGTTGTCGTCGTCGTCTTCGACGACGCTCGCCAAATCGATTTCGTCTTGGTGATCGCTCACGGGCTCTGATCCTTTGCTCCGGATACGCTGCTCACTTGACACCCATGCCGAGCTTCTTTCGGAGCTCGAGGTAGTTGGGCGAAAGGACGAACGAGAGAAGGCGTCGGCCACGCTCACTCTCGGGAACGTTCGAACCAAGCTGATCTCGCGGAATTGCGAGCATGTCGCTCAGAACGATCGAGACGTCGCCGGCGGCGATCACCGCCATGCGATCAAGGCTGCGTCGTGCAGCTGCGGCCCATGTTCGAGCATCTTGTTTGCTCGAGACGATCTTGAGGCACGTCTCGCCGATGCTCTTGCGAACCTTGCGCGAGATCTCTTTGTGCACTGCACGCTGGACCTCGTTGTAAACGGCGTACCCCGGGTTCGCGACCTTGATGTCCACTTCGTTGCACGCGGCGATGACGACCGCGGCGACCGCCGTCTCATCACGTGTGCGCAACGAGATGATCCCGCGACGCAAAGCAAACACCGTACGCGCGACGGCCGATCGTGCGGCCGCGTCAAACGGCGTCGCAATCGCCGAACCGAGCACGATCGCAGGCACTTCTCCAGCGACGCCATTCACGCCGTTCGGATCGGAACCTCCGACGTACACCTCGAAATCACCTTCGAACCCAACCGCGCCCATCCATTCGGCAATCGCCGAGCGAATCGGATGACCACCGCGCGAATCAATGCGCTCCTTCTTGCCGACTCCCAACGTGCTGAGTGTCGGACCCAACGCCAACGACACCGTCTCCGCCATCTGCACGAGCAGCTCGGCAATCGGTCCGCCGTCTTCCGGATCCGCAATCTCCGCCATCGCTTTTTCGTCGAGCACGATCTGCGGTCGCGTCGCGACGCGCGTGTCGAGCTTCTTCAGCTCCGCCGACACCGTCGCGTTGGAACGTCCGAGCGACACCAAACAACCGAGCGTTGCTTGACGAAGCGCCGAGTCGTGTTCGAACAAAGCGATCTTCGACAACCGTTCGACACGATCCGCATCACAAGGATCTTGCGCGAGTTTGTTCAGAAGAACCGACTTCGCTCGACCGAGCAGGCGCTTCTGCATCGACGCATCGAAGCTCGTGTTCAGCACCATATCGAGTGCTTCACCGTCGTCATTCGATTCGTCGAGCAGCTTCGTGACGGACGCTTCCGCCTTGAGCGGTTCCTTGAGTTTGTCGCGCCAAATGGCCATCGCCAAGCGCGCCGCCTCCATTCGACCCTCACGCTTCTCACGCTCCTGCATGAGTTGTTCGAGGATCGCGGTGGCTCGCGACCAAGCACCCGTTCGAGCTGCGACACGCGCGAGACGTTCACGCACCGGCGGCGTGGACAAACCAGCTTCGTGCAAGCCCACGAGAACGTTCAACGCCTTGTCCGCAGCATTGAGTTTGTTCTCGTAAATATCGACGGCCGCGATGCCCGACATCAGCCGTTGTTGCGTCGGCGCCTCTTTGATCTTGGACAATCGGCCCAAGTAATCCGCAGCATCCGCAAACTTGCCCATCGTGATCGCGATCTCGCCCGAGAGCGCGAGTGCACCCACGTGATCCGGTTCGATCATCGTCACGTTCTCGAGTGCCGACAGTGCTCCTTCACGATCGCCCTTCTTGCGAAGAACACGCGCTCGCTCCCAGAACAGCTTGCTGATCTCGATCTCGTCGTCCGCGACGTCGAGACGTCGACTCATGATCTCGAGCAACCGATCGTCTTCGTTACGCGCACGTACCCGACGGAACAGTTTGTCGAATGCAACGCTGCGGCTCGGGTCGCGATCGAACGCTCGGGCAAACGCGATCTCCGCGTCGTCATGCGCGTCCGTGTGATCGAGAAGAATGACGCCCGCCTTCTCCCAGAACTCGGCGCCCCGTGCATCGTTGCTGCACAAAGAACCCAGCTGCGCGAGGGCCAACGCCGTCGACACGTGATCACCCAACGATTCGCTCGCCGCGCGCACGCCTTCCCACGACACGATGTCGTCCGGACGTCGCTCGACCGCCGCACGGAACGTCGCCAACGCAGCGTCCGTGTTGCCCGACGCAAGCTCGGACCAACCCGCAATGGCCGCCGCGTCATTGGACGCGTCTTCGCCGAGCGCTTCCCCGATGTTTTTCAAGGCAAACGCACGTCGTCGCGGATCACATCCCGGCAACGCCAAGTCCAAGTTGGTCAAACGCGTCGTTGCGGACGTTCCGGCCAACAAGTTCTGCGGTGTGCTCGGTTGATCCAACGCGGCAACGATCGACGCCGATGCCTCCATCGACGCCCAGGGTTGGTCCCCCAGGAACGCCGCGACGGCTCGTCGTGCCGATACTTCCGCCTCACGATCCTTCGCGGCAAGCGCAGCTCCGAGCCATTCGACCGCCGCGTACAATCGCGGTTCGGCGTCCGCCCACGATGATGCTCGACCCACCGTTGCCGCCAGGTCTTGATCGATCGTTCGAGTGATGCGGAATCGTTCCGCACGTGAAATCGCCGTCGCTTCGTCGCCTTGGTCTTCCAAACGATCGAGCGCCCGATCGATCGCGCCGCGATCCGTCAACGCATCGGGGTAGGTTAGGCGCGCCAAACCCGCGGCGACCGTGATGTCGCCCGAGCCTTCCGCCTCGGCTCGTTCGAGAGCCAAGATCGCTTCGCTGCGATCACCCGTTTCACCGATGCCGACTTCCAGGCCAAACCTTTCGAGCGCGATGCTCGCCGGATCCGCTCCCGTTTCGAGCGCGGTTGCCAAAGCCCGACGTCGTCCGTCGAGGCTGTCCGGATCCGCGCCACGCAAGGCCCACGCAAGCACCGCCGCGGCTGCTTTCGGCGCGCTTCCGCGAGCTTGTTCGAGCAGTTCGAGCGTCTTGTTGCGATCACCGGTTCGCCACGAAAGCAAAGCGGCTTCGATGTAAAGCGCAGCGCCGAGGTCGATGTCTTCCGTCGCCGTTCCACACGCGGCGAGTACAGCGGATGCCGTGCCCAAGTTGCCCGCGCGATGTTCGAGGTCGGCGAGGAAAATCGCGACGACTTCATCGCCCGGTGCAGCATCGTGAAGCTCACGCAAACGCGCTCGGGCTCGATCCACATCGCCCGTTCGCGCGCTGCGCAATGCGGCAACGACCCACAAACCTCGCGCCAAGTTCGCGTCCGTCTCGACGCTCGCCAAGGCTTCGATCGCGCCCGGAAGTGCTCGATGCGCTGCTTCGCCCGGCGCCGTCTTCTTGATGCCCAGCGCATACGCGCCAAGCACGCGACCCAGCCAGGACGAACCCGCGTCGCTTTCACCTTCGAGCGATGCGAGTTTGGCAAACGCTTCCGCTGCGCCCGCGGTGTCACCGCGAAGCGATCGACCGCGACCAACCTCGAACCACAAGCTCGCGAGTTCACTCGGTTCGGCACCGGCGGCCAAAAGGTCGACCGTGGCTTGTTCGTACCAGGCTGCGTCCTTGCGAATGGAGGCCAGCGTTCGAGCAACACGCGCGATGACGACAGGGTTTGTCCCAAGGGACGCCGCTTTGGTCAATGCCGTTTTTGCCGCATCCGTCTCACCGGCATTCGACGCCCACACATACGCGGCGACGAGGGCCGAACGAATCTTGCTGTTTGTCGAGGGACACGCATCGCCGGCCGCTTCGAGCGACTTCGCCAACGCTGCTGGATCTTGCGCATCGCTGAGCAAATCCAGTTCGAGCGCTCGCGCCATGATCGACGCCGAATCCGCCTCGAGCGCACTGCGCAATGCGGCGAGTGCTCCATCGCGATCGTTTTCGAGCATCGCGGCTTCGGCCACGCGCAGCCACAACGCCGCCGCACCGGGACCCGACGCACCTCGCTCGAGCTCGGCTCGGGCCAACGCGGCCGCGCCTTTCGCATCGCCCATCGTTTCGAGCGAGGACAAACGCGCCCGAGCGATCACCGACGACTGCGGCAATTGATCCGCCGCTCGGCCGAGCAACTTCACCCACGCATCATGATCACCCGCTCGACGCTTGATCTCGGCACAACGCAGCCATGCGTCCGCGGCGCATTCGGGACGTCGAGCCCAAACGGGAACTCCATTGGAATCACCACGTTCCGGCTCGGAAATCGCCTCTTCGATCATTTCCGCTTGACCTTCGAGCGCGCGTGAAAGTGCGGAGGTGTTTTGATCACGAAGCGCAATCGATTCCAAAGCGAGCTGCGTGCGGAAACGTCCTTTGCCATCGAGCGCCGCTGCGGAATCGATGAGGTCGTAAGCTCGTTGCGCATCGCCGGATTTCGCGGCGAGGTCGGCAAGCTCGATGAAGAGCAAGGCTTTCCAAGTTGGATCCGCAGCGAGCTCCGCTCGCGCTTCGATCGCGCGCATGCGTCCGGCGACATCATTTTCTTTGGCGGCCAGAAGTTCGAGCTCGAGCCATGGCGTCGGATCTTCCGGATTCGCACTCACGGCTTCTTCGAGCGCTTCTTTCGCGCCCGCCATGTCCTGCTCGTAATCTTGCAGGTAAGCGGCGCGTTCCCAGAAAGCGCGCGTTCGTTCTTCCGGCGTCGCGGCAGCACGCGTGAGCGCGTCGAGCAGCTTGCCCAGATTTTTTATCGACTTGCGTCGGGTCAGGATCCGAACGAGCGCTTCGAGCGGTTCACGGAATTGAGGGTCGGCATTAAACGCCGCGAGGTAGTCGCGAGCGGCCGATGGCTCCTCACCATGTCGTTCTTCCAGCACACCGCTTTCATGCAGGAGCAGCGCTTGCAACGCTTTGTCCTCCTGTGCAGCAGTTTCGGATCGTAGTCGGTTGAGCAAGGCCGCCGCATCGTCGGCGGGCCCCGTGGGAGTGGATGTCTCTACCGTCATTGGGCTCGCAGCGCCTCTCGCGAACACGGGTTGCTAATGAAGTGCATTCCGCGTCGCGCAGACTAGCGAACCGCAGCGTCGAGAGTAAAGCCTCGTCGGTATGGAATCGTGTGCGGTGGTATCTGCCGGTACTCGACGGATGTTCCGCTACGCGATCGTTACTCGATGCGTTGAACGATCCAGTAACCGCGCGGCGTATCGACGGGTTCGCTGACCGCGCCTTTGGCCAAGCTGAAGAGCACGTATTCGGGGGCGGGTTCGAGCACGCCTCGCGGGATTCGCCCGGCGTTTTCCATCGACCCGGGTTTGTCCCCCTTGCCGACGGCGGCTTTGAAATCGGTCTTCGCCAGCTCCGCAAGCTGTTTTGCCAGCTCGAGAGCGGCTTCGCGCGAACGTACGGTCGCGGGCAATCTCGGTGCTCCAGGCAGACCTTGCGCTCCGCGGTACGTCACGAGTACCACGCCAAACACCACGGATTTCGGTGCATCCGCAGGCAGTGAAGGTGCTGCTTCGCCCGACAACAAAAGCGTGCCGCCACCATCGGCTTGTTGCGTTGGATCCGTCTCGCCCACGGGTTCGCCCGGGACTTCGGCGTCATCAGGTGGCGCCCCTCCATCCGTGATTTCGGATGCGCTCGCGTCGGCTGCTCCAGCATCACCCACGTTCGATGTTTTCGGAGCATCACGACGGATGTTTGGCATCACAACCAGCGCGCCGGCCCCAATCACGAGCGCTGCGAACAAGATGGCGGTCCACTTATGCATGCGCCGAGCGCGTTAGCACATTTCCACGAACGAGCGAAAGCATCCGACGAATCGTCGCCCCGTATCCGTCGGCGGTTCGGCGTCGCAAAAGAGCCACAAGCTCAAAACCCTGATAGAAGAGAGCGACCAGATTCAGGCCACGGGTGCGTCATTCCGAGTCACGAGCGACTCGAACCGCTCGATTCATGCTCGTCTTGGAACGACTCACCGAACTTCTCTCATTCAGGGCGCGAGCATGATCAACGTCCAGTGCGACGGCTGTAAATCTCCCTACCAGGTCGATGAACGTCGAGTTCCTGCAACGGGACTCAAAATGCGCTGCTCGAAGTGCGGCAATTCGATCTTGGTACAGAAACCGACGACGGATGTTGCAGGTCAAAGCGATCTGCCGATTCCCGTATCCCAGCGATCCAAAGGCGTCGCGCCGGTTTTTCCTCGCGGTCCGGTGATGCCCAAACCCGCGCCCGTCGTGTCGAAGGAAGAGCCGCCGGGGGCTGAAAAAGCCGCTCTCGCGTTCGCGCGTGGTGAAGGCAGTCGCTTTGATTTCCCTGCCGTTTCGCTCGAAGAAGATCCGCTCGGCGACCTCGACTTGCCCTCGCCGGCAACGCTGGTTTCAAAAGAGAAACCCGTCGCGCCGCCCCCGCCGGTTGCTCCGGGAGAAACCGATCGTCTCGCCGCCGCACCTCGCGCAAGTGAGCCGGATCGTTTGTCTGGGCAATCTTCGGACGGCCCCGCCAAACGTCCCTCCGAGCGACCGACCGCGCCGCAGCTTCCCGCCGTCGCGGCGCCTCGAGCCGACGTCACACAATTTGCTCCTCAAAACATCGAGCCGCCGCTGCGAGGTAAACCCACCGTTCGCCAAATGGCCGCGGTCGTCGCGGCGGCTCGACCGGCCGACATGACGGTCATTGCGCCATCTCTGGAGATGCCTCCGCAGGCCGGTCGATCGGTCGTCGACTTACCCGCTGTTTCAAAACCTGCCGCTGTTGGACAACCGAGCGTCGCGGATCTTCCGTCTCCAGCGAAACCTGCGGCGAAACCTCCGGCCCGACAAACGCTCGAGATCGATCTTGGCGAAGCGGACTTGCCTCGAGCCGAAGCGGCCAAGGCGTTTGGCGAGATCGACTTGCCGGCCACGGTTCCGGCGCATGCGGCGGCCAAAGGTTTCGGGGTCATCGATCTGCCCACGGCGGCGCCCGTCCGCGATCCGGCGCGATCGTTTGGAGAGATAGACCTTCCGGCCATTCCTGCGGGACCCGGCAGTTCACCGGGACCGTCGAGCGGTCGTCCGGCACAAGTCGATTTGCCGGCCGTTGCCAACTCGGCGTTTGGAGACATCGAACTGCCGGGGATCGGCGGCGATGAGGGAGGGTTTGGCGGCGACGTGGGAGGGTTTGGCGAATTTGAACTGCCCGCACCGGAAGCCGATGCGTCGTTCGGTCAGCTCGATCTGCCGCTGCCTTCCGGGCAAAGCGGCCAAATTCCGGCGGTTGTTCCTCCCAAACCCGTGCAGAAACCCGCGGCAAATCCCGTCCTTGGCGCAACTGCCGCGCGACCGGCATCGCCCTTCGGCGACTTGGATCTGCCGCTGACGAGCGAATCGTCCATGAACCTCAGCGCCGTCGTGCCCGGAGCAAATTCCGGATCGACGGGCATCAGTGCCGCGCCTCTCGATTTTGCGCTCGACGATTTGTCCCTCGATGTTCCCGCATCGAAACCCAAAGCGGGGGAGGGGGCGCCGCCTGCTCGACCCACCGCTGCGTCGATGCCCGGCGAAGAGTTTTCCCTTGGTGTACAAACGAATAGTACGCCTCCGCCGCCTCGCGCATCCGACATGACGGGAAGCATTGGGGACGAAGTCGAGCTTGGGGCGGGTGATGCGAACGCCGCCGACGGAGCGAAGAAAGACAAACCCGGCAAGGCTGCACGGCCGGATGCATCGCAGGCGCCGCAGCTCAGCCGCAAGGAACGTTTTCGTCGTCGTGCGCTCAGCATGGGCATCGCCACGGTGTTGATCGTGGGTGGTGGATCGCTTGCGCTCTTGCCGGACATCGGTCCGTTCGGCGTTTATGCCATCACGGACATCGTCAAGGCCGACGAACAGAAGCAGGCGCTGGCGCAGCTCGAGAAGAACATCCAGACGCTTTTGGATGAAGACACGATGGGCTCGTCGGTTCGAGCGCTCAGCGCTGCCAAGAGTGGCCAAACGAATCTGCCGCGTCACCGGGCGGTGGCTGCGTACACGGCGTATGTCGCTTATTGGAACAGCCTCCGCCATGGTCCTCGGGCACAGGACGAAACGTTCGGCAAACAGATGCTCGAGTTTGTCGGGGACGCAGCCAGTCGGGAACGTTCATTGGCGACCGCGGCCAAGCACAAAGCGGCGGGAAAAACGGATGCGGCGCGACGAACCGTCAAGGACATGGTTGCCGCAGCTTCTTCCAAAGACATCGATGCGCTTGCGCTGATGGGTGAAATCGAATTGGCGAGCGGTACGAAAGAAGATGCCGTTGCCATTTGGACTCGAGCGGTTGCGGCTCGTGAAAAAAGCGCCCGTGCTCTCTTTGGACTCGCTCGGGCGCAGCATGCGGCGGCGGATGCGGCCAATGCGGAGAAAAATGCTCGGGCGGCGATCGAGGCATCGCCGAATCATGCCGGTGCCCGCATTTTGCTCGCCACGATTCTCGCCAAAGGCGCGACGACGGAAGCCGAAGCGCTCGAATTGCTCAACAAGATCACGAGTGAAGGCGACGTTCGAACGGCGACGAGCGAAGCGCAGATCGTTCAGGCGTACATCGAAGCCGGGCGCATTCACCTCATGCGTTCTCGAATTTCCGCGGCGTCCGATTCGTATGCCGCAGCATTGAAATTGGATCCGCGCAACGTGCAGGCGCTCATGGGCGACGCCGAGCTGTTTTTCCGGTCGGGCCGTAATTCCCAAGCGCTTTTGCGTTTTCAAGAAGCAATGGCTGCCGATGAAGCGAACGTGGCGCCCAAGATTGGGGCCATCAAGACTTTGCTTGCGCTCGAAAAGAAAAAAGACGCGCAAGCGTTGGCCAAGAAAGTTCGTGAAGCCAAACCGGATTCGGGGCTCGGAGCTTATTGGATGGGGCGGGTCGAAGAATCGCTCGGCAATAAAAAAGACGCCGAAACGTTGTACCTCGAATGCATCAAAACGGGGGCGACGGAGACCGAAGTCGTCGATGGTTACGTGGCGCTCGTGGCTCTTCTTTCCGCCAGTGGTCGAGGCGAGGATGCCCAAGCCAAACTGGCCGAAGCGAGCGCGAAATACCCGAACTTGGCGGCATTGCATCGGGCCAAAGGCGACGTATTCGCCGAAGCGGGTCGATTTGCCGAAGCGCGCACCGAATATGAAGCGGCGCTGGCCAAAGAAGACGACTTGGGCACGCGTTTTCGACTCGGTGAAACCTTGCGCAAAATGCGTGCATTCGATGAGGCAATGGCTGTCCTCGACAAACTCCAGGCGGCCGATAAGGATTATCCCGGGTTGGTGCTCGAGCGGGGGATTCTTTACGCCGAAATGGGCCAAAGCGAGCGGGCGCTCGAAATGTACAATGCGGCGCTGCAAAAAGCGCCCAACGACGTGGACCTCAAATTGCGCGTAGGCGCAACGCAAGTCATTGCGGGACATCCCGACGAAGCGGAGAAAATTCTCCGGGAAGTGCTGAAAGATCGCGCCGCATCGGCCGACGCCAACCATTTCCTCGGTCGCGCGTTGCTCCTCAAAGGCGGCGCCACGGCCGAAGCGATTCGATTCCTCGATCGAGCCACCGAAATCGATGCCAATCGCGCCGAATATTATCTTTATGTCGGCTGGGCGGCAAACGAGCTCAATCAGGTCCAGCGCGCCGAACAAGCCATTTCTCGATCGCTGGAGCTCGATCGGGAACTTGCCGATGCTTTCTGGCAACGCGGCGTGCTTCTGCACAAGCAGGGTCGGACGCTCGATGCATTGGCGGATTTGCAGACGGCACTGGAAAAACGCCCGTCACGTTTTGAAGCGTATGCCACGATGGCTTTGTGTTTCCAGGACCAAGCTCGCTGGGCCGACGCGGAAAAATCATGGCAAAAAGCCATTGAAGGCAATAACTCCGTCGCCGAATGGCATTATCGATTGGGCAAGATTTACGAATCGCATGGCAATCGCGCCGGAGCTGCTCCGGAACTCGAGAAAACCATCGAATTGCTCGAAACGAGGCCCGGTATTTCCGCCGCTTGGCATATCGATGCGTATTTCCTGTACGGCGAAACGATGCAAGCGACGGGGCAAAAAGAAAAAGCCCTCAAAGGATATCGACGGTACATGCAGATCGCCCCGATCAATCATGCCTATCGTGCCGATGCCGAACGGGCCATCAAAACGCTCGACCCCGCCGCCGCGCGTCGTCCCTGATTGTTTTCATCTGGTCAACCACGAACAAGCTCTGGTAACGTAGCGGCAATTCGTTGGTGTCGAGCGTCTGCCTGCGTGGATCCGTTGCGATTTCAGGAGGAAGCATGGTTCGGAACGTGTCGTTTGTCTCGGTGATTGCCGTCGTTCTTGCCGCTTGTGCAAACGTCCCCGAACCGGCCATTTCCAAGGCGCTGGTGCCTGTCGTTGCGGTGGCCGCGGTCGCCAATGCCCCGACCGAAGCTGCGCCTGCGTCATGCGATGAGCAATCTGCGCCCGTTGCGGCGCAAAATGTTCCGCTGCCCGCTGCGCCCGCTGTTGTTTCCGCACCGGACAAACCCGCCGACGTCGGCCCGAGCTGCAATGGCAATTCCGGTGCGACAAACGATTGTCAGGGCCATTCTTGTTGCGATCGCATCGGCGTCCCGGGGGGCGTCGTCGCTTATCGTCGCGACGGCAACGCTCCCGCCGAGTCACGCGTGGTCAAACCGTTTGTCCTGGACAAGTTCGAAGTGACCGTGGGGCGATTTCGCGCGTGGGTCGACGCGGGACAACCGACACCCAAACCGGGCGATGTTTTATTCGATGATCAATCCGGCCATAACGTGCGCTGGACAAAAGAGGCCAAGGTTCAGGATGCCAAACACCTTGCGGGGTGGAAGAGGTACGATACGTGGACGGCGGGCGTCGATACGCGTCCGAAAAACTTCGTTTCTTGGTATACGGCCGCGGCATTTTGCGCTTGGGATGGCGGGCGCTTGCCGACCGACGTCGAATGGATGTACGTCGCACGCGGAGGCGAAGAAGATCGCCCGTATCCGTGGGGATCGGACGCGGCGACGCCCGAGCATGCGGTTTTCAATTGTATGGGCGACGGAACGGCCGCGTGCGCATTGCAGGATATTCTTCCCGTTGGATCTCGGCCCAAAGGCGTAGGTCGATGGGGCCATTTCGATCTGGCCGGCAGTATGTTCGAGTGGACATTGCAAGGCGCGGTGGCGGCTTCCACGCATGGTGAGCCTGTGGAAAAAGCTCGCGGCGGGGGCTTTTGTTATATCGGCGGCGTGGATCGTCGAGCCACGACGGAACTGCGTCCCACGGTATTTCGTCAAGAAAGCCCGGAAACCGTGAGTCACATGACGGGCTTCCGGTGTGCGTACGATTTGCCATCGAAGCAGCCTGCGGTTGCCTCGCGATAATTTGCTTTTCGCTCTCCCGCCGGGCGGGTTCGTCGTGTATAACGTCCGCGCGTGTCGTCCGGAGCACCTTCAGCATCATTGAATCCTGCCGAGCGGGCGCTCGTGTGCATTCCCACGTACAACGAGCGGGACAACATCGAAGCGATTACGGCGGCGGCGCTTGCCGTGGATCCGCGTATCGATGTGCTCATCGTGGACGACAATTCGCCGGACGGGACCGGGGCGCTCGCGGATGGTTTGGCGGCGCGTGAACCACGGATCCGCGTATTGCATCGTCCGGAAAAACGAGGGCTTGGAAAGGCGTATTTGCACGCATTTCGCGAAGCGTTGGCTTGGGGGTATGGGTTCGTCGTGGAAATGGACGCGGACTTCAGTCACGATCCGCGGTGTTTGCCCAAGATGATCGATGAAGCGGCGCGAGGGACCGATTTGGTGCTCGGTTCGCGCTACGTCGCCGGTGGTGGGACGGTGAATTGGGGAATCGGGCGGCGTTTATTGAGTCGCGGGGGATCGTTGTATGCCCGAACGATTTTGGGTGTGAAGGTCGCCGATTTGACCGGCGGATTCAAATGCTTTCGCCGCGAGGTGCTCGAAGCGATCGATATGGAGTCGATCGACAGCACGGGGTATGCATTTCAGATTGAAATGACGTACCGAGTTTTGTCGAAAGGGTTTGTCGTCAAAGAACTGCCCATTGTCTTCGAGGATCGTCGGGTGGGACAATCCAAAATGAGCCGGGCGATTTTTTTGGAAGCGATCGTCGTGGTATGGAAGCTGAGGTTGGGGTTGTAGCCTCACGGGCTCGATTTCGTTCCGAGTCGTTTTTCGAGCCAATAAGCAAGCGCTCCGGCAAATGGCGGCAATCGATTTTGGGCATCGAAGTCGGAACAGCGGGCTAATTCGGCTCGCAGCAGTGCATCTGAAAATGCACCTATCTTTGAGGCTGTTCTCTTCTGCGCCAGGCGGTGCAAGCTCTCGATCATTCCTCGGACCGCATCTTTGCGATTACGTTGCAGTGTGACATGATTCAGGTTCAAACTCTGATCCAGGTCACGTTGCACCGTGGCATCTTCGGATTGCAGTTGTCCGGATGTACCGTATGACAACGAAGCGATATGCCTCGGATTTGTCGGATTCAACGTGATTTCGTCGTCGTGTTTGCGAACGTCGCAATGCTGATCCGAATGATCTTTACCTTCATTGCCATTGCACGCCGCGAAAAGATTGGTCCACGAGAGTGCCAAATCTCTATGTCTTGATTGAGGCTTCCAGTGTTCAATGCGAACCTGGTTATCTTTTTCGTTTTCCTGCTGCTTGCGTTCTTTTTCTTCATCGTCGCGAATTCGACGCATGCAATAGCAGCAGAGGCCGCCTTGTTCTCCAATCAAAGCGGTTCGCAATTCGATTTTCGTATCGCTCGGCAAACCGTCGTACGTTGCGCCTTCGATTTTGCGGTACTCGACCAGGCTACGCGGTTCCTTATCCTTGCGAATCAGTCGCATGCGCGCCCTCCATGAAATGGAGCATTGTTCGCAGTCGAACGACTTCGTTGTCTTGTTCCGTCAAGCGTTGCGCGAGTTTGTCAAGCGAACCCCGAGCTTGGCCGTATTTTTCTTCATCGATGAGCGACGCGATATTCGCGAGTTCCGCTTTGATTTCCGGAGGTCGTTCCGGAGTGCCCATTGTTTCCTCCAGAATGGAATTGCTGTCGCGTCCTTCCGTGGGCGCACCCGGCCGTACGAATTGAAAGTCTTTGACCAAAAATACCGCGTCGTTGGGGACTTCGCTGATGACTTGCGGTGAATGCGTCGTCACGATGAACTGACAACCGGGAAAAATCCGTCGCCAGGCGGGCAATATTTTGCGTTGCCACAAAGGATGCAAATGAAGCTCGACTTCGTCGACCAGAATGACCGCTTCTTGCTCCAAGGGATTGGTTTCGTTAGGATAAACCATCGACAACCGTCGGGCGATATCGGCGGTCATGACCAAAACTTGTTTTTCACCATCGGAAAGCTGGTCCATGGATAGCGGTTGGTCACCTTTGGTGATTTCCAATCGCAACGGGTCGTGTTGAATTCGCGGATTCGTGTAGGTCGGAAAGAGTCCTTCAATTGCGGCGCGAACGGCCGATAGGTGCGGGTCGACCGCAGAAAAGTTCTTCTCTTGTACTTTGCGCCGATTTTCCGCGTCTTCGCGTTCCTTGAACCATAAGAAGAAGGTGCGAAACCCAAAACTTCCGGGGTTCAACGCGTCATCCAATACACCAGGTGTTCGTCGTTTTGTATCGGGAACACCGCTTGATCGTAATACATTTTCCGAATCATCAATGGTTCGATGTGCTGAGAATATGATCGGGAGAAACGGCACTCCAGATTCGACCATGCTCCGTACCGTTGCAACTTTCCCAAAAAATGAATGTTGCGGGTCACCAAGGCGCACGAAATGCGTGGTTTGTTGAATAGTTTTTTGATGATTCCACTCGATCGTAATGTCCGCCTTCGTAGAACCCAGCCGAATATCGTGGCTTGATTTGAAAAATGGATACGCCTCGCCAACCTGGTCGAGCGCGTTTTTGATGATCGAGGTAAAACTCAGGCCCATTGCGCGGAGAACCGAACTCTTCCCCGATCCGTTCTCGCCAAACAGAACCGTCAGAGGCCGATCGAGCGGCAATATCGCATCTTCAAAGCCGCGGAAATTCTGAAGCCGCAATGATTCGAGGCGCATCGCGGCGACCCTAGCGCCGGCCGGCTACGATGTCCACAGGATTTTCGGGCACCATCATTCGCGTGGAGTTCAACCGGCCAATCACTTGCTCCACGGCCAATTTGGCATTTTCAGCGCCCGCACCAGCATCTCCACGGAAACGGCGACCAAGATCAATCCCATCAGCCGTTCCATCGCAATGACGAACCGCTCGCCCAATGCCCGCTGAATGCGCTCCGCCAACGCCAAGATGCACGCGCCCACGAAAATAGCGATCGTTAATGCCGCAATCCATTCCAAACGTCGATGCGGCGCTTGACTCACGAGCAACATCACGGTGGCCAAAGCCGAGGGGCCCGCAATCATGGGAATGGCCAAGGGAACAATCAGCGGCTCGCCCTCCGGCAAAGCTTGTTCCGTCGGCGGCGGCGGGAAAATCATGCGAATCGCAATCAGAAAAAGCACGATACCCCCGGCGATTTGCAACGACACGTCGCTCAAACCCAAGAGCCGCATGAACTTGTCGCCCACGAACATGAACGACAATAAAATTCCAAACGCAATCAGGTTTTCGCGCAAAATCACCCGAATGCGCCGTTCTGGACGAACGACCTTCAACGCCGTCACGAAAATGGGGATATTGCCGAATGGATCCGTAATCAGCAAAAGCAGAATCGTCGCCGACGCGAGCGTATGATCCATGATTCAGCCCGCAGCAGCCGCTTCCGGTTCGGCGGCCACGGGCGTGTCCGCAGCCGCCGGCTCTGCGGCAGCTTCCGCTTGTTGCGCCAATGCTGCGGCAATCGCCGCGTCTTCCGCGGCCAGCAAACGATCGCTCTCCGCAAGCGCGGCGTCGTGCTGGGCGATCACTCGAGCCGCTCGCTGCCGCGCCAAACCCAGGAACATGAGGCCCAAAAGTCCCCACACGAGCGACATGAAAATCGACCCGACCACGAGAATCGATTCTTTGCCATGATCGAGCGCATCAATGGCCAGCAACACGAAAAATGGTGACGGAGCCGCGACGACCAAAGCCGATCGATCGGTACCCGTCGACATGACGCCCGCAATGGCCGCCACGACCCAGGGCCCGATGGCTACCAGAAAATGCACCGCCAATAGAATCAAGCGCGCACCGAGCGTCGTATTTGATCGCGATCGCAAGAATGCGGCAAGCCCTACGGAAAATACGAAAAACCCCGCGGCATAAACGAGGAAAAGCAGAAGCAGCTGTTCGGGCGTCGCGTGCGAAGTCGTTTTGGTTTTCGCAGGGATCGAAATGAGCCCGACGACGAGTGGCAAAAGCAGCGTCGCCGTCCCGATGACCAGCTGCAAAGTGGATGTCTTGACAATACCCGGCCCCAAAAAGCGCTGGAGTTTTCCGACGCCGAGTCGATCCCAATGCAATAGCACCCGGCGCGAAGGCCCGATTGAATCTCCCGCAAAGAGATACACGCCGAGCATCAAAAATGAGAAATGGACCGACATCGCCACGACGCACGCCGGCAAACGGTCTGCCGGGCTGATCGCCAGCAAAGGCAGAGCGCAACCAATGCTGAAAATCGGCGTACAAACGGCATACCATCGCTTGAGGCCCGTGGAGCGATCGTCCGTAATGCTGGTCAGGTTTGCGACGGTGACTTCATACAAAAGCCAGGCAGGCAACAAGGCCATCGCCAGGGGCAACGCAATCAACAGTCCCAGGTACGTCAAGTCAAACGGCGCTCGCGCATAAGCCGTCGGCAGCCACACGGGCGGACCATCCGGTACACCCGGCCAAACGTAATGCGCCGCATCGGACATGGCCACGCCAAACGTGAAATACACGGTGAGCGAAATGATGAACGCGCAAATGAGCGTCACGACGAGCGCCGCGCGCAGACTGTTCATCTTCGAACTGATGGACAAACCGAACGCAACGGCCAAACCGGCAATCAGAAATAAGAACGCAAACGCGACGATCGTTTCGGTCGCCGATACTCCGCCGAACAAGAACGGCAATGCTCCGACGGGCGCAAGCATCACGATGTACATGCCGATGGCGGTGTAAGCCGCCAAGAACTTTCCTCGCGCAATGACCGCCGGACGTAAACCCGTCAAAAGCACCGCTTCCCACGTGCGCCCTTCACGTTCCGCAGCAATCGCATTCGCGGCCACGCCCGGTCCGATGAACGTGACGACGAAATAAGCCAACGAGAAAAATACCTGAAAAATGACGTATCCCGTCGTCGCCGGACTCTCGTTGATCGAAACGAGGCCGCCCACCGACGCAATCAACAGCGTCGTGAGCACGGCAAGCACGCACAAAATCACGGGCGTACGAACGAGTCGCGCCGATTGCTTCAATTCACGAATCCACAACGGATTCGGATCGTTCAACAAATGGTGCCACAAATATCGCACATAATCGAGCGGATGCTTCGGCGGCGGCGGTGTGGCATAAGCTGTTCCCGTTTGCGCACTCATTGCACGTCCCCCCGCGTCACTTCGAGGAAGATTCGTTCGAGCTCGTTACGTTCGGGCTCGACACCCACGATTCCAATGTTTCGATGCACCAAATGCTGGACCATTTCCGCAATTTTCGTGTCTGTCCCGGTATAACCCACGTAGACGATGCCGCCCGAGACATTGACGTCGACGATTCCCGGACCGCCTCGCAAATGATACGCCGCCGCTTCCGGATTGCCAATCACGCGAAGTTTTACGCGACGTACCGACGGTGCCCCCGGTACGGGCGCCGCAATCGGCGCCGCCGGGTACGGCTGATGCGGACCCGCGGAATGAGGTGAATGAGGCGGATGATGCGGGCCCCCCGAATAGGCTCCCGCAGGTACGGGCGCGGGACGCGCGGGCGGAACATACGCGGGCGGAGGCGCGTGACCTTGCGCTTCCGCCGCTCGAATCGCTTCGAGCCGTGAAGAAATCTCGTGAATGGGGCCGGCCACCACGAGACGCCCTTTTTCCAAAATGCCAATCGACGTACACACATCCGACAATTCCGTCAAAATGTGCGACGAGAGCAAAATGGTTTTTCCCAAACCCCGTAGTTCGAGCAGCAAATCGCGAATTTCAATGCGGGCGCGCGGGTCGAGATCGCTGGCGGGTTCGTCCAAAATGAGCACCTTCGGATCGTGGAGCAAAATGCGCGCGAGCTGCAAGCGCTGCTTCATGCCTTTCGACATCTCCGCCACGAGCCGATCCTGAAGTTTGCCCAAGTCCGTCAATTCGAGCACCGCATCGACGACGTTGATCGCGGGGACTCGAAATGCATCCGCGAAAAACTCGAGATACTCGCGCACCGTGATGCGATCGTACACGCCCGCGTGATCGGGCATGTATCCGATGATTCGCCGAACCTCTTCGGGATCCAACGTCACATCGATTCCCTCGATTTCCACGCGGCCCGCCATCGGTTCGAGCAACGTGGCCATGACGCGGATCGTGGTGGTTTTACCGGCGCCGTTTGGCCCGATAAACCCGAAAATTTCCCCGGCGCCAACGTCGAACGTCACATCGCGCAAGACGTCGCGATTGCCATAACGATGCCACAAATGCCGCACGCGAATCGACGGCGGAGGTGTGGGTGGCGCGACCGGTTGCGATTCCACTTGCACAGCGTTCGATGTCTCGCTCACGGCCGACCTCCGAAACCGACGACGCGCACAAGTAGTCGATCTTGCTCGAGTTTCAATCCTGCATCGGAGGTTCGTCCTTCGCCGCCGTCGAGTTGACCCAAAAGGACCGGCACATCGTCCGGGAACCAATTCACGCCGTATCCGGCGCCCTCTTCAATGGCGATCCACGCCGCGCCGAGCCCGGCGGCGTCTTTTTCGAGAATCTTTTCCAATGTATTGGCGCGCAATGGAGTCAGGCGCATCGTTCCCGAGCGGCTGGGTGACCCGGAAATGGAGGTCAACCAAATCTTGCCCTCGGCAGTGCCGGTCAAATCCTTTCCTGCGCTCGCCAAGACTTTTTCGCCGTCTTTGATCTGCGGGAAATAATGCGCCGCACCTTTGGGCAGCATCAAGATCGCTCCGCGCAAATCGCGCCCCGAACGATTGATGACGGCCGTGTCCGTTTCATTTTCGGGAAGAATCGAAATGCCTTCGCCGAGGTCCGCAAACCCGTCTTCGCGAATGACCACGGTTTGCCAAGGCAATGCAGCGACATCGACCAAACGGGCGCCATCCCGATCCACGACCAAATGATCATTGATCGTCGCCGGTGACGAAACGAATGCGGTATTGACGACGGACGACGAATCCGTCGTACGAATGGTGAGTTCTTTTGCCCGTGGTGAAAAGAATCCGCGCCACCTTCGAGCCGTGGCTTTCGGCATTCCCGCGCCCGCTTCGACGAGCGTCAAATGGCGCGACCGACCGCTCGTTCCTTTCGCGACGAACCCGATCGCGACGATGGCGAAGAAAGTGACCGCCGAAAAAATGAGCAGCCAACCCAGGGCTCGCAATGGTTTTCCCTTATTGGCATTCAGCGTGAAATTCACCGGCCCCGCTAAAATTGCATACACGATCAGCAACAGCGCCGCGACGGCAATGGCCCAACGCGACCCTTCATTGGGATCCAATTGCTTGCGAATTCCATCCGACGAATACCCCCCGGGCAGCGAACCTTGGCGCTGAACCAGCGTGCTTTGCCGATCGAGCGCTCGACGCGCCATATCGAGGACGCGACTTTGGACCCACGGATCGTCCACCGCCGGCGCCCGCGTCGGATCAAAGGCCAAAAGGTGAAATTCCCCCAGGCCGTAAGGCGCCGATGCTCCATAACGACTTCCGTGCAAATTCCCCCCGGAATAACCCGTCAATGCTTTTCCCACGACTTCACTCGGCGATTCCGCGGACGCAATCACCTTCGTCGCATTGCTCGGAGCCGTGGGTAATCGCAATTCCCGCAGCGTCTCCGAATGCACCGACGCCGCCTTGATGTCGCCTCCGGCAAACGCCGTCAATACCGGGCTGCGCAGATCCTCGGGACGCGAAACCGCCACCGCCAACGTCCCACCGCTCAGGACAAACCCGCTCAGAGCATCGAGATCCGTCGCGGTCACTTTGGCCAGCAAATCCGATCGAATCACGACCGCCGTCGCGGGCGCATAAAGCGCCGCTCGATCGGGCAACATCGGATCCCCCGTCGCCGGATCGAAACGCACGGCTCCAACGCTCAAAGACGGCCCCGAACCGTACGAAGGCGAATGTCCCCAAGGAGCATACTGCGGCGAAATCCACGCGTCGTGAAGCGCTCCGCGCAATCGCGAAGTCTCGCTCACGTCCAGCAAAAATACGCCCGTCGTGTTCGCCACGCCGGACCGAAACTCACCCAGCTCCGCCCCCGTTTCGTCACGCGCCACGACTCGCAATTCGCCATACGACGTCGCATGTGCAGGCAGTCGAATCATCACCGACGCGCCCGCTCCCACCGTAAATGGCGCCGTCGCTCGATAACGAAAATCTTTTGAGTACAAACTTGTTTCGACTTCGACTTCGCCGCGAACCGGCTGCTGCTCGTTGTTCTGCAGGCGCACCAAGACGCCGTTGTAGCCCGGCGAAATCGGCGCTCCGGCGCCGAAGATCGGCGTGATCTCGACCGCCACCTTGAGCGTCGTCGGCGCGCCGCCCGCCGACGCAGCCGGAGCAGGTTCGTCCGCAAAAACCGACGACGCCATCAAGAACGTCGCCGCGGCAAACGTATACTTTGAACTCCAACGTTTCATCGACGCATCGCCTGCTCGACGTTGTCCGGGCGCGTGGGCACCACCTTCACGAGCTCGTCGATCACTTGATCCGTCGTGATCCCGTCCGCTTCTCCCTCGAATGAACGAATCAAGCGATGCCTGAGCACGGGTTTCGCCACGCGTTGCACATCGCCGAACGCCACGTGCGCTCGCCCCTCGAGCAAACTCACGGCTTTCGACGCGAGCACCAACGACTGCGCTCCGCGTACGCCCGCTCCATAACGAATCGCTCGCTTCACCAAGTCCGGTGCACCGCTCATCGTCGGATCACTCGCCCGCACCAAACGCGACGCGAAACGCATGATCGGCTCGGCCACCGCCACATCACGACACGCCGATCGCAGCGCCAAGACTTCATCGCGATCGAGCACCGGGGCCGGAGCGTCTTTGGGTTGTCCCGTCGTCCGCACCAAAATCTCCGTCATCTCGTCTTCGTCCGGGCTCGGAACAATTACTTTGAGCAGAAAACGATCGAGCTGTGCTTCGGGCAGCGGATACGTGCCTTCCATCTCGATCGGGTTCTCCGTCGCGAGCACGAAAAACGGCTGTTCCATCGCGTGACGTACGCCGCCGATCGTGCACGCGTGCTCCTGCATCGCTTCGAGCAGCGAGCTTTGCGTCTTGGGTGTGGCGCGGTTGATTTCGTCCGCGAGAACGATCTGTCCGAACACCGGACCTTTGTGCAGCGAGAAGTGACGACTGCCATCCGCAGCCGTGACCAGAATGTTCGTCCCCGTAACATCGCTCGGCATCAGATCCGGCGTGAACTGAATACGCGAGAATTTCAGCTCGAGCGCGCTGGCAATCGTACGAACCAAAAGTGTTTTACCAAGACCGGGCGCGCCTTCGAGAAGCACGTGGCCGCCCGACAAGATGCCCCAAAGCACCTGCTCGACGACCTCTTCTTGTCCCACGATCACTTGCCCGATCGTCTCTTTGAGTCGATTGCTCGCCTCACGTGCGCGATCGAGGCGCTTTTGGAAATCACTGGCGCTCGTCATGTGCTCCTGGAGCCTAACCTTGCGGGGCCGTTCAATGTTCGGGGTTTTCGAAACATGTTGGAAAAAGCCTACTTCGGCTGGAAGTAGCGACCCACTTGCTCCCGATATTCCTCGGGCACGTCGCTTCGTTCCACTGCGCCCAACTCGCCCGCCGCCGCGTTGCCCAAGGCTCCCGTGCCCTGAACATTCGCCGTTTCTCCAGCGCGTCCGGTGGTTCGTCCAAGTGTAACTCCAGGCATGGATGGCGCCTTGTTGATCGGACCTGTCGCGCGAGCTTTGACGCCCGGTCCATCGATGACGCCGGTTTGTCCTTTATGGCTCCCGGGGCCGCCGCCTTCGCTGTGCCCGGCTTGCGGCTGATCGCCGTCTTTGCTGTTGCCACCTTTGCCGTTTTGGCCGCCGGGGTTTGTCCCGCCTGGGTTTTTCCCGGGAACAGGCACGGGCATCGGCGTGCCGCCGCCCAGTTGGCCTTCGGCTTCTCCGGCGCCTTTTTGCGCATCATCGAGCTTCTTTTGCCGTTCGCCTTCTTCGCTGCCTTCTTCGCCTTCGCCCTTGGCCATGCGCTTCAATTCTTCGGCCAATCGTTGTTGTCCTTCGGGCGTTTCGAGCTCTTCGGCGAGCTCTTTGAGTTGTTCTTTCGACGGCCCTTCACCGGATTCGCCTTCGCCCATTTCCTGAGCGCGTTTCTTCATGTTCTCGGCGAGCTTTTTGCGTTCTGCCGGCGTGAGTTTGCCCAGGGCTTCTTCCATTTTTTCGGCGAGCTTTTGTTGCTCTTTCATCCCGCCTTTGCCGCTCTTGAAGTCTTTCAGCGCCTGCTTCGCGTCATCGGGCAAACCTTCGCCGATGGCCTTGCCCAGCTCGCTCAGCTTCTGGTTTTTCTTGGCCATCTCTTCCATACGCTTGCGTTGTTCCTCGAGCGCTTTGGCGACATCGGGCGCATTGGCTTTACGCGCGGCTTCGGCGGCTTCTTCGAGCGACTTCTGCGCCCGTTCGCGATCTTCTTTTTCGAGCTTGTTGGCCAGCTTCTCCATCTCGTCGTCGAACTGCACGAGGTCCCGATCGCCGAGCGCTTTGGCCGCGTCTTTCATGTCGGGGTTTTCCCCGAGTTTGCCCAGGGCCGACTCGAGCCCGGCGCGTTGTTCGCCGTCCCCGAGAGACAAACGTTCGGCGGTGATGGCGTCTTTGAGTTTGGAGATTTCCGCTTGGGCTTCGCGTTTTTCCATGCCCTGGCGGAGTTTTTCGCGGAGCTTCTTCGCGTCTTCGGCGAGTTTGTCCAGGCGCTTGCGTTGGGCCTCGTCTCGAGCGCTCGCGCCGGCCAGATCGATGATCTTTTCGAGCCCTTTGATGTCGGCGAGTTTCACGGTTTCCGCGCCCGGTGGAGGCGGAGGTGCAACCGGAGCCGGAGGAAGCGGAAGCAAACTCAAGTAAGCGATCGCCGCCAAACCGGCAGGAATCGCCAAGTGCCACGGACGAACCCACGACACGCGCGCATCGGCTGGAGCCGCTTTTGCAAGGATCTCCGTCGCATGCGTGATCACGACGGCACGTGCGGGATCGTCGGCGTTCGAATCGCGACGTTGCAGATCAACGGCCGTCGAAATGCTTTCTTTGCCGCCCAAACGTCCATCGAGGTACAGCGCGACTTCGCCGTCGTTCCATCGCTTGCGACGCGCGACGAGAGCACCGATCGCGGCTCCGACAGCGCCTCCGGCCACGGTCCACGGACGCAGAGCACCGTGGCGTGTTTGCCACGCGGCGGCACTTGCTGCGGTGCCGAGCACAAGGCCGAGAGCGGCGCCCGTCAGCACTCGCTCGAGGGCGAGACGCCGACGAACCCGTCCGGAAAAACGGCGAAAAATGTCGCGAAACGAGCCTTCTACAGACGACGAAGTGGGCTTGGCCATCGTGGCTTTCTTTGTACTCGCAGCGCGGCGCGGACGCTACCGGCTTGCCCTTGGATCGACCGGCTATCTTTTGCCGCAAACAACGCGTCGAGTCGTGCATGCCCGTGTTAGGCTCGCGCGCATCGTTTTCGGCATTGGTGTCGGCGAGACATGGAAACAATCGGCGGAATTCCCAACCCTGTAGATGCCCCGACCGAGCACGGTGTGATCCTGGGCCGCTCCGATGAATTCATCGAAAGCGCGCTCGTCGCAGGACGCTACATCCAAGCCTCTTTGCCCATCGTCGGCCGCGCCGAAGAACTGCACACGCTCACCGAGTTCATGCGCGAACCGGCCTCGAAACGTGTCGTCATCGTTTCCGGTCGCGCGGGTATCGGTAAAACGACGTTGCTCGCCGCGTTGGCCGAAACATACGCACAACACGCCGCACAGCGCGTCGTTCGCTTCGTCCTCGATGCGCCGAGTTCAGCGTCGACTCAACCGCTGCGTTTGCCGCGAGGTCCCTGCGTCATCGTCGTCGACGATGCCCATCGTCGCGCGTGCACGGCGATGTTGCTCCATGCCGCCAAAGATCGGTCCGATGTTGCGTTTGTCTTGACGACACGTCCCGGTGGTTTGTCCCGGCTCGTCGCGCAAACGGTACCGATGGGGTTGCGCCGAGACGAACTGCTCGTGTTGCCCGAGCTGGAGCCGCTTTCCCGGCCGGATGCGGAGCAGGCGGCGCTCGCGGCGCTCGATGAAGACTTCGTCGTTTATGTCGAACCGCTCGCCGCGGTCGGCGCCGGACATCCGCAGCTGATTTCCATCGGCGGACGCCTTTTGCGGGAGGCGACGTTGCATCCCGTCGCGCTCGAACAGGCTCACGAGTTTGGCGCACGCGTACTGGCTCGAGCGTACGAAGCCGTCATCATTCGGACGTCATCGACGCCGGATCAGAAGCTCGTGGGCGGAGTTTTCGGACAAGTCACGGACACGCTCGGGCTCGTGGCGGCGCTCGCGCCTGTGCGTACGTCGGACGAACGATTTTTGCAGGGGGCCGGCGAGCTGCTCGGATGTCGTCGGCGTGATGTCGTGTCGGCGTTGCGGGCGCTGGAAAGTGCGGGCATTTTGGAGCGATCGCAGTCCGGCGTGCGGGTCGTACCGACCGCGTTGGCCGATCATGCGATGTTGCGATTGTTCACGGCGCCGTTGCCGCTTTCCGGCACGTTGGCGCAACGCGTGCACAACATCGTGCAGCATTTGGGTACGCATGCGCTCGTGCCGCTCTTCCGCAACGCGGGCGAAATGGACGGCATGTCCGTCTTGACAAACGGTGCCGAAAGGTTTGTCGACGAACTGTTCGCGGCGATTCGTATTGAATTGGAGAACGCTTCGACGCTCGAGCGCTGCCGGATCCTCTCCGCTTTGCGGGAAGTTTGTTGCGACCAACCCGCAGGCATGTTGTCGCTATGCCGATTTGCCCTGCATTTACCTTTGGCTGAAGATGCCGAGCCCCGGTCCCGGGTATTTTTCTTGGAAACGTCGGTGACCAACGAATTGCCGCGGCTGCTCCAGCGCATTGCGTCGCATTTGAATCAATTGCCCGCCGCATTGGATTTCTTATGGGAGCTCGGTCGCGGCGACGTTCGATTGCAGAGTTCGCATGCCGATCATCCCATGCGCATTTTGCGAGATTTTGCGTCCAAACAATTCGCTCTTCCGGAAGGGTTTCACGAAGCCATCCTCGACGCCGTCGAACGTTGGGATCGCGCTTCCGGCGCCTACGAATACCAGCATTCGCCGCTGGATGTGCTCGAGACATTTTTGGCGGATTCGATCACGCTCGTCGAAAATGAAGACCTGGCGGAGCGGCATATTCAATTACGCCGACGAGCGGTTGAAATGCTGAGTCACGCGTCGACATCGAAGAATCGGCGCGCCGCGGTCACGGCGGTGCGGGAATTGGGGAACGTGCTCGCGGATGCTTCGACGTTATCGGAAATGCGCTTTTCCGATGCGGCATGGCGCAACGAAGAACAATTGGAAGTGCTCCGCGTGTTGAGCGCGGCGGCGCGGGCCGGTGTTGATCCATTGGTGCATTTTGCCATTACGGATGTATTGCGATCGGCGATGCATCGAACGGCGAACGACGCTGTGCGGGTGAATGCGGAATTGGTCTTGGCCCAGGTCCCGGAGTCGTGGGAGCGGCGGCTTTACGAAACATTGACGTCGCGGCCCATGCCGCAGCGTCGAGCGGGGGAATCGGAATTGCCGCCGTCATCGACGCTGGCTTCCGAAATGCGGTCCGGGGAGCCGCGAGGTGCGGAGAGTGCGCGAATCGTCGTGGAAGAAGCGATCGAGCGTGGTGATGACGCCGCGCTGTTCGTACAGCGAACGGCCGAAGCGATCGATGTCTTGGCGTCGGCCGGTAAATCGGGATCTCCGCGGATTTTATTGCAAGTATTGTCCCTGAAAAACCCGGTGTTTGCGGCGCTGGTTTGTGAAGCGATCGTCGTCGCCGCGGATGGACCGCTCGGTCCACACGTCGCCGCATTGTTGCATACATTGCGAGAATCATCGCCCGATCGGGCGGGAGAGCTGATTCGCGATATCGTCCAAGCCGGTCAGGCCACACTTTGCGCTTCCTTGGCCCAGGCATTTCCGAAATGGGTCGAACGGCCGCGTTTGGGTGATCAGGAAGCATTGCGCCGGCTATTGGCACATCGCGATGGGTTTGTCCGTCGTGCGGCGCTCGGGGCATTACGTACGCTGGCGAAAACGGCGCCGCAAGATGCCGTGGCGTTGGCGCTCGAAGTCGACTTATCCGAAGGTTCCGAAGCGGTCGAGACGTTGTTTGGCGCGCTCGACGCGGGCAAACTCCTGACGGGCGAAGTCTTGTCCGTCGAAGACATGGTCGTATTTTTGTCGAAGTTGGCCAAGGCGCCGAACCTCGAAGGCAGCTCCACGATTCGCTTTCTGCATTTTGCGGGAAAACGTTTGCCCGAGGAAACGGCGATTTTGCTGATCGAACGTGTCGAACGTCAGGCGCATCCCGATTCGGCGCAGCTCGAAGATTTCGTGGCCTTGCCGCCGGAAGGTTTGTCCTCCATGTTGGCGCGACTTCCGGAGTCTCCCGAATGGCCGGCGATTTTGCGACGAATTCGCAATCTGGCGCGCGTGCGAACCCATCAAATTCGTGCGCGGGCGGCGCGCTTGTTTCGCGCGGCGTCGCGACGATATTCGCCCGTGGCGCTGGAAATACTGGCCGAGTGGTTATCGGCGGGTCGCGCGGAAGAATTCGAGGGAATGGCGATTTTGCTCGAAGAAGCGCCGGCGACCGTCTTTTTCACCCATGCTCTTCTCGTCGCGACGTTGCTGCGCAATTGCCACGCATTGTCCTCGGAACTTTATGATTCCGTGTTTCAAATGCTTTTGCCGATCGCCATGGGGAAAAGTCGCGGTCCGACCACGGGCGTGCACTTGAGCGATATCGCGTTGCGTACGCAAGCGCGTGAAGCCGCCGCGAAACTCCCCACGCGCTCTCCGGAACGCCGATTCTATGAAACGATCGTCAAAGAAACCGAATCCGTGATCGCCCAAGACAACGACGACGATTTGGATGATCTTTTCGATTTGTAATCAATTCGTCTCCTGAAAGGCGACCATGACGTGCCGGTATTTCGCCGCATTGCGTCAGGAGCATTTTTTCGTTCGAATGGTGTTGCGCGACAGCTCTTCGTGATAATGTCCGCGCGCTATGCGAAAAACCAGCCTCGACACCGTTCTGCGCATCAAGTCCCGACATCGTGTAGGTCAGGTTGCTCGCCTGACGACCGCCATTGCCGAACAAGGTGGGTTGCTGGGCGACATCACGACATTACGTGGTGGCGAAACGGATTCATTACGTGAAGTCACCATCGAAACGGAAGACGAAGCGCATCGGGATCGCGTGATTGAAGCGGTTCGCAAAGTCGATGGTGTCGAAGTGCTCGATACCATCGATCGCGTATTCGATTTGCACCGCGGGGGTAAACTGCATTCGACGAGCCGCATGGAGCTCCGGCATCAGCGCGATTTGCGATATATTTATACGCCCGGTGTGGCGCGAGTGGCGCGGGCGATCGAACGCGAACCGGAGCGAGCTCGGCATTTGACCGGTATTGGCAATTCGGTGGGTATTTTTACGAATGGAACGCGTGTCCTCGGCTTGGGCAATGTCGGGCCTTTGGCTTCGTTGCCGGTCATGGAGGGCAAAGCGGTTCTTTATGACAAATTCGTGGGGATCAGCGCGACGCCCATTTTGGTCGATACGCTCGATGTAAAAGAATTCGTGGATACCGTGGAGCGTTTGTCGCTCACGTTCGGCGGAATTCACCTCGAGGACATTCGCATTCCGGATTGTTATCGGATTGAAGAAGCCTTGATCGATCGGCTGGAAAAACCGGTCATGCACGATGATCAGCACGGTACGGCGACGGTGGCGTTGGCGGCGCTCATGAACGCCTGCAAAATGACCGGCGTAGCCATTGAAAAAGCGCGCGTGGGTCAAATTGGCCTCGGCGCGGCGGGAAGCGCCATTGCGCGCCTGATGATGACCTACGGCGCCCGCGATGTGCTCGTCCACGACCGCTCGGAAGAATCGATGAAATGGCTGGAGAAATTCGGCGCGCGTCCCGTGGACCTCGTCACGTTGATGAAAGAAGCGGACATCGTCATTGCCGCCACCGGCAAACCGGGCCTGATCGATCCGAAATGGATTCGCCCGGGACAAGTCATTTTTCCGCTTTCGAATCCGGATCCGGAAATCGAGCCGACGGATGCGAAAGCTGCCGGCGCCGCGTTTTGTTCCGACGGACGAAGCATCAACAACGCCCTTGCGTTTCCCGGTCTTTTCCGTGCGGCATTGGCGGTCGAGAGCCGGGCCATTACACCGGGAATGCGTATCGCCGCGGCGCGGGCCATTGCTTCATGTGCCGAGCCGGGTGAAGTCGTCCCTTCGCCGCTTTTGCGCAATGTTCACGACGCTGTCGTCGCGGCCGTCAGCGAAGCCGCTCGCGCCGAGGGTTTGGAACGTACGGCGCGACTTACGCGGAAAACAACTTGATCGTTGGGCGACGCCGTTATGGGGCTGATCGAAGTTTCACGAACGGAATTCACGACCGTCACCATGGACCCGAAAGGTCCGCTCGTGCGTTCCGTTCGTTCCGAAATACCATTTGCGACGCTCGAGGCCTTGGAGCAAAGCGTCGCCCATACCGCTCGCGTGTATGACGAACTCGGACGAGCAACGCGCGTCTTGCTCAGTGATTTGCGGGCGATTCCCGGCAGAAACGATGGAATCTTCGAAGAGCGAATGAAAAAGCTCCGTCCGAAGCTTTACAGTGGATTTCGTCGCGTCGGGTTGCTCGTGCGCAGCTCCGTCGGAGCGCTCCAGATTCGGCGTATGATTCAGGAAGACGGCATTGCTCGGATGGTGGCGACGGATGAAGCGGCGTTGCTCGAGTATTTGCTGAAGGAGTGAATGGTTCTACCTGGAAAAACCAGGTCATTCATATCCCGTAATCGCCACGACCACCACCGAATCCGGGTGCACACGATAGATCAAGCGCCAATCGCCCACGTGCAGCGCTACGTGATCGTCTTTGAATCCGTGCAATGCGTCGGCTCCGCGAGGTAGCGGATCGAAGGCCAAGGCGTCGATTTCGACATTCACTTCTTCACGGGTCAATGAATCGAGTTTGACCAAGTCATTTTGGGCGTGATCCAAAATCGATAAATGCCGCACGTCGCGGCCTCGCGAGCGCCGGCTCATTCGCGCCGTCTCGCCCCGCCATGCCGTCGGTTCTCGTTGGCCTTGCTCTTCCCAAGCTCGCGTCACCGCCTCGCGATCCACGCGTCGTTCGAGTTCGTCCGTCATGCGCGCCATCACGTCTGCGGGCAGAAGCTGATCCCCGCGACCGAGGCGGGCGGCGAGGGCCTGGAGGACGATGGTTTGTCGCGATCGAACAGCGGCTTCCGAATCGGTGGGACCTTGACTCATCGAGCGCATGATAACACCTCTGCGGTTGTGGATGGCAGAGTGATGGATGCCAAAAAATTTACTTCCGAAAAGAGTCCGTGGTACCGTTTGTTCGTGCGAAATTCCGTGCTGTTTCTCGCTCTCGGGGCGGTTTTCATTCGTCCCGCCGTCGGGCTTGCCGATCCTTCGGTTGCCGAAACGTCGTCGCCGCAGAACGATGCCGAGCATCGTTGGTGTGCACCTGAATTGCAGGCGTTGCCGAACGACGTGTGCGCTTATGTTCCCGATGTGCCCACGTCGGGGCCTCGAACGCTGATAATTCATTTACACGGCGTGATCGCGCCCGATTCGAATACGCAATGGAATCAGCAGCGAGCGGCGGCAAAAGTCGGCGCGTCGTATGGTTTTACCGTAATCATGCCGCGAGGTCGCAAGGGAATCGGCCCCACGTCGCTCGAGCATTGGTGGGCATGGCCGACGAACATCGACACGCGGGCCAAGTTTGAAAAGACGTTGGTCGCGGAATGGCTCACGGCGAAAGAAGCGATCGAGAAACAATCGGGCAAACCATTCGAGCGCAGTTACATCTTCGGTTTTTCCAATGGCGCGTATTATGCGACGTCATTGGCGATGCGCGGTGTCGTGGCCGTCGACGGGTATGCATTGTTTGCGGGAGGCAGTGGAGCGCCGTATCATGAGCACGACGGACGGAAAACGAAAAATCGCGTGCCCATCGCCGTTGCATGGGGCGAGGCTGATCCTTCGCATGAAAAGCAGCAGGATTTGGTGAAATTGCTGGGTCGATTGCGTTGGCCGTCGATATCGCTCGGGCATCCGCACACCGGACACGTCATGACGGAATTGCAGGTTGCGGAAGCGCTTGGATATTTGGGAGCACAGAATCGATAACGGCGGTGCAGTTCATTGCGACGAACGCATGACGAACGGCAGAATTTGTTGCTGAACTTCGTCGAGGAAAGCGCATAAACCTGATTGGGCACCGGTTTGGCGGAGTGTGTCGAGGGGGCTTGACAGGCAGCGAAGGCGTCGTTCGTGATGGTCGCCGATCAATTCGCTGAGTATGCGTTTGGGGTTTTTCTTGGCGCCATCGCTCGTGGCATCTGCGAGTTGCGCGTTGCGCACGGGACAAAATCCCAATTCCCGCCGAAGTTTTTCCAAACCCTCGCGCTCTTCGTCCGTCTCCGGCTCGAATCCCGCCAAAATCCAGGCCTCTTGTTCGGGATCCGGACATCCGTACACAATCTTGAACGAGGCCCATGTTGTCGCTTCGGTGCGCGCTTGTTCGAGACCATTTCGACGTTCTTTGCCCTGCGCATCCATATCCCAAACAATGCAGGCAGCGTCGAGACGAACGGGATCGCGCGCGGCTTTTTCCATTGCGCGAACGATAGAGAAAATATTGCGCGCCATTTGCGCTCCCGCGGCGCCTTTCTTGCCATCGAAATGACCTTGCAACGGACGCACTTTGTAATGCTGCAAGTATTTGTCGAGCACATGCACATCAAAGAAATCTCGCCGGGCGTGGTCGTTCGACCATTCACGTACGTGCACCGGATCGCTCTCCATCAGCTCGCCCACCCACGATGGACCGTGCTCGCGAAGAACACGATCGACCAGCGTCTTCGCCATTTCCGCGTCGGCGCTCGATTCGCAGAAAAGAACCAACCTCATGGAGTTTGGCCTTCCAACACCCATAAGCGTTCTTGGTCGAGCGTCCAGATTTGTCCCGTCGTGAGCGCGCCTTTCATGCGTTTAATCTCGGGATGTTCCGACAGCGGTCGTGTCGCGACGGTTCCGTCATCGCGAAGGGCAAATGCGTGTACATCCGCCGGATCGAGTTGGTCCAGGATATACGGAGAATGGGTCGTCGCGACAATTTGCACGTCCGGAAATTCGTCGAGCAAGCGCTTGATGAGCGTCACCAGCTCCATTTGGGCTTGCGGATGCAACGATTGATCGAAGTCGTCGAGCAAAATCAGGTTTGGCCGATTGGGTCCATGCAGGACGGTGAGCAATGCGAGCGTAATCAACGTTCCTTCGCTCGCGCAATGCGCAGGCACGCCCGAAGCGCCGCGAAAGTCGAAATAAATTTTGCTTCCTACGACGTCTCCCTGGGGACGTTGGACCGTTTCTTGTCGGATGCGCACGCGTTCGACGCTGGGAATGATAATTCTTATATCATGCTCGATTCGCTCGAAGATTTCGTCGTATCCCAGTTTTAGTGCGGCGAGGGCGACAGCCGTATTTGTACCATCGGATTCAACCGGCGCGCCAGGCTGATCACTATATGCCGCATCGCCAATTCGAGCGGCGTGAAACTTAAAGAGGCATGTGCGCGCTAGAATTCGCGCTGCGTCGAGCAAGCCACGCACATCCCCTTCATGGTGGATATCGGTTCCGACCAGACGAGCGGTGCATACTACGTCATCGCATTGCCAGCGGCCCGAGTAGATTGGTTTACCCCCAAGGGACCACGAAGACTTCCAATTCTTGTTTTTATCAATACCAGTAGAATCAATCACGATGGGCGTTTTGACCCCGCGACGTAAAAAGTCACGATAGCTGGCTTTGTCACCGTTCCACAAATCTCGCTGTAACCGCAACGCCTCCAGCACGCTTGTTTTTCCCGAACCGTTTGGCCCGACGAGCACCGTCAATCGACCAAGGCGAACCGTTGTGTCCCGGTGTCCCTTGAAATCCTGAATGCGAATGCTTTCGATCATGTCGTTTCGAGCCTCGTCGCGGTGCGTTGGCGGCAAGGTAGCCGAAATCCAAAACCTCTGTCCACATTTTTACCTTCGCGCCCCTTCGCGTGTCTCACGCGCATGCGAAGCAAATCCTTCCCCGTTCCCGTCGCTTTTGGAATTCTGGCGTTCATCGGCGTCGCTTGCGGTTCCGGCGAAGTCAAGAATAAACCCAACAATCCTCAAAATCAGGTGACCAGTGTCCTCGATCCGACGTGCGGTGTCGAAACGAAGATCGATACGACGCCGACGTACGCCGAGGTTGTCGCGCCAATCATGATGAAGAACTGCGCGCAATGCCATCGCGAAAATGGCATTGGACCTTTTCCGCTGCTGACATACGAACAGGTCAAACCTCTTGCGGGTCTCATTGCCGACCGTACGACCGCGCGTGAAATGCCACCGTACAATCCGAACAATTGTGGCAATTGCAATACGTTCCAGGACGCGCGTTGGCTCACGTCCGAAGAAATCGGCATTATCGCCGCCTGGGCGGAAGCCGGTGCGCCATCGGGTGATTTGGCCAAAGCGCCGATGCCGCCGCCTCCGCCCACGGGTTTGACCGAGGCAAACGGCACGTGGGATATGGGCGTTTCTTACACGCCGAACGACAAAGTGACCGACGATTATCGGTGCTTCCTCGTCGATCCTCAAACGGCGACGGATCAATTCATCACCGGATATGAAGTCGTCCCGGGCGACGCCCGCGTCGTGCACCACGTCATTGCGTATATGCTCGAAACGGACGTGGCCCAAGGTCAAGCGGAAGCCTTGGATGCTCAGGATCCCGGCCCCGGATATACGTGTTATGGCGGTCCGGGCGTCAACGCCCGATTCACCATCGGTTGGGCGCCCGGCGGAGGTCCCACGCGTTTGCCCACGGATACCGGATTACGCGTCCCCGGTAATCGCAAAATCGTCATGCAAATTCATTACAACGTTGCCGGAGGCGCATTCCCCGATCAAACGAAAATCAAAGTCAGCGTTGCGCCATCCGTCAAAAAAGAAGCATTCATCGAAAAGGTTTCGGTGAGTGGATTGAGCATTCCGCCGGGACAGATGTTGTTCGAGCAATCCAATGAACAGCAAGTGCCCGTGAATGCGGGCGTCGTGACGTTGTGGGGCGTGGCGCCGCACATGCATCAAACCGGAAAAACCATGAAAATCACGTCGCAAACCAATGGCCAAACGCAATGTTTGCTCGACGTGGGAAACTGGGATTTCCATTGGCAATCGTTCAATATGTACGAAAAACCCTTGACCGTGAACGGCGGCGATATGGTCTCGATCACGTGTGGTTATGACACCACCAGTCGCAATGCCGTGACGACCTCGGGCGAAGGCACCCAAGACGAAATGTGCATCGGCTTCTTCTACATCACGCGCTGACAAACCTGCGTCGGAAATTGTGCGGCATCCATTGATGTCTGCTATTACGTGCGCGATGTCGTCCGAAAACGCTTCCGCCGGCCAGAAAAATCGTCCTTCCAAACCAGCCGCCGGTCACCGCATCACGCGCGCGGTGGGCCGGGTCTTGGCAGCGCTCGTTGTTTTGCTCCTGCTATGGACGGGGGCGCAGGTTGCATTACGTGCACCCAAACCGGCGCTCTTGTATAGCGAAGCGGATTTTGCCAAATTGCCCACGCCCGAGGATAATGGCTGGGAAGTGCTCAGAACGGAAATGGGCGCGCTTGGCGAGCTGCAACGACCCGACAAAGAAATCATCGAACTTTGCGATGGAAAGGCCACGTTTACGGATCGTTGGTCGCGCGCGGAGGGGCGCGCGTCGAAGCTTGCCGCGATAGCTGCGGACGAGAAGGCGAAATCGTGGATTGCGCTCGCCGAAAAAGCCGGGCATCACGCGCGTTTTGCCGATGCATGTCCCGTCGAAATCGACCCGAAATGTCCAAGGCCGGTGCAATTGCTCGCATTGCATCAAGTTCAGGAAGCGACCATTTTGCACGACGCCTTGCAGCAGCAATGGGAGAAGGCGTTTTCGCGGGCGACGGAATTGCTGCGCGTCGATATCGAATTTTTGCCCTCGGCCCGTTCGACGTTCACCGTCTCGGTGGCTCGAGCGAACGTTCACCGCGCCATTACGCTCTTGTCCATCTTGCTCGATGGTGTCGATGCCGCCGCAAAGCAAAACCAAGGTCCGGAGGCGACCAAAATGGCTCAATGGGTGAAAAACTTTGCGCCGTTGCTCAAAAGTATTCGCGAAGAACACTTGAGCCCCATGCGCGCGGTCATTGCGGAGTATGTGTATTCGGCGTATACGATCGACCATATCATCGACGTTCCGCAGGGTCGTTTTTCGAACGCCGGGAGACTTTATTACGACGTCGGGCACACGTTCGAAATGCTGAACGATAGGTTTCAAGCGTACGTGGCGTTTGCGCAGCGTAACGGCGCGGGTGATCCGCCGACATTTTCCCAGAGCCGTTTGCGATATTTGCGTAATCCCGTCGGCCATTTGGTTCTCGATGGAACTTCCGCTCAATTGGGAATGCTGATTCCCATGATGGTCAAGGATCGGGATTTGTTGCTCGCGGATCGCAATGCGCTTTACGAACGGATTCGGCCGCTGATCACGGCACAATGACGGACGAATTCACGCCATGCCTTTGTGCATGAGCCACGACTTGGCCAATTCATCCATGTCGCCGATATGGAGCGGATGAAATGCGGGGCGAACGTAGGTGCCGATCATTCGGGCCACGTGGAGCGGACGAATGCCGATCGTCTTGAATTTTCGCCAGTCCCGTCGCAGGTCGACGGCATCCGTTCGATTGTCTTGACGCATCAATACGATCATCGCTGCGGCCCAGAATGATCCCAACAGAACCGAGGCCATGAAAAACCCGGCCATGCGTTTTGCATATCCGGGCTCCATTTTCGCAAGCACGTCGAAGGCCACCGCGCGATGTTCGATCTCCTCCGACGCATGCCAATAAAGCAGATCCCGCAAGGCGGGGTGGGCATGATCGAGCAATCGATGGCGTAATGCCGTATCCGCGAGCGCCGCCGTGTAGTGCTCCAAGGCTGCCGTCGTCGATAAACGCAGCCATCGAGGCGCATTCGGTTCGATGTATCCATAACCGATTTTCTCATAGATGCGCAAGAATTCACGAATGTCGTAACCCTGGCGTTCCATGCATTCGAAGAAATCCTCGTGGGCTTTGGCATGGCGGCCTTCCTGGCCGAAGAACGCGCGGACTTCTTTTTCGAGGGCCGGGTCATCGAGTTTTTCCAAATAAAACTTTACACTGCGGACGAAGAATCGCTCGCCCGCTGGAAAAAGCAGGTTGACGCCATTGACCATCTGGCTGGCGAGGAGGCTGTCGGCGAACCAGCGTTTCGGAATCGAATCGTTGAAAACGAGGTCCGGATTGCGGGGTTTGATGGTCGGTCGACGATCGATGGTCTCCATGGTGGCACCTCGAATTGCGAGACTAAGCGGTGGAATTTTGGCGGTCAACTTTTTTTTGGAGGCATTTCGTCTCGTGCGGGCGCGAAGTGAAGTATTATGACAATTTGCTTGCTCATGTAATGGATATCGGTCATGAAATGGGCGTTGCGTATTGATCGACGCCGTCAATGTTCGGTCTGCGCACGGTGCTTCTGGTCTTGTCTCGAATTTCCGGGAGATAAAGAATGAAACGGACGCTTGTGGCTTCGGTGCTTGGTTCGCTGGTTTGCGCCTCGTTGGTGGCCGGTTGTGAAAACGAAGATCTCAATCAAACCTCGGGCAAAGGTGGCGGAGGTTTGATTGGCGGTTCGAGTTCTTCGGGCATGGCGGGAAATGGTGGCGGCGGTGGAATGGGAATGGCCAAATCCTTCGTGCGCATTCATTATCGATTGCAGGACGGAGGAGATCCCAAAACGTGGGGTGTCCATTTCTGGGGCGCCGGTTCGATGTCGCCGATGTGGGGTACTCCGCAGCTTTTCGATAAAACCGACGACTTCGGAGTCTACACGGACGTGCTCGTGACGACCGCGGATGACTGGCTCGGCGTATTGCCGGTGCAATGCACCAACGGCGATTGCAAGAAAGATGTCGAAACGAGCGTTCGATTCGCCGATCTCACGGTCAATTCGATGGATCCCAGCATTGCCGAATGCTGGATTACGCAGGGGCAAGCCATATCGGTCACGCCGCCTGAAGCGTCGGGTCCGGCGTACAAGATTTCGCGACCGAAAGACTTCATCGACCTCGGCGATGGAACCATTCGAATGATGTTTCGAGTCGCGCCGGGTTCATCGGGTATGGTCGAATATGGCACCGCGCCCGATATGCTCAAGATGCAAGCCGCGTGGAAGCCCACCGACGATATCAACAAAGACGGCTTGATGCTGACCGGATTGACCACCGGATCGAAACTCTATTATCGCATTTCGACGACGCTCGATGCGCAGGGGCAAATGCTCACGGATCAATCCGCCGTGCTCGATTTGACGCCGATTGCGTATACTCCGGTCAAGGATGCTGCGGACTTTGCGTCGTGGGGCGCAAACGAAATCATGTATCAGCTGCTCGTTCGAACGTTTGCCGACGGTGGGTCGACCAAGGCCGTGGCGAATTCAACGACGGAGAGCGGCATTGACCAAACGAAAATGGACGGCGTCGGGGACCTCGTCGGATTGCGCAAATCGCTGCCGTATCTCAAGGACCTCGGGGCGGATGCCATTTGGATGACGCCGGTGTTCAAGGCCAAGAGTTACCACGGATATGATACGACGGACTTTTACGATATCGATCCGTCTGTCGGGACAACCAAAGACTTCGTCGATTTGACCGAAGCCGCACATGCGGTTGGGATCAAGATCATTTTGGACCTCGTGGAAAATCACGTGGCCGATGTGAATCCATGGTTCATCGCCGGCTCGGATCCCAAGCACGCGGATTACGCGAAATACCACGATTGGTTTGTCTGGTCCGATCAATACACGAACATGCTGACGGACAAACACCCGTGGGATGCTTCCGGTTTGATTTGGGCGTGTAAGAATTATCAGTGTTACCACGAAATCTTCAGCTCGACGATGCCCGAGCTGAATTACCGTAATCCCGAAGTTCGCGCGGAAATGAAGAAAATCGCCGAGCATTGGGTCGGCTTGGGTGCCGACGGTTATCGTCTCGATGCTTCGAAACACATCGATCAATTCGACGATAACAACGCCATTGCCATCGACAAACACGGTACGCACGTGTGGTGGAAGGAATTCAATTCGTACGTCAAGAAGACCATCGTTCGTCCGATGGGGTCGGCGCAAGTCATTCTGGCGGGTGAAAATCGCTGGGATGATCCGGCATCTTACGGCAGCATGTTGCCTTATGGCGGCGACATGGATTCGCAATTCGATTTCCCCTTCCGCAACATCGTCGGCGCCTTCATCAATGGGCAAACGGGGGCGGCCGCCGATTTCGTCGGTTATGCCAACAAAGTGCAGGCCGATTTGTCGACTCCGGGCCTTGGCGGCAATCCAAATCATTTCTTCGAGCGATTCTTGTCGAACCACGACCTCGAACGACCCGCGACTTTATTCGAATCGGCCGGTGCGGCGCTCGATGCCAAGCTCAAGCAGGCCGCGACGATCGTGCTGTCCATGCCGGGCATGCCGGTCATTTATTACGGCGAAGAATTCGGCAAGAAAGGCAAGCGCGACAAATACACGGGCATGGAATCGTGGGACCGTGACGAATTCATTCGCGAACCGATGAGCTGGTTCGAGAACAACGTATTCGTGGGCGACAAGATGTCCGGTTGGAACATCGATTATGCCAAGACAAACATGACCAACGCCGCGCTCGGGCTCGATTACGGTATCGCCGTATCGCCCAATCCGGATTATCCGTTCATCAAATTCATGTCGGAGATGGAGCCCGCATCCTGGGCGGCCCAAAAGGACGATCCGGCGAGCCTCCTCCAGCATTACAAGAAGCTCGTCGCAATTCGAAAGGCGCACACCGTATTGACGGATTCGGCGGCGACGCGCGCCGTCGTCACCGACAATGCCGATACGTACCAATTCACCGTCGAGAATGCGAAGGAAAAACTCACCGTCGTGCTCAATCGGAAATCCACGAGCACCATGTTTACCGCCGTCGCAAGCTCGTCGGACCTCATTTCCGGAGAACAAGGCACGCTCTTCAGCCTCCCCGCCTACGGTGCGCTCATCCTGAAAACCAATTGAAGCGCGCCTCGAAACACTTTGCGGTCAAAACAATCGCCTGCTCCGTACCCGCCCCATCGTTTCGACTCCTTTGTCCTCAAACGAAGTCCAACACAGATAAGTTTGAGGACAAAGGAATTGCCGCAGCTTTAGGCAACGTTGAACGTTTCCTCGCGCGCCAACGTTTTCGGCGGCAATTGTGACGTGCCTGTGACGAGGTCGTTGGAATTCGTGGCGACTTGCGCCAAACTCCGCGCCCGATGCAAGCTCCGTTTTGGTTTCTTCTTGGCGCACTCGTGGTTACTTCATGTTCTGCGCCCGCGGCTCAACCCGTCGCAACGTGTCCTCCTTGTCCGGTTTGCGTGACGCCGGCGCCCGTCGCCTCGGCAAACGCGAGCGCGGGGGTTGCTCCGGCCAAACCGGCGTCGGACAAACCGGCTGTCGCTTCCGATCCCACGGTGGAAAAACTTCAGGCCCGCGCGCTCGGGGATTCGCATGCGTACGACTTGGTCCGTTCGCTCGTGGATGAAGTGGGCCCGCGCATGTCCGGATCGCCCGGTGACAAAGCTGCGGTGGCGTGGGGGCTGCGCACGATGAAGGAGCTTGGACTGACAAACGTTCGAGCGGAAAAAGTCATGGTGCCGCATTGGGAGCGAGGTGCGGAGCGAGGTCGAATCGTCTCACCGGTGGTGCAAACGTTGACGTTGACGGCGCTCGGGGGGAGCGTGCCGACGCCGGGCAACAAGGGCATTGAAGCGGACGTGGTGATGGTTGATTCGCTGGATGCTCTGGCAAAACTGGACGAAACGCGGGTCAAAGGCAAAATCGTGTTTTTCTCGACACAGATGGCACGTTCACACACGGGCCAGGATTATGCGCGTGTGGGTCCCATTCGTGCGGAAGGAGCGATGGCGGCGGCGAAAAAAGGCGCCGTGGCTATGGTTTTGCGTTCGGTGGGCACGGACCATGATCGATTTCCTCATACGGGGGCATTCAAACACGAAAAAAGCGTTCCTGAGATTCCTGCGGCGGCGTTGTCGATCCCCGATGCGGATATGCTCGAGCGATTGGTTTCGTCAGGAAAACCGGTACGCATATCGGTGACGTTGGAGAGCAAGACGTTTCCCGATGCGGAAAGCGCGAACGTCGTCGGTGAGATCCTCGGCCGAGAAAAACCCGACGAAATCGTCTTGATGGGAGCGCACCTCGATTCTTGGGATGCAGGCGTCGGGGCGCTCGATGACGGCGCGGGATGTGGAGCGATTCTCGATGCGTCCCGTTTGATTCTGGGATTGCCCGAACGGCCGAGACGCACCATTCGAGTGGTGCTGTTTGCGAACGAAGAAAATGGTCTGCGCGGCGCGAAGCAATATGCCGTCGACCACGCGGCGGAAGTTGCCAAGCATCAATTGGCTTTCGAGCTGGATTTGGGGTCCGGCCGAGTGCATACGACGCGATTTTTACGCGGTGATGATTCGCAATCGGCCTACACGCGAATGGCGGAGCTGCTTGTGCCGCTCGGGATTGCTTTCGAGGCTGCGCCGGCTTTTGGTGGAGCGGATACGATTCCTTTGCGGGCACTCGGTGTACCCATTGCCGATTTGCATCAGGATGCATCGACGTATTTCGATATTCACCACACCGCCAACGATACGCTGGCGCAGGTTTCCAAGACGGATTTGGCTCAAGTCGTGGCTGCGGCGACGACCGTCGCCTGGTTTGCCGCGGAAACGCCGGATACGTTTGATCGAGTGCCCGAGGGAAGGCGCGAGCGAAAACGATGAATTCGTACGGCGGAGTTGTTCTCGTTTTCCTCTCCTCGATCGCCGGTTGTGAACGTTCGACCACGAATGAAGCAGCTGGGGACCGGCGTTCGACGCCCGTTGCGTCGTCCATGCCGTCATCCATGCCAAACATGCCCAACGAAGCAGCCGAAGATGCGGGAGCTGTGGATGCGGCCGATTCCGGGCCCGCCGAAGACGCAGGTTTACCCGGGGCCGCAGCGGCGAACCATTCTGAGCCGCTGGGCCCGTGTCCGGCTGAAATGGCGTACCTTGCCGCAGGCTCGTTCAAAACAGGCGAGAGCGGTCGACGGGTCTCCGTGACGGCGTTTTGCCTTGACAAACGAGAAGTCACCGTTGCGCACTATATGCAATGTGTGAAAGAAAAAAACTGTTCGCCGCGGTGCATCGAGGAAAATCGGTGCAGCGCCGTCCCGGTCGACACCGAATGGGGCGACAAGGAAGAGGACCGGAAAGCAAGTCGGCGTTGTAATGGCGGTGTCCCGGGGCGTGAAGATCATCCGGTCAATTGCATCAGTTACGAAGAAGCCGCGGCTTATTGTGCCGCGTATGGCAAGCGACTCCCGCGGGAAGAAGAATGGGAATGGGCGGTTCGAGGCGGGGAGAAAGCAATGCGCTATCCATGGGGCATTTTCGATGCGCATGCGGAAGAGTTATGCTGGGCCAAACCTCACCCGGGCCGTCCATTCAAACGTTCCAATACCTGCGTCGTGGGTACGCATCCGCTCGATACGACGCCGGACGGCGTCCAAGACATGGCGGGGAACGTATCGGAATGGGTTGTCGGGACGTCCGGGGGAAAAACCTATCCTACGTTGCGCGGAGCCAGCTTTTGGGCCGTGGATGACGGATACGTCAAAGCTTCGATGTGGGGTTTCGATTCACCGGCCAAGCGGAGTGAAATTTTCGGCGTACGTTGTGCACGCGATGCACGCTTGGCTGAACAAACCAAAGCCGGTGCCAAAGTCGATGATCGCGCGACACCATAACGATGGACGGGCTCATTTCGACGGGTGATTTTCCTGAAATTACCTCTCGACACGCGCGAGCTATCGCGTTATGAGCCGGTTCATGAGAACAGGACAATCATTTTTCGTAGTGCTCGCATTGGGCGCTCTTGTTTCGGCCTGTGGCGGCGAAAAAGCTCCGGATACGAAGACACCGGACACGACAACGCCTCCGCCGTCCGCCGCATCGGCTTCATCGGACGCAACAACGCCTCCGCCTCCCGTCGCCGAAAAGAAAATGCCTGCACCGGTCGTCGAAGACATGAAGCCGAGCGACGATCCGAAGCCGATGCCGTCGGTGAAGATCACGGCGCCAAAGAATGACGTTTCCGTCGGCGATTTGGCCAAAGCAAAAGATTTCGAGGTAAAGCTCGAGGTCAAGGATTGGGCGACCGTTGAAAAAGGCCCGCATGTCCATTTGATTCTCGATGGTTTGCCCTACAAACCCATTTACGATACGACCAAACCGGTCAAGCTCTCCGAGCTTTTGGCCGGAACGGAATTGGCCGAGGGCGAACACACGCTCGTTGCATTCGCCAGCCGTGCGACGCATGAATCGGTCAAGGGAGCCGGGGCCCAATCGCTCGTGTCATTCTGGGTAGGTAAGAAGGGCAAAGCGGCATTCGATCCCAAGACGCCGCACGTCGTATACAGCCGGCCCAAGGGCGAAAATAAAGGTGCAATGGCGCAAGAGTTGCTCCTTGATTTCTATTTGTTCGGCACGAAGCTCGACAAAGGGGAAAAAATCAAATATTCGATCACGGGTGGCGGTATGGCCGCGCCGCTGTTGGGCGAATTCACCACCTGGGCGCCGAAAGTCGCAAAAAACCTGCCGAAAGGCGATTACGAAGTTTCGCTCGAGTTGGTCGATAAAGATGGAAAGCCCATCGAAGGGCCATTGACGAAAGCGACGCGTAAAGGAATCAAACTCGATCCCGATGCTCCGGCTGATATGGGGCATGGCGGTCATGGCGCGACTCCGGCCACGCCCGCTGCGCCCGCCGTGCCTGCCACGCCCGCCGCGCCTGCCAAGAAGTAATGACATTCATCGGGGTAATGGCGAAGGTCATTGCCCCGTTTTGGTTTGTCCGCAGGACGAACCAATGCAAGGGTCAAGGGGCCGGCCCCTTGCGCGGGTCTCGGGGCGCGGAGCCCCGAGTGGGTCTGGGTGAAACCCAGCATTCGCCTCGACCGAGCCAAACCGAGCCAAACCGAGCCAAACGCAAATGGTTTGCCACGAACCGTCGCGACGGATGCCGCGACGGCTCATGGCGTTTTACCGGAAATTACGAATTAGTACGAAGCGCCGTCGTTGCGAGCGTTCGGATTGAGGATGCAGCAGCCGGTGATGCAGCTGTAACCCGAGGGGCAGGGGGCTTGGCCCTGTTGCCCACACTTTTGAACGCCCATCGGGCAGATTTGTTCGTTGCAACCGGGAGGCAATTGCGTTTGTCCGACACAAATTTCGCACGTGTCGCACGTATTGATGCACGCTTGCACCTGCGTGCACGGCTTGCATTTCGACGGATCGTTGATCGTATTGCTATTGCAGCTCCCCGTGCCGGCCGGATTTTCCGAACCGAGCCATACCGTGTAATTGATTCCCGGAAGTTGGCAGCAGCCGAAGCAATCGCAGCCGTTGGGCGTGAGCGGTCCGCAATAACCGAGGCAATCTTGCGATTGCATCGAGAATGCTTGCGAGCACGTCCCGCCATATCCCGGAATACTGGCGCCCGGATTGTACGAGCATTGGCTGCCTTCCGGCGGGTAATTCGGCGCGACCTCGAGCGGGTCGCACTTGTGGCTCCAGTAGCAATCATCGTTTCCAGCGCCCGTGTCCTGATCGAAGTAGCAATCGGACTTGCACGGCGAATTGTTTTGCCCGGAAATACCACCATAGAAGCTGTCTTCGGTGTTATCGCAAGGTCCGAGACATTGGCTGTCTTGTGAATCGATCTTGCAATCGCCATCGTTGTCGGCGCAATCGCCGCAGGCGTAGACTTTGCCTTGACACGTGGCGACCGTGCAGAAATTGCCGCATCCTCCGGCTTGCGGATTGCACGTTTCGGTGCAGCCGCAAAGGTTGTTGTTGGGCGTCGATCGGCAGGCGTTCGTCATCGGATCGCACGAGTCCACCGTGCAAGCAATGCCATCACTGCAGTTGGGAGGCGTGCCGGCGACGCAGCCGTTCATGCCGCAGACCTCGGCGCCATTGCAGAAGTTGCCGTCGTTGCAGGCAAAATCTTGGGGAAAATGCGCGCATGTTCCGGTGGGTTCGTTGCATTGGTCCGATGTGCAAGCAATGTTGTCGTCGCAATCGACGTCGGGCGGATTCGTGCAGCCGGTGTTGATGTCGCAAGATTCGACGCCGTTGCAGGCAAACCCGTCGTCGCAAATGGCGTTGTTGGCGACATGAATACACGCCCCATTTTGCGGATTGCACGAATCAAAGGTGCAGCTGACGTTGTCGTCGCAATTCACAGGTGCGCCCGACACGCAGAAAACACCATTGCACGTTTCCTGACCATTGCAGGCATTACCGTCGTCGCATTGCGAGTTCATCGAGCACGCCATGGCGGCGACACAACCCCCAAGCGGCGGAATGCAGCTTTGACCCATGGGGCAGAGTGTCGAGTTTGCCGTGGAAATGCACGTTCCACCCGGCTCCTGGCAGCTCTCGACCGTACAGGCGATACCGTCACTGTCGAGACACTGCACGCTGGTTCCAGCCACGCAACCCGTGCCTACAGGGCCCGCCGTGCTGCACGTTTCCACGCCGTTGCACGTCAGTCCGTCATTACAAACGTTGTTGTTGGGCACGAAGTTGCAAGCATCGGTCGCTTCATTGCAGCTGTCGGCCGTGCACGATCGGTTGTCATTGCAAACGATCGGACTGCCGGATTTGCACCCGACGTTGGGATCGCACGACTCGGCGCCATTGCAATAAAGCCCGTCGCTGCAAGCCGCATTGTTGGCGACGTGATTGCAACTGTCCGCTGCTTCATTACAGCTGTCGGCCGTGCACGCAATGCTGTCGTCGCAATTGACCGCCGTCCCCATGACACACCCGATCATGGCATTGCATGTTTCCACGCCGTCGCAGAAAAGCCCATTCGAGCACAGATTGTCGTTTTCGACGTGCCTGCATTCGTCGAATGCTTGATCGCAGAAGTCATTGGTGCAAGGAATCTGATCGTTGCAATCGAGCGGCGTGCCATTGACGCAGCCGAGCATCGAATTGCAGGTTTCAATGCCGTCGCAAGCGACTTCGTTGCCGCAAAGCTTATCGTCGGGCGTATTCGAACAGGAATCCATCGCTTCATTGCAAGCGTCCACCGTGCACGAAATCCCATCGTCACAAGGTGGTCCGGAGCTCGGTGTGCAACCCGTTCCCGGAGCGCCGATTGCAGGATTGCAGGTTTCCGCGCCATTGCAATACAAGCCGTCGCTGCATGCGGCATGATTGGCGGTATTGAAACAAGCCCCCATCGTGCAAACGTCGATTGTACAGGAAAAACCGTCGTCACAATCCGTATTGTTTACACAAACCGCCGCCCCGCCGCCTTTTCCGCCCATACCGCTCGAAGTCGAAGAAGCTCCTCCCGTTCCGCCGGTGCCACCCATACCGCTGGAACTGGTAACATTTCCGCCCACTCCGCCGGTGCCACCCATACCGCTGGAACTGGTAACATTTCCGCCCACGCCACCGGTACCCATTCCGCCTGCGCCCCCGGACGAACCCCCCGAACCCCCAATACCGCCTGCGCCCCCTTTGCCGCCCGCACCACCTTTGCCACCTGTACCGGACGAACTCGATTCTCCTCCGCTGCTCGAACTGGACGTCACATCCGTAGTATTTCCCCCGCTTCCATTCGTATTGGGGGTATCGCCGCAGCCGCTGACCATGGCCAACGTCATCGCCGCAATCCAATACGCGTGCCGCCTCGATACGTTCATTGCTTTATCTCCCGAAAACAAGGAAAGCACAGAGCCGTTTCAATGTCCAAACTCGATTCTATTTTCCTTTCTCGAATTTGCCGCTCGCCGTCGCAATGGATTCGCAATGGAACCGAAAACGCAAAGATGGCGCGGTAATCGGGCTCCTCGCATTTGGGACGCAAATCGTGCACGATGCTCGACGCGAACTCGTCGCCAAGCCAAAACCCGTTCCAATGCAACAACGTGCGGACATAACGTCGAAGCTGCTCGATCCAAGCTTCGTCCGAGAACTCGAAGTGTTGCGCCGACGCCTCGAAGTTCGCGCTCGCTCGGGTGCGTCCGGTGAACATGCCGCGCGCCGACGCGGAGGGTCCGCCGAGTTTCAAGAACACCGGCCTTACAGCGCAGGTGATGATCTGCGCCGCATCGATTGGGCGGCGTATGCACGCACGGACGAACCCGTTCTCAAATTGTTTCGCGCAGAAGAAGACGTCGTCGTTCGCATCCTCATCGATTCCTCCGCGTCCCTCGATATCGGGTCGCCACCCAAGTTCGAATCCGCCGCTCGTTTGGCCGCCGCGTTCGGGTACATGGCCCTCGCGTCTTCGGAACGAGCCCAAGTCGTCGCCGCCGGTGAAGGCATCGTGCGTGAAGAAACCCCCGTGCGAGGTCGAAACGGCTTGATCGGTCTTCTACGCGCGTTGGCCTCCCTGACGCCGCGTGGAGGTACGGATCTGAGTCGCGCCGTCGATACGCTCGTTCGCAAGAGCAAACGCCCCGGAATGCTGCTCGTCGTTTCCGACTTTTTCGACAGCGGTCCGTTGCTCACGTCGCTGGGTCGCGCCGTTGCCGCAGGACACGATCTGTCACTCGTGCAAGTCGTCGCCCCGGAGGAAATCGAACCGAATTACGATGGCGATTGGGCGCTCGAGGACGCCGAAACAGGAGCTCTCGTGGAAGTGACGATGGATGCCGCGGCGCTCGAAGCGTATGCGCTCAGGTTTGCCGGTTTATGCGAAGAACTGCGGCAAATTGCGCGTAGGCATCGCGCGACGTACGTCCGCGCACGCACGGACGAACCTCTCGAAGGTGTCGTGCGACGCATCGTCTCGAGGAGCATCGACTGAATGAACGTCGAGGCTACTCCCGCAGCTGGTTTGGTTTTGACAAATCCGACGCCCGGGCTGCTCGTGGCTTCCGGAGCCGCGTCGTCCGCGCCGCTCGATTTTCTTTCCCCCAAAGGGTTCGCGCTGCTCGGGCTGCTCGTTCCGCTCGTTGTTCTCTACATCCTGAAGGTTCGTCGCAAAAAACTCCGCGTCGCGTCGACCTGGCTCTGGGCTTCGGCCAAACGGGATCTCATCGCGCGATCGCCGTGGAAAAAACTGATCGCTCAAGTGCCGCTGATCCTTCAAGCGCTCGCGCTTCTGCTCCTCGGCTTGGCTCTGGCTCGTCCGGCCACACGAGGGCGCGCGATCATGGGCGATCACGTGGCGATCATCATCGACGCCAGCGCTTCGATGTCCGCGGAAAATGTTTTGGATGACAAACCTGCGACGCGAATCGACGTCGCGCGAAAAGTCGCGAAAGACATCCTGTCGGCTCTTTCTCCCGGCAGCGATGCGATGCTGCTCGAAGCAGGCCGGGAAGCTCGCGTCGTCACGCCGCTCGATCGGGATGTCGTGCGTCTCAAATCGGCGCTCGACACCGTGCGAACCTACGACGTCGAAGGGGATCTCGGTGCGGCGGTCGCTCTGGCCGTGGATCGACTTCGTCAGCTCGGTGGATCGCGGCGCATCGTCATCGTCACCGACGGCAATCTCGCCACACCTGCGGCGCTCAATGGCGTGTCATTACCCGTGGAAGTCATCACGGTCGGTTCACCCATCGAAAACGCCGGAATCGTTCGCGTCGATGTTCGTTCAGGCGTCGAACCGACGTTGAAGCGCGAGCAAGTGCAAGCGTTTCTCGTCGTCGCGAACTTCGGCACGTCCCCGCGTGAACTCTACGTGACGATGCGTGAAGACAACGCGTCGGACGTGTTGGCGTCGCGAAAGATCCTGGTTGGTCCGGGCGAACGGCAACCCGTCGTCCTCGATTTTCTGCCTGCTTCGGGTGACTACCGTCGAGGTTTGATCTTCGACATCGCCCCGCACGACAAGATGCCCGTCGACGACATGGCGTTTGCCCGAGTACCCGCCGGAGACAAACTCCCCGTCGTGTATGCCGCTCCGGATCCCGCAAAAGTATCGCCGTGGATCGAACGAGCCATCATCAGTGATCCGGCGACCGACTTGAAATCCGTGGCGTTGGCGGACCTGACCAAGCCCGGAGCCGTCGAATTGGATGCGTTTGTCGTGGTTGAAGGAGCGTGCCCATCGCTCGTTCCCGGCGGCGATTTGCTCGTCGTTGCACCTCCGGCCGGACCTTGTTTCGGAACGCTCGTGGGCCGATCGCTCGATCATCCCTCGATCACGTCGTGGGAAACGGGCGATCCGCGCATGCGCTTCCTGTCGCTCGATGGAATCAGCATCGCGCGCGCATTGGCGCTCGCTCCGGAAGGCCCCACGCAAGAACTGATTCGCACGCAAGAAGGAACCATCGCCGCCGACATTTCCTCGCCGACACGAACGGCCACGCTGCTTGGTTTCGATGTGGGCGACAGCGATTGGCCGCTGAAAGCGAGCTTCGTTTTGTTCATGCGCAACCTGCTCGAACAGGCGCGCGTGCATCGAGCGTTTGGAGTGACCGGACCTTCGCGTGCGGGTGAACCTTTGCGCGTGCGTTTGCCCGCGTCGGCGAAAGAGGTCGAAGTCATCGGACCCTCCGGGGACAAACTCGATGTTTCCATGCGCAGTGGACTCGCCGTCGTGCCCGAAACTTCGCGCGTGGGCCTGTACAAGTTCTCGTGGACCGGTCCGGAAGCCGGTTCGATGATCGTTCCGGCGAACCTGACGAGCGCCGCCGAAAGCAACGTCACCACGGTCATCTCGACCGCCGGTCCGGCCGAGACAAACGGCGTCGAAATTCGCGCCGCGGGAGCCGATCCGGACGCGCACAACGAATGGACGTGGGTCCTGGCCCTCTTGGCGCTTGGGTTTGTCTTGGCGGATGTCTGGTACGTGACGCGAAGACCACGCCAAGCAAGTCTCGAACCGGCCGTGCCGCGTAAACCTCCTGCACCCGAAAGGAGGGCGGCATGATCCCGACAAACGTTCGTCCTTACATACCGTTTGTCGTCGTCGCTCTCTTCGTCGTGAGCGTCTCTCTGTTGTTCCGATGGATATCGCGGCAAGGCGATTTACGTCGGCGTCCCATTCTGCTCACCGCGATGCTCCTCGGCGCGTTGCCCGCGCTGTACATCGGGCTCGTTTGGACGACGCTCGTTCCGGGCGGATATCTGCGTTTGGCCCGCCCGTGGATGACACTCGTGGGCCTGGCCGCGATGGCTTTCGTCGCGCATCGATTGGGCACCGGGTTTGTCAACCAAGGACCGTGGCGGACTCGGTTGACCGACGCGCTCGCGCAGCTGGCCACGTTTGTCGCGGCACTCGCCGCTGCCGGACCGGAGATCGGCCGACCCCTCGATCGCCTCACGGTGCTCGTGGCGATTGATCGCAGTCGTTCGATCGATTTGGTTCCCAACGCGGAACAACGCATCAAGCAAGAGTTGTCGGTGGCCGAGCTTGGGATGCGGGACGAAGACCGCATCGGAACGATCATTTTCGGCGCGGATGCCGCGACCGAAGATCCTCCGCGACCCAAGTCGGATTTGCCCGCGCCGCAACGTGTGTCGGTTGGTCGAGATGGAACGGACCTCGGCGCCGCGATTCGTCGAGGTTTGGCCGAAGTTCCCGCCGACAGCGCGGCGCGCATCGTTCTCGTGTCCGACGGCGTGGCCACGCGCGGCGATACGATGTCGGCCGCTGCCGCCGCAGTTGCGGCCGAAATTCCCGTCGATGTCGTCACGCTCGAACAACGAAGCATTCCGGACATTCGTGTCGTTGCGCTTCGTGCGCCCACGCGTGCGGACGAAGGCGAACCCATCGATCTCCGCCTCGTGACCTCGTCACCGAGCGCCGCGCCGATCGAAGTTCGTCTGTTTCGCGATGGCGAACTGATTGCCCGAGCCGGGGCAAAAATCGCCTCCGGCGAAGACGTTTTGCGGATCCGTGAAAAGGCTCCCGGACCTGGGTTTCATCGTTACGACGTCGAAATATCCGCCGCAGATCCGGCGCTCGATCAATCCGCAGAAGACAACTCCGGCACCGCGTTCATGCGTGTGCGAGGTCAAGCGTCCGCGCTCGTCATCGACGGCGACAAAGGCAAGACCGCGTTCATCGCTCGCGCGCTGCAAAATACGGCGTTTCAAGTCACGGAAGGCAGCACGAGCAGCGTGCCTGCGGACCTCGCGGGACTCGTCGGCTACGACGTGCTCGTGCTCGGTGACGTGCGCGCTTCCGATCTTTCACCCGCGCAGATGGAAGCGATCGCGAGCTATGTCCGCGATCTCGGTGGTGGACTGCTGCTCATGGGCGGCGATCGCAGCATGGGTCCGGGAGGTTTTTCTCGTACACCCATCGAAGAGATCTCCCCGGTTTCGTTTGACCTCAAACAAGATCGTCGACGCGGCAGTTTGGCCGAAGTGATCGGCATCGATATTTCGGGATCGATGGGCGCATCGGCTGGAGGACACACGAAGCTCGAGCTGGCGAACGAAGCTGCGGCGCGAAGTGCGGCGCTTTTGGGAGCTGGCGATCGGCTGGGCGTGGAGCACGTCGACACCGTGGTCAATTGGAGCGTTCCGCTCGGGCCGGTGATCGACAAAGGCAGGATTGACAAAGCGATTCGCGGCGTCGGCGTCGGCGGTGGAGGCATCCTCGTCGACATCACGCTCGAGGCCGGTTACGCGGCGCTGGCGAAAGAAACGGTGAACTTGAAGCACATGCTTCTGTTCGCGGACGGATCGGACGCCGAGCAAATGGGGCCGTGTCGCACGATGGTGTCGAATGCGCTTCGTGCGGGGATCACGACGAGCGTCGTGGCATTGGGCAACGGGGGCGACGTACCCGAGCTCGAAGTGTTGTCGCGTCTTGGCGGCGGCCGGTTTTACCTGATCGAAGACGCGAATCGTTTGCCCGCGGTTTTCACACAAGAAACGATCCTCGCGGCGCGCAGCGCGCTCGTCGAAAAGGAGTTCTCGGTGGGTCGTGGTGCACCGTCGTCGATTCTCGGTGGTGTCGCCTTGGCCGAAGCGCCGGCGTTGCTTGGGTACGTCGTGACAATCCCGAAGGGTCGCGCGAGCACGCTGATCACGGGCCCCGACGGTGACCCGATTCTCTCCGTGTGGTCGGCCGGCGTGGGTCGAGCCGCAGCATTTACGAGCGACTTGAAGGATCGTTGGGGCGTACGCTGGACCGAATGGCCCGGTGCCGCTCGGCTCGTTGCGCAGCTTGGCCGCGACATCACGCGCAAGGGCGAAGACGGGCGAGTGCGCGTGGAAGCCGATGCCTCGGGCGGCGAGCTGCACGTGCGAGCGACGGTGATCGGTGACGACGGCCGGGCGCAATCGTTTCGTCGTTTGATGGTGCGCGTGGCCGGGCCCGATGGTTTTTCTCGAGAAACAGCTCTCGAAGCGACCGGGGCCGGTTCTTACGCGGCATCGATCGGTTTGTCTCGGCCGGGTACGTACATCGCGATCGCCAAGGACGAGCAATCCGGCGACGTGGTGGGTACGGCGGGTGCGGCGCTGACGGCCGGCGAGGAACTGCGTCCGACGGGAAGTGATCGGGCGTTGCTTGGACGCATCGCCGACATGACGGGCGGGCGAAGGCGCGACACGTTGGCGGGTATTTTCGGCGATCGTGCGTCCCGACGATTTGCTTACCAAGACATCACGGCGCTGCTCATCATCTGCGCCGGTTTTTCCCTGCTGTTTGCCGTGGCCGCACGTAGGTTTGCCATTCCGGAACCCGTGCTCGAGTTCTTCAAGAAGACCCGCGCGGCCTTCAAACCTGCACAACACGCCGAGGCAGCCGTTACGGACGCTCGATCGCCCGACGCCGTCGTCGGGGCCTTGCTGCAAGCCAAAGAGCGCGCCGCACGTGAACGGGCTGTCGAAGCTCGGCCGGTCACGCCGCCCCCCGTCGCGTCTCCCGGAGCCGCTCCTATTCGAGTTCCCGCGCCCGGCACACGCGTGCCGAATCCCGCCACGCCTCAAACGACCGCGCACACGCCGAGAACCACTTCTACGCCCGCAAAGGCTTCACCAGGTTCGCCCGCCACACCGGCACCTCGAGCGCTGACAGCCGCCGAGATTCTGTTGGCGCGGCGTAAAGGGCCTCCGCGATCCTGATCATTGGAACGCAAACTAATTCGCGATCGACGTGCGATACGCTTGTGTCCAAGCCTTTCGGCCGTCGGGCAGCGTGATGCGTGCGCGCACGTAACGCTCGGTGCCCAGTAACGCGTACGTCGTTTCCCGGTCTTTGCCCGGGTCTTTCTTGCCGAACACCTTGCCGCCGTCGCCGATGAATTCGACGATCGCTCCGTCTTCTTTGGGCCAGACACTGAAGCTGTCGGCGGTGATGCGAATGCGGCTCAAGCTTGCGCCGGATGACGCGTACAGTTGTTTGGTACGCAAAGCTTCGCAGATGGCGTTGCGATCGGTTGTCGGTACGAACACCTCGACCCATCCCATGCCGGGTTTGGCGGGGTTGGTCGTATTGGTTTTGTCGGTGTTGAAGTAGTGCGCATCGTCCACGGCGACGCCGCCGATGTTCTCCCCCTGATCGAGCAGCGATTCCCAGATGGCTTCTTGCGAGGGATGAGACGCATCTCCGGCGTGAGGCACATGCGGATGACTGCTGTAGATCTCGAGCAACTCGGCGCCTTTGGCATTGTGAATGTCGTCGGCCGTGAGGGCCCAATCGAAATTCGGATGGTTGATCAGAGCGATGCCATTTTGCGCGTGCACGTATTCGATGGCGTGAACGAGCGCCGAACGTACGGAGGGATGTTTGCCTCCGCCGATGGTTTTCTTTGTGCACAAACCATTCACGTGGACGCGCGTGCGTTGCACGGTCATGGTCAGCTCTTCGCCCGCGATGATGACGAATGACTGCTTTTCCAGCGCTTTGAACGTCTGCGGGCTGGCGCGAGTGTTGTGGTCGGTCAGCGCGACGAACGCAAAACCGTGATTGCGGTACCACGTGTACACATCGCGCGGATGACGATCCCCGTCGCTCCAATTGCTGTGGGTATGAATGTTTCCGCGTTGAAACGTCGAGATGTCGAGCGTCGTTTCGAAGGTTCGTCGCGTCGTAACAGGGGGCAGCGGCAGGTTGACGGGCGTGGGCGAAGCTTCGGGCGGCGCAACGGGTCGAGGTGAACGTCGACCAACGACGACGGCCGCGATCGTTACGAGAACGATGGCCCCGATCGCTGCGCCGACGATCCCTCGCGTTCCGATCTGCTGCAAGAGCGTTCGCTCGCCGTTCACATCACCTCGGTGGCGCTTTTCGATTTGGGGCGTAGAGCGCCGTAGCCCAAATGTTCGTTATGACGAACTTTGCTGTACGGGCTCCATGACCCGAAGATCTTACCCCCGACGCGTCGTTTTGCGTTCAGTTGTCGAGCATCAAGCGAGCTTTGACGGAGACTTTGAGTCCATCCGGGGGCCAAGCCAGGAAGTTCGGGTTGGTTTGTCCGGTCCATTCGAGGCGGACTTTGTGACCGTCTTCGAAGAAGGGGCGGACGTCGTCTTCGTAGAGCAAGTCGAGGATGACGTTGGGTTCACCTTCGGGAAACGGCGCTTGTTTGACGATTTTCGTGCGTTCTTTGCTCGTCACGGCTTCTCCGAGCACGGACGACAGAAACGTCAAATCTTTGCCTGGAGGCTGGACGTCCAGACGAACGAATCCGAGGTGCGCGCTTCCGTACGAGTTCACGTCGTTGTCGAGCGTGATCTCGTTCCACCAGAAGAACGTCCCATCGATGTTGGGCGACACGGTGAAGTCGGCGTCGACGTCGTATTCACTGACGACCGACGAACAACCAAACGATCCGACCGTGAGCGTAAGTGCCAGGAAGAACGGGGCGCATCGTGAAGCGCGTGTATGTACTGAACGTGGGTCGAGCATCTTTTCAGCGTAGCACGTGACGCGGCACGATCTTGGCTCGCGAGTTCGACCCAAGGCCGCATCGGGACGTGCATCCAAGGCTCGTCTACGCGGGCGGAGGAAGACTTCGTCGAGCGGGGCTTTGGACAACAAGGAGTCGTCGTCGATGGCCACGATGCGGAAGGGCTCCCTTCTCTTTTCGTTGAAGCACGGATCTGGCGGCGAAAAAACGCGCGTCACGACAACCGAAATCGAAAGGGCGATCGAAGAAGCGCGTCGCTCGACCATCGAAGCTGCTTTGGCGCGAACGCGGGCGATCGCCGAACGCCGAGCCCGCGACGAAGCCGATCGTCGCGCAGAACGGATTCAGGCGGAAACGGCCTACATCGTGGCGATTGAACGGGTGCGAGCCGAAGCGGAGATGGCCGCGCGTATCGAAGCTTCACGAATCGCTCTCGAACACGAACGTGCCCTCGCTTCGATCACCGCGGACGTACAGAAGCAGCGGCTTGCCCGGGCCGTGCGCATCGGGATCGTCGGTCCCGTGCTGCTGTTCATCGCGACGATGGGGATCTATTTCGGTAAAGTAAAACCTGACGCCGAAGCCCGGATGCTCAGTCAACAAGCCGATATTGCCCGATGGAACGACGAAGTTCGACAGCTGCGCGAACAAGTCGCCGCTCGGGATGCTCGCATTCGCGATGCGGAACGCGTCCTCGCGGGCATTCATGCTCGCGCCAAACGCACGGACGACGGTCGCGAAGGTCGCTGAGACAAACCACCTCGAATCATTCGTGCTCAAACAATCATTCGCCGGGACAAACCCACCGTCCTCGGTGTTGTATTCGTGCGTGCCGTCTTGTGTTGCTCGTGTGGTCAACCACAAGCACGCGCGGGCGGCAGAGGAAAAAAGGCAGCGTCGGCGAGTGCCTGGAACGGGGGAGCAACGGGACGGTTGCGTTCTTGCTATGACCCGAGCGTTCTGATAACTGATATTCGGCCTGGTCACAGTGGCCGGCAGGTGGATCTACGCAGTTTCAAGCTGCATTGGTTGAGCGCGTTAGCCTGGGCAACGGGATAGCGACGATCCTCTTTTAGGCTCGACGACGCATTCGTTCGGAACGATGCCTCGAGCGCGTGGTTTTGCCATCCGAACATGAACCCGCCGGTAACCCTCTACGATAAAGTCATCGCCGCCAGCGGACTTTCCGAGGTGTTTGCGCGCGGGACGATCAAGCGCGCGTGTTCACGTGTCGGGGTCAACGCCGAGACCATGACTCCGTCCGAGCTCGGACGGGCGTTGCCCTCGATCGAACAAGCGCTCGCCGTGTTTCTTCCGGCCGATCAAAAAGACTCGCGAATGCAGGCGATCAAAGCCTTGTCGCGCGGCTGAGCAACCGCGCATGATCGGTCGATCAGCCTGGAAGAATCCGATGACTCGAAAGGGCTCGTCGGTGATGCATCGAAACGATCGACATCAGCCCGTGTGCACCGTCATCACCGGAATCGGCGTACGACGCACGACGCTCTCCGCCACGCTGCCCAGGATGGTTCGTCCAAGCAAACTTCGCCCGTGCGTCCCCATCACGATCAGATCCGCACCTACCTCGATCGCGGCTTTGCAAATTTCTTCGGCGGTTCGGCCTTCACGCACATGCGGCGAAATGACGATGCCGGGGTTGTGGAGTTTGGCGATGTAGGTCTCGAGGTGCTCTCGAGCGCTCTTTTGAAGGCCGGCCATGACTTCAGGTGACGGTACATAAGACCCGTCGGGAAAGTTGTACGTCGGCAAGCTGTACACATGCAGCAACGTGACGGCTGCTTCGAGCGGCTTTGCCAGCGCCAGCGCTTGATCGACCGCGTGCGTGGATGTGTCGTCCAAATCGACGGGAACGAGAATGTGGCGAAACGGCATCACGACCTCGTTGGCGAATGCGCGAATATCACTCGCCCCTTCGCGATACCACGCAGGCTCCGTCTTTGGCACGTCCCATCGTGCCTTCGCGCGAAGTTTGTCGAAAAGATCATCGGGACCATTGAACGATTGAACGATTGTCGGTCGCGCGGATACCTCACGCATCGTGAAGTCGAGTCGCGGGGACTCGAGCGCCGAGCTGTCCGGATCTCGTCTCCGAGTCGCGTGACGTCGTTCTGTTTCGAGCGCGAAACCATGGAGCGGCTTGCAAAGTCGAGATCGATGGGTAATCGTTTCTGATTTTCACGCGCAATCGACTTGCGCAAAACAGGCCGGGGCGTTAGCCTGCATCTGCCCTAGGCTCGTTCGTCGTCGTACTCGAACACCCGCCCCCTTCGCGGCTACTCGAACTGTATCGGCTGACGGT
>CAYSYX010000004.1:17512-75233 GCA_964435055.1 uncultured Polyangium sp. | reverse complement strand
CCATTGCAATCGTTATCGATGCCGTCGCACGTTTCCGCGGTCGGAATCACTTCACCAATGCAGGTCGACCACGCCCCATTGATGCATGTTTCCGTGCCGCTCGTGCACGCACCGATGTTTGTCGTGCCAACGGGGCCCGAATAACACGCTTGCGTTTGCCCATCCACGCATACGCCCGAGCCCCCGGAACCACCCACGCCGCCACCGCTCGAACTCGCGCCCGAACTGCTCGAACTGCTGCTTGAACCACCGCTGCTTGAACTGGCACCCGAGCTGCTTGAACTGGCGCCCGAGCTGCTCGAACTCGCGCCACTGCTGCTCGAACTACTACTACTCGCGCCACTGCTACTCGAACTGCTGCTACTCGCGCCACTGCTGCTTGCGCCGCCGGCTCCCCCTTTGCCGCCCACGCCACCTGCCCCCGCCTCGCCGCCCTGCCCCGCTGCGCCACCTTGTCCCGGCGGTGGACCCGAACTGCCCAGCGGTTCACAGGCCGCGCCGACCATCGCCAACACCGCGTACGAAATGAACCGAAAACCTCCCCGCAGCTCACTCGATTTCATGCGCAACCTCCGAAGGGCACGCAGCTCTGCCCCGCATGAAACCCCTTGGTTGCCTGTTGTGGCTCGTACATTCACCCGAAAGTTGACATCACGTCAAATAGTGCCCGGCAGCTTCGATCGTGCGCTTTTTTGTTGCCTGTGTCCGTGTCTTGGCATAAGCAAAACAGACTGGGTGGTCGAACATGTCCCATGCGTCGAAACCTCGAGCGAAAAGATCCCCGCGATCGCGTCGACGAAATGGTCCATTCGACGATAACTCGAGTTTTCCGCAACCATTCGACTTGGCAATGATGCAATACCGCACTTGGTTGGCGCCAAGGGCGCAATTGATTTCCGCCGACGGCGGCAACGGAGGCTCATGAACCACGCTCAATACAATGGCTCGGTCGTGCAATGTTTTTACGACCAGGTGTTCAATCAGCGCCGATTGGATCTGATTGACAAACTATTTCCGCCGGCGCATCTGGCGCACAGCACGAATCCAGTCATGTCGTCGCGCGAGCAACTCAAGCAAGCAATCGCAGCGACGCCGCCGGATCGACGTTTCGAATTGCTCGATATGGTCGCCGACGAGGAAAAAGTCGCGACGCGCGTGCGGATTTATTTTCAGCTCCATTCCGACAACCGTGGTCCGCGCCAAGTGAGTGTCAATTCGATGGGCTTTTTTCGCCTCGCCGGAGGTCTCATCGAAGAATCGCTCATTCTGGAGGATTTGATGAGCGCGCAATTTCTGGCGTCGCCTCAGGCGCCGTCGGCTCCTGCGGTGTGGCATGAAACGCAGCCATTGCCGCCGTCGTTCGGGCCCATGAGTTATGGTGCAAACGTGGCGATCGTCCGCCGATTGCACGACGAGCTCAATCGAAGAAATCCGGCTATTCTCGATGCATTATGCGCGCCCGAGTGTCTTTTTTATGGAGCTCTGGGTGGTAAACCGTTGGGCGTGGAGGCCCTCAAGCAATCCTGGGCGCTGTCCTATTCGGCATTTCCGGATTATATCGAATACGTGGATGACGTCGTCGCGGCAGGATCCAAGGTCGCGGTACGCGTGATCTCTCGAGGTACGCATCGCGGAATGCTCGTTGATCTGCCGCCGACGGGTCGTTCCATCCAAATACGGGGCATTTACATCTTCGAGCTTCGCGAGGGCAAAATCATCGGCTTATGGAACTTGACGGAAATCCGAGAAATGTTCCGCCAATTGAAAGGCCTCACCTGATCGGACAAACCGCAGAGGTCGCATTCCCAAGGGCGCGTCATCCATTCGGCTGAGCTCGCACGTGCCGGGAGAGGGACGTGGGTGGCCCGATAACGCAGACTTCGTCGGTGGGTGCGGAGTTGTGTGAAATAAGAAGAAAGCGCCGCAGCGCGTTGCTCGATGACTTGTCGGTCTTCATCAAATCCGTAAGAATGACGACTTCGAGCCGACGTATTCGGAGAAAAGCTTCGATTGCAACGTGGCGATTCTGTACATTCTTCATTCGCCGGACCTCTGACGCTGCACACGTATTTTTTCTTGCCAACATCGCCCGAATGCGGATATGCTCGACCTTGGCTCGTGCACAATAACTCCAGCCCACCGACCCATTTCGTTTTTGCCGCCGTTGGTGACGTGCACGGGCAAATGGATGCAATGGTGCGTCTCGTTGAAACTCGGGCCAAGCGCGTTTCATCGCCGGTGAGCTTCGTCTTGCAAGTCGGCGACTTCGAGCCTCACCGGCACCAAGCGGATTTGACTACCATGTCCGCGCCTTCCAAATACAAGCATCTCGGCGACTTTGGGTCCTATTACGCGGGCAAAAATCGTTTTCCCTGGCCGATCTTTTTTATCGGCGGCAATCATGAACCCCATGGATTTTTGGAAAACGCTCCTCATGGCCTCGAACTCATGCCTCGATGCACGTACGTGGGCCGAGTTGGCCTCATCGAATGGAATGGGCTTCGTATCGCGGGTTTGTCAGGGATCTACAAAGAAGATGTTTTTCAAGATCTGCGCCCTCCGGTTTCGAGCTTGGGCAGCGTGAGTAACAAAGTGTTTGCCTATTTTAATGAAAAAGATGTCGAAACCGCCCTCGAATTCAAGACGGTCGACGTACTCCTTCTGCATGAATGGCCCGCAGATATCATTGATCCCGCGCACGAGGCTGACTTTGAAGGGCAAAGGCGGAGCATGCGGTATGATTTCGTCGGGAATCCTTATGCGCGCATGCTCGTCGATGCCCTCGAACCGCAAATCGTTCTTTGTGGTCACATGCACAAGGCATATCGAGCGGCTCTACGGCACGCGTCAGGACAAACATCCCACGTGTGTTGCTTGGCGTCCGTGGCGCAAGGTGAAGAATCCGTGGCCTTGTTTGGCGTCGAGAATGGTTGCATTCGAGAAAAGTAGCGATGGATGGATCGTCGGCGAATCGCCGGTCGTCCAGCTCCAAGAGAAATACGTTATTGCGTCGAGTCGCGGCACAAAGAACCAGAAGCTCCTTGTACATTCTGAACTCTTGCGCCCACCTTCGGGCGCGTCACCAAACGCGCCGGCGTCGAAGACTGGTCGGTGTACTGCCTGCCGTCTCCCGGTTCGCCGTATAGCGTCGTCGTCCGCTGTAAGTCGAGCCCGGTCGCTTTTTTGAGTTGAGGCCATGGTGAGGCCACGACGTTTAGGGCTACCGAGGTAACGCTTGAAGGATCACGCGTAAGTCAGCGGAGGAGAAGGGATTCGAACCCCTGGTACAGTTCCCCGTACGACGGTTTTCAAAACCGTTGCCTTCGACCACTCGGCCACTCCTCCCAGAGTGCGTCGCCCTTGTGCCACTTCCGACCGTGCGTGTCAATTCCTGTTTTACGCTTGTTTTGGTTGGATCGACTACATCGGCCCGACTTCGGCCGCTCAGTGCTTTCGCTCGACGAGGCGCACCGGCGTTTTTCCTACTTTAACCAATCGCGCGAAAAATACCGATCCCAACTATCGGGCAACATCGCCACCACCGGCTTGGTCACATCCCCGGATTCAGCCACGCGAACAGCTGCACAAACCCCCCATCCCGCAGAACCGCCCACGAGCAATCCCTCATCCCGAATCAACCGCCGCGCCATCAAAAAACTATCCGCGTCGCTCACCATGATCGTTTCGTCGATTATCGACCGATCCATCAAATCCAGCTGCGCACTGCCGCCGATACCTTCCACCTTGTATGGTTCACCGGGGCCTATTTCCCCCGTTTCGACCCAATGCGCCAATCCCGAACCAATCGGATCCGCCAAGACGATTTTCACGCCCTTCGCCACGCGCTTCAAATACCGACCCACTCCGGTAATCGTCCCGCCCGTACCCGCGCCCGCGACGAATGCTCCGATTTTGCGCCCCAACGAAACCACGATCTCCGGCCCCGTCGTCTCTTCATGGATCCGCACATTCGCCGGATTGCGGAATTGATCCGCCAAAAACCACCCCTCTTCTTTCGCCAAATTCTCCGCCACGCGCCGAAAATAACGCGGATGGTCCGGACCCACGTTCGGCGTGACGAGCACCCGCGCGCCGATTCGCGCCAAGGCGTGGCGTTTATCAATGCTCATTTTGCGCGGCATCACGCACACCAATTGATATCCACGCGTCGCCGCGACGAGCGCCAAGCCCATTCCGGTATTTCCCGCCGTCGCTTCGATGATCGTCATGCCCGGCTTGAGCTTGCCGCGTTTTTCAGCATCCTCGACGATCGCCAACGCAATGCGATCCTTGACGCTTCCGCCCGGATTCAAATGCTCGCATTTCACGTAAATGGGCACCGGCAAACCCTTGCCGATATGCTGCAAGGGCACGAGCGGTGTTTGACCAATTTCATCAAGCAAGTTCCGCGTCATGGTTTTCCTCGCTGTTTGTTCGGAACAGGCGCCGGAGGATCCGCTGTCCACGCATCGGACAACCATTGTTTTGATATTGCGCACGTACCGACCGCGACCGGCCCGCCGTCACGCCGTTCATAAGGTCCGGAAACAAGCAAAAGATCGCGACCTTTGATTTCCCAAGCCACCGGCCCGAGCGTTTTTCGTTCGCGACATTTCGCCCCGTATTTCTTTTCGAATAACACCGCGACTTCACCGGCGTCCACGACCGTGTCCATCCGCAATCGATAAGCCACCGCGATCTGCCGTTTTCCCTGCACCATACGCTGCGCAACGAGCGCCTTGTCGCCTCCCCACCCGGCCGCCCCTTCCCGAGCCGTATTTCGCGAACCGATATCCTCGAGTAAAATCCGCAATCCCTGCTCACCCATCACATCTTGGTCGACGACTTTGTATCCGTCTTTTTCAAGCGCTCCAAGCGACGGAGTCGTTATGATTTCCGCCGGTTCCCGCGCCAAGAGCTTTTCGATGTGCAAAAGCTGTTCGGTCGTCTCCGGTAAATTCCGCCAAATCTCGTCGACCGCCCGCCAATCACCTCGACGCCGCAACGCCTGAATACACGCGAATCCATCCACGTACGGCGCCACGAGCGACGAATTGATCGCTTTGGGCGTCTTCGCCCCGACCTCCGACAACAAAGTCGACGCGACAAACGCAAGACGTATCGCCTCTTCGTTCATTTCAAAGGCCGAACCAATCGTGACGTCGAGCATCGTGCTCGTCGCATCCCCCTCGATGAATGCATGTGCCGCCGAGCTGCGATCGCCCTGCCCCGGCTGATATTTCACATGCGGCGTCAATGGAAAACTCTGGTCCGCAAGCGCGTGGGCCAATTCATGCGCCAACGTTTCACTCGCTTCCGCGTCATTCAGATCCCCGGCGAGCACCATGACGGCTTTTTTGGGATCGTAAAACCCGGCGACGCGTCCCCCCAAAAGCGCCAAGGCTCCCTGCACGAAATCATAATCGGGCGGCACGAGCTCGAGGGCGGCGAGCATTTCACCTTGCGCCAAAAGCACGTCATCGGGCGTTTCTTCGCCGACCATGTCCCGAATACGCTTCGACAAAGCCTCCCGATCGATCACTTCCCCAGGCACGGGGCGTTTGATCGGCAATCCCCGCACCCGCGCCACTTTATCGAGCATCTCGGCAATCAGGCGCTTGCTCTCCGCATCCTCGACGGGCGGTTTTTCGGCCTGCGCAGACGTTTCTTCCGGCTTTGGTTTTTCCTGGACGATAACTTGTTCGAGCGGATTTTTCACCGGCGGCGGCGAACCACAACCCAGAACGAACGCCAAGGATGTTATGCCAAGCCAAACGTGTTTCACGCCGTCGTCCTATCGTCCAAGGCCGCATCATTCCGAATCGCCGCAATGGCTTCCGAATATTTGGCGACGCGATCGTCGTACGACGGATTCGCGAGCCCTTTGGCCGCTCCGAATACCGCATTTCCCGCGACGAGCACGCCCGCGCCCGCGCGAACGACCCGCGATGCCGTACCTACCGCCACGCCTCCGTCCACTTCAATGTCCACGGACAAACGTTGTGCATCGATCCTATCGCGAATCGCCGCAATTTTGGGCAAGACATTGGCGATGAACTTTTGCCCGCCAAACCCCGGATTGACGCTCATCACCAAAACAAGGTCGCAATCGGACAAGACATAACGAATCGTCTCTTCCGACGTGTGCGGATTGAGGACAACGCCGGCTTTTTTCCCAAGCGCTCGAATCTGCTGCAACGTGCGATGCAAATGCGGCGACGCTTCGGCATGCACCGTAATGATGTCCGCTCCCGCAGCGGCAAAGTCGGCAACGTACCGCTCGGGCTCGACAATCATCAAGTGCACGTCGACGGGAAGCTTGGTGGCCTTTCGGACAGCCTCGACAATGACGGGACCGAGCGTGATGTTGGGTACGAAGCGCCCCTCCATGACGTCGACGTGAATCCAATCGGCGCCGGCAGCGGAGACGGCGCGAACTTCTTCGTCGAGACGGCCGAAGTCGGCGGAGAGAATCGACGGGGCGATGCGAATCGGCTGAGGGCTCACGAAGCTACGGCTAGCATATTTTTCGGCGCGAGGTGCAGACTCCAAAGGCGCCGACGACTTTTCGAAAAGGTGCCGACCACTTTTTTCGAACGCGCGAACGGCTTTTGCAACAACACGCGGTGCAGGTACGCTCGAACGACCCGCGACGGGTGGAAAGCGGAGGCCCTTTGAACAACTTGAGCACGCGACCCCTCGAAAAACGCGATTTCGACCATATCGTGACCGTCATCGATCGCTGGTGGGGTGGACCGACCAGCGCCCTCGCCCATCCCATCTACTTCTACGAGCTCGGACAATTGGCTCGCGTCGTCGAGTACGAAGGGCATCTCGTCGGGTTTTTGTTTGGGTTTGTCACGCCGGACGGTCCTGCAGGGTACGTCCACCTCGTCGGCATTCATCCGGACTTTCGGCGTCGAGGCGTCGCGCGGCTGTTGTATTCGTCCTTCGAAACCGATTGTCGCAAAGCCGGCGCCAAGAGCATGAAGGCCATCACGCACGTGGGCAACGAAGGCTCGGTCCGCTTTCATGAAGCGCTTGGTTGGAGCGTCAAAGAAATCGAACACTATGCCGGACGCGATCGTCATCGCCTCGTCTTCACCAAATCGCTCGAGTGAATTGGATTTTCGGGGGCGCTGCACATAAGGTTTTTCCGCCGGATCGTTCCTTGGTTTGTCGTTGTCTGCGGGGTAAAACGATGAAAATGCGATGGCTTGTCGAGATGGTCGCTACGTCAATCGGACTCATGGCCGTTGCCGCTTGTGCAACAGGAGGCACTTCGTTCACCGGAGGCACCGGTGGCGCGGGCGGCGAAGACGACTGGACCGGCGGCTCGACGTCGACATCGACTTCGAGCAACGGCAGTGGCACGGGTGGAGCCGGAGGTTCGTCCTCGAACGGAATGGGCGGAGCTGCCGCGTCATCGTCTTCGACCGCGGCATCGTCATCCTCCGCCTCGTCGGCGAGTTCGAGCAGCGGTGTGTGCAATGACAACCCCTGCAAACTCGTGGCTCCGCAATGCGGATGTTCCGGCGGCGAAATGTGCACCATCGACGGCATGGGCGGACGCTTGTGCGTCGCTGCGGGAAATACCGGGATCGGTCAAAGCTGCATGACCAGCAACGACTGCGCGGCCGGCGGCTTGTGCGTGAAGATCTCGTCGACCATCTCGACCTGCATGGAGTTCTGCACGGCCGATTCGACGTGCACGGGACCGGGCGGCTTGTGCACCATCATGTTGAACGACGGTTCGAGCGGACAAATCCCGGGCGTCACGTTGTGCTCGGATAACTGCGATCCCACGATGAACACAGGTTGTCCCGTCAGCGGCAGCTCGTGCCACCTGGCCAAAGAATCCGCGGGACAGATGCGCTACTACACGCGATGCGGAGGCTCCGGATCGGGCACGCAAGGTGCGGCATGCACGAACGACGAGCAATGCGCACCCACCTTCGGATGCTTCAATTCCGGCACGAAGAAGTGCCTCAAGTATTGCGTCGTCAACGGTGCCGCTTGTCCCGGCGGCTTGACTTGTGCCTCGATAGGCGTCATCGGAGGCACCGAGTACGGCGCATGTCTCTAAAACTCGGAACAGATGGGAAAGAACGCCTGCGTGACATCGGCCTCTTCGGAGGTTTGAGCGACGAGGTGCTCGAACAACTGGCCAACACACTCGATGTGATGACCCTCGAACCAGGTTCGATCGTCTTCAAAGAAGGTGACAGCGGTCGCGAGATGTTTGTCTTGCTCGACGGCGAGATCGAAGTCTTGAAACACTCGAAGAGCCTGCGGGAAACGCGCGTGGCACTTCTCGGGCCCAACGATTGGTTCGGCGAAATGTCGATCCTGGATGTCATGCCGCGATCGGCTACGGTTCGAGCGTTGTCACCGGCACGGGTTTTACGCGTGACCGCACATGACCTCGACGCGCTGTATCGCCGTGATTTGCGCTCGTATTCGTTGCTCGTGCTGAACGTCGCGCGAGAAATGTCGCGACGTTTGCGCGTCGTCGACGGACTGCTCGCCGAGTTTGTCGCGAACGTGGTCGACGAATACACGCGCAGCCATCGCTCGTTGTAAACGTCGTCAACGTTGCCGGGTTTGAAGAGACGCACGGTTCGTCGTTCCGAACCGTGCGTCCGTACGTCATTTGCCGCCGCTGCCGCCGGCTCCACCCATGCCGGCTGCGCCGCCCGAGCCACCGGCGCCGCCTGCGCCACCGGCTCCGGCCGACCCGGCTTCGCCGGCGCCGCCATCCATGTCGACCATGGGCGCTCCACCACCGCTGCTGCTCGAGCCGCTTTGGGCGTCGTTTTTCCCGCCTCCACCCCCCGAACCTGCGCCTGACGTGCTTCCGCCGCCACCGGTCGCGGTCGACGTATCGACGGTGCCTCCGGGCGGATCGGGTTGAGGGTTGAAGGAACACGCCGCCAATGCGACGAGATTGAGGAAGGCGAAGAGGTGGAGCTTTCGCATGGTATCGCGGGGTTGGGCAACCATCGTGCCACGAAGCTTGGCCTGTTTTCGATGGAAAGTACGTACAAATCGGCACGCGTTGGCACAAGCTGAGACGTGCAGGCCGCACCTCGAACGCCGCTCGACCCTCGAACCGCTGATCGACGATGGTAACCTCGAAGCGTGAACGACCTCGATCGCATCCCCGAACGTCTCGCACTGGTCCGAGCGCAGATTGCCGAAGCGGCACGTCGCGCCGGGCGTCCCACCGATTCCGTACGGCTCGTCGCGGTTTCAAAAACCAAACCCGCCGAAGCCATTCGCATCGCGTATGCAGCGGGACAACGGGACTTCGGAGAAAACTACGTCCAAGAACTCGTCGACAAAGCAAAAGTTCTTGACGACCTGCCCGATCTGCGCTGGCACTTCATCGGATCGCTCCAACGCAACAAGGCCAAACCAGCGACAAACCTCTCCGCGATGATTCACACGGTCGACCGAGACGAACTCGTCGTCGAGCTTGACAAACGCGCTTTTTCCCGAGGAAAACCGCTCGATGTGCTCATCGAAGTGAACGTCGGAGACGAAAGTTCCAAGTCCGGCGCAGCGCTCGAAAACTTCCCAAAACTGCTGGAAAACGCAAAAAACGCAAAAAATCTTCGCGTCAAGGGGCTCATGGCCATCCCCCCCTTCCTCGATGACCCCGAAGCCGTCCGTCCGTACTTCGTCAAACTCCGCACCCTGCGCGACGCGCACGGCGGACCGGCCGAATTACCCGAGCTTTCCATGGGAATGTCCCACGACTGCCATGTCGCCATCGAAGAAGGTGCCACCCTCGTCCGTGTCGGTACCGCCATCTTCGGATCACGTTGACGTGCGAGACGGCCGAACAAGCGTATGGCCAGGACGAACTCGACGCGAAACAAAAGTTCGTCACCACAAACCAAAGGTTTGACGGTCGAGACGGAACATCGTACGACTGCCGCGCGAACAACAAACCTTGCTAAAGTTCTCGTTTATGAGCTCAGCGTCTCGATTTTTCGGCCTCGGAAAACGCCTCGCCGCGGTGCTTGCCGCAGCGATGCTCGTCGGTTGTGCGTCAGCGATGCCGCCGTCGATGCCGCATCCGCTGTTGGGTCAGAAGGGCCCGGCATTCGAGGCGACGACGGTGGACGAACAGTCGCTGCTCATTCCGAGTTTCGGAACGGCCAAGGTCACGGTGCTCGATTTCTGGGCGTCCTGGTGCGGCTCTTGCCAAGTCACCATGCCGTCTCTCGAACGATTGCACCGGGATCGACGTCGCAACGGGCTCATGGTCGTGGGCATCAGCGTCGACGAGACAGCGGATCAGGCGCTCGATGGAGCCTATCGATTCGGCGTGACGTTTCCGGTCGTCCATGATCGGGGACAAGAGCTGCAATCGGCATTTGGTGTGAGCCAAGTACCGACGACGTTCGTGCTCGATGACGTGGGACGAGTAAGGTTTGTCGGGAGCGACCCGGAAAGCATCAAACGCGCCGTCAGTGCGCTCATGGATAGATGAATGGCCATTCGACGCCAACGAGGGTCCAACCACCCCTCGCTATTTGCAGCCGCCGCAAAGAAGAACAAATTCACGATTCCCATGGCCGAGCGCATGCGCCCGCGCACCATTGACGAGGTCTTGGGACAGCCGCATATCGTGGGGGACGGAAAACTCCTGACGAATGCCATTTTGGCGGATCAAATTCCGTCGATGATCATGTGGGGGCCGCCGGGGTCGGGAAAAACCTCGATCGCCCGAATCATCGCCGCCGTGTCCCGCTGGCGGTTCGTCCCGTTCAGCGCGGTTTTGGGCGGCGTACCCGAATTGAAACAAATCCTCTTGCAAGCGCAGGAACGAAAGGAATTCGAAGGTGGCACCACGATTCTCTTCGTGGACGAGCTGCATCGTTTTAATCGCGCCCAGCAAGACGCCTTTTTGCCGTATGTCGAAGACGGGACGATCGTTTTGGTCGGCGCGACGACGGAAAATCCATCGTTTGCGATCAACGCACCGCTTTTATCGCGCTGCCGCGTCATTCGGCTCAATCCCCTGCCCGATTCGGCCATTGTGGGATTATTGAAACGCGCCCTGGTCGCTCCGGAGGGCCTCGAAGGGGCATACACGATTGACGACGAAACGCTCGACATGGTCGTGAAGGCTGCGTCAGGGGACGCTCGTCGAGCTTTGAATACGCTGGAAATTGCGGCGCTCGAAGCCAAACGCGAAAACAGCACGGAGATCACCGAAGATCACGTGGCGCAATCGAATGCGCAAGCCACGTTGCGATATGACAAAACGGGCGAAGAGCATTACAACATCGTCAGTGCCTTCATCAAATCCATGCGGGGATCGGATCCCGATGCGGCGATTTATTGGCTCATGCGCATGATCGAAGCGGGAGACGATCCGGTCTTTTTGCTGCGACGAATGATGATTTTCGCCAGCGAAGACATCGGCAATGCCGACCCAAGGGCGCTCGATGTGGCCGTCGCCGCCGATACGGCATTTGCGCGTATCGGTATGCCCGAGGGTATTTACGCGATCGCCCAAGCTGCAATTTACTTGGCGTGTGCACCGAAATCGAATGCGGTCACCAAGGCATTTCGAGCGGCCCAGACGGACGTTTACAAAAAAGGTTCGTTGCAGGTGCCTTTGCATTTACGAAATGCCGTGACGGGCCTGATGCGTTCCGATGGATATGGCAGTGGGTATCGATATCCTCATGACGAACACGATGGGGTTGCGTTGGGGGAAGTGTATTTACCGGACCAACTCGTGGGCACGGAATATTATTCGCCGCCGAGCCGAGGGTTCGAGAAGACGATCGGCGAACGATTGGCGTGGATTCGCGCGCAACGGGCGAAAGCTCCGATTCGCACGGATTTGCCCATAGAAGCCCCCGTGCCGCCGGGACTCATCAGCGTGGAGCCGGCGGCGGCGGCAGAAGCGGTGCGGCAGGAAGAACCATTGCTGAAAAACGAAGGGGAAGCGGCGGTGGATGTAAACGCCGCGCCGGAGACGCCAATGCAAACAAGCCCGGCGAGGGAATGATGCCGTCGTTTGGCGCCGCGAACATATCGACGCATCCTTGCGCCTTGTCCGGGCCTGCGGTACCTTCGCCCCGATCGCAGCGAGAACGGTGACGCCATGGTAGAATTTGCGTATGGTAACGCCAACTTTGCAGACATTCGCCGCATGGGCGCGTTTTACGTCGACAAGACACCGTTCTTGCCCCAATTCGAGAGTAATCTTTACGGCGCCAAATACCTGTTCTTTTTGCGCCCACGCCGTTTCGGCAAATCGTCGCTGCTCAGCATGATGGCGCATTATTACGATATTTCACTGGCGGATCAGTTCGACGAACTCTTTCGAGGGCTTTGGGTCCACGAGCACCCCACGCCGGAGAAGAGCAAGTACATGGTGCTTCACCTAAACTTTTCGCAAGTGACCACGCAAGGCACCGAAGAAGAAGTTCGCGCGAATTTCACGGCAGTCGTCAAGTCGGCGATAGGAACCTTGAGCATCGCGCATGGCCAACGATTACCCAGGCTCGCGAACGTCTACAACGACATTGCCGACGAAAACGATGCCGCTGCGATCATGTCGCAGTTGATTGCGGTCCTGTCGCACACGGCTCATCCGCTCTATGTCATGATCGACGAATACGACACCTTTGCCAATGCTCTCTTGTCGGCCGAGAAGAAGGACATCTATTCGAAGATCACCGACAAAATCGGGTTTGTTAGAGCATTTTATCGGACGCTCAAAGCGGGCGGCGAAACCGGGGCCATTGGACGCGTTTTCATTACCGGCGGTACGCCCATTCTGCTCGATGACCTCATGACGGGCTTCAACGTCACCACGAACATTTCGACCGACGAGCATTACAACACGCTGGCCGGTTTTACCAAGACCGACGTCGCACGCGCCATTGATGAACTGTTACGGGATCAGCCCGAATTGCAATCCATCCCCGATGTTGGCAATCGGGAACGATTGCTTGCCACACTCGAAGCGTTTTATGATGGATACCGGTTTTCCCCGGATGCCACCGAACGTGTCTTCAATTCGACGATGGTGATTTATTTCCTTCGTCAATTGGCGAAGACCGGTCGATATCCCAAACAAATGCTCGACGCCAACGCGCGCACCGATTACGACAAGCTCCACGCCTTGTGGGCTTCCGCCGGACCCGGGGCTCACGAGCGACGCACGATTATCGAAACATTGCTCGCCGAGCGCAAAGTCTGGAGTCCCCTCATCGACCGGTTTGGCACCCGTGGAGACCCGAGCGATGCCCAATTCGTCTCGCTCATGTATTACACCGGCATGTTGACGCTCGCCCCGGAGCCGCCCAGCATTGACGAGTTCTTGTTCGAGCCTCCGAACCGCGTCATGCGGGACCTGGGATTCGATCATTACACGCGCCTCATGAAGGACCTCGAACAAATTGATTTTCGTGATCGGTCGTTCCTTGGAACCCTGAAAACCATGGGAGCCACCGGAAACATCGATCCGTTTGTCGAAGTATTTCGGAAAGAATGCCTTGGGGTCCTCAGCAATCGCGACGCGATGAACTACAACGAGCAGAGCATGAAAATGCTCTTCATCGGCGCACTCACGGCCACCAACGTATTCTTTGTGTTCAGCGAAAAGGAATTCGCCAACGGATACGGCGATTTGTTTCTGGTACCCAATCCGACGCTACGAAATGGGAAATTCGCCTGGCTCTTCGAATTGAAGTACCTACCCACCGACGCAACCGACAAACAACTTGCGGACAAATTCAATGACGCCGAAGCACAACTAAAGAAGTATTTGTCCGACGAGAAGTTTGTCGGGGCATTGGCGAAGGGCCTCGAGCTGAAGGCGGGTACGATGGTCTTCGTCGGCTGTTCCCGCATGGAGTGGCGAGCGTATTCGGGGTGATGGGGCGGGAAACGGCGTTATGGGGTACGCACGTCGGAGCATGGCCATCCATCGACAAACCGCAACGGCCACCGATCGCCCGCCAGTTCGTCCGGTAAACCGTTTTACTCGTCCAATTCCCCGAGCGCCGATTGCAACTCCGATAACGCGTGACCATTGCCCGCTGCTTTCGCCGCCGCTATGCCCGCTTCGAGCCATTCTCGACCGTCGGCTTTGCGCCCGCCCTTCACCAGCATCTGCCCGCACATCAAATACATCGGCACGTACGTCGGCGATTGCTCACGCAATTTCGTAAACGTATTCACCGCATCATCCGTACGACCCGCATTCGAATATTCGAGCGCCAAAGCATACCACGCAAAAGGATCCGTCGACCCCTTCGCAATCATGCCTTCGAGCATCAACAGCCGCTTGCTCATGTCGATTCCACCACGCCGATAAACGGCAAATTGCGATATCGCTCGGCCCAGTCGAGGCCATACCCGACCACGAATTTGTCTTCAATGGTAAAGCCCAAATAGTCGATCGGCACCGTTATGCGCGTACGCGCAGGCTTGTGCAACAACGAGCACACCTTCACAGTCGCCGGCTTGCGCGTCCGCATCAGCTCGAGCAAGTGCGCAATCGTCAGGCCCGTGTCGACGATGTCCTCGACCAGGAGAATGTCCGCCCCCTCGACAGGCTTGGTCAAGTCGTGAGTGATCTGCACAACGCCCGTCGACTTTGTTCCTTCGCCGTAACTTCGGACACCAAGGAACTCGACCCGCAGCGGCAAGTCGATGTGCCGGGCCAAGTCGGCGGTGAACAGGAAACTGCCCTTGAGAACGCACACGAGCACCAGCGTTCGGCCGGCGTAGTCGCGCGTGATTTCTTGTCCCAGCTCGCGAACACGGGCCGCAATGCGATCCGCATCGATCATCGTCGTCACATTGGTTTCAGCCATGGCGCGCGCCGACGTAGCACCAACACTGCCCGTCGACCAGCTCCTCGTAGTCAGCCCGAGCGATCGCTGCTAGATGCGACGCCGCATGACGTCTTCTCGCGAAAAAGAACAACCTCGCGCCGACCTCGCCACGAGCCGCATGCCGCTGACCGTGAGGTTTTGCGAGACAGACCTCATGGGCATCGTGCATCACGCCAATTACCTCGTGTACTTCGAAGCGGGACGCGTCGATTGGTTACGTCGGCGCGGCGTGCGTTACGAAGACTGGGTCGCGATGGATGTGCACCTGCCCGTCGTCGAAACGAAGCTCAAGTATCGCAAGGCGGCGAAGTTCGACGAATCGTTGGTGGTCGAAACAATTTGCGCCCACGCAACGGCGGTGACGGTGCTCTTCAAGTACCGGATCCTGCGTGATGCCGAAGTGCTCTGCGAAGGCGAAACGCTCCTCGCTTGCATCGGGATCAACATGCGCCCGAAGCGTTTTCCCAAGGACGTTGCAGCCGTGTTTTTCCGCGGAGAACTCGAAAAAATTCAGCCGCCGTCCGGTACGCCGGCGTCTTGAAATTTGGGTTCGCCGAAGGTCAATCGCGCCGGCAGTTCGACCGTCTTCGACGGACCGATCCGATCACCCAAGAACGTTCGCCACTGCGTCACGTAACGACCTCGCGCCGTGCCGATGACATACCGCTGCTCGCTTGGAGGCACGGCGACGACGGGGACGCCATCAAGGTAAAAATAAGCCAATGTGTCGGTCTCATTGACCGCGACAAACCCTTCGCCCGGAGCCCTTGGATCTTCGACGGGAGGCAGCTGGAGCGGAGCGGAGCGAAACGCCGCGACCTCTTCACGCGTGAGAAAAATCCCTGCAGGTGACTGCGGCAAACCGCTCGCCTGGTAGATCGCCCCCGGCGGCGGAACCAAGATGTCGTTTGTCGGAAGGTCTGTGCGCTTGGACAAACTCGACACTTCGAACTCGATGCCACCGCCGTCCACCCACGAGTACGAAGCGGCAAGCGGAACTTCACCGGCCACGCACACGGACGAACGCGGATCTACGGCGATGATTTCCACGAGCGTGCGGCACAAAAGTGCGCCGCCTTCACCCACATCGTTTGTCTTTCCAAGCTCGAGTTTCACCGATCCGAGCGGCGACGTGACCTCGATTTTGCGTGTGGCCAGGTTCAAGCGTTTGCCCTCGCCCAGAGGCTTCATGGTGCCCGAAGACAACGGCGTCACATCGACTCGACGTTCGCCGAGTACGGTGCGAATGGCGCCCGGCGGAATGACGCGATAATCCGTGGCGCTGGGCCATAAAACGACGTGACCGTATCGATCGGAACGCGCCCGAAGCTCCGAGTTCATCGGCAACGGCAACGCACGCGATTGGAACACGATCTTCATGCGCCCCGTCTCGGTCAGATCGATCTTCCACTTCGGCGCGGTCAAACCCGCCGCCGCCTTGATTCCATCCGCGGAAACCTCCGGGGCCTTGGGCGGCGAAGAAACATCGCGAAGTCGAAATGATGCTTCGATCGAAACACCCGAAAGATCCTTCAACATCGGCGTCTCCGCCGTCATCGGCAGATCCCCGCGCAACACCTCCGGCGGCGGCGCTCCCGCTTCGGCGATGATCAGCCGCCCCTGCGAATCAGCCTGAATTCCACCTCGAGCATCCGATACACCGGCGTCCGGGATCTCGGGCGGATCTTCAGTCGCGAGCGGTGACGGCAAAATGCTCGCGTTGGGACTCGCGCCCGCATCCAGCAAACCCGTCGGCGTGGGCTTTGGAGGCGGTTCACAAGCGCCAACGAACACCACGAGCGACACGAGAAACGCACTTCGTCCGACGGAACCAAGATGGCCAAGACAAACGTCCATATCGACGTCGGAAGAATGCCTCACGACCCTACCCTAACGCCATACCTCGCCCCGATTGATCACGGCCTACATGTGCGATCGTGGCACCAAACGCAGCACATTTACATTCATGCACCTACATTTCTTGGCCCACAATGTAAGAGTCCGTTAGCGTTCGATCCAGCCTGTGGACGGTGCGTCGGACTGCGGGCTGGAGGCCCATGCGAATAGCTACGAAAACGGCGTTGGCGCTGCTGCTTGTCGTCCCTGCGGCGGCGGGTTGTGGTCGGACACCGAAAGATCGACTTCAGGGACGGTGGCTGGGTGAAACGATCGAGAACGTGCCTGCACAGCACCTGACGAAGGCGATGGGGTGGGTCAAAGGCACGGCGCTCGAATTCAACGGCACCAAAGCGACCGTGATGATTCCGGCGGAGAGTCCGCGAACGGGAACGTTTCGCGTGACGGAAGCCGAAGGTGATCGAGTGACGGTGAGTTTCCTACGCGAAGAAGGCGGACGCGACGAAGCTGAATTCCAGTTTGTCGGGGAAGGCCAATTGCGTTGGAGCGTCGGCGACGGCCGTCAAATCGTGCTCATCAAAGCCGCGCAAAACTGAGCCGCTGTGGCATTGCTGGGCTTTGCCCAGACCCACGAGGGCTCCCCGCCCTCGACCCGGCAAGGGGCGGAGGCCCCTTGACCCGTGCATTGGTTCGTCCTGCGGACAAACCAAAACAGGTTTCAGGAGGCAATAGCAGACTTGACCCTTTTTGATTTGGCCGCGTAGCGGACAAATCAATATTGGTCCAGCGCTCGCTGGTCCGGGTCCAGGGGCGGATAGCCCCTGGTCGGGTCTGGGGTGAAACCCCAGCGAGGCGTCAACGCCGTACACGCTCGCGTCGTACACGTAGACGCCGCGGTTTGGCGCCTTCATCATCGGATTGCACCGTGACGACGACGTCTTCGCTCAGTGGCCCGGACAAACGTTTGCGCGCGGCTTCGATGGAATGCACTTCCACACCGGATACGGCCAAAAGACGCTCGCCCGGTTCAATGCCTGCGATTTCCGCTTCGCCATTCGGCGGAACCATCACCACCACCACGAATTTGCTTCCTTTTTCGGTTCGTTCACCGAGTGTGAGGGCTACGCTCCCCGCCCCTTTCGGACTGCTTTTCGTGGATGTTTCCCCAGGCAACATGATCACGATCCGCGACGTGGTTTCTCCCGCCCGCACATTCACATCCACCGCGTTACGCCCCATATCGAGCGAATACGCTTCGATGTCCAGATCGCCCGCAGGAACGTTTTTCAAAACGAACTTACCTTCTTTATTGGTCGACGTCACGCCCGGAGGCAACGGACCCAGCGGCAAATACGTCGGTACCGAGCCAAACGCCACGCGAGCCCCCGCAATGGGCTGATCCTGGGGATCGATCACGGATCCTTCGACGATACCCGCTTCGGATAGATCAATGGCGCCCAAATCCGCCCGATGCCCGGAGTCTGCTCGAACATCGACGATGTTGGCTTCCGTCGCCCATGCCGCGTGCGACGCAACGATCCGAATACGCCCGGGAGCCAAATCCGGAAGCTCGAATTCCCCATCGACATTCGTTACGGCTCGACGAACCCCGTAAGGCGTATGCGCGACGATTTCCGCGTCCGCGATACGATCTCGACCATCGCGACCGGTGACTTTGCCCAAACCCAAAATGCCTTCGGCCAGTTCGAACACCATTTTGGACGGCGCAGGATCAGCTTCTTCGACACGAGGCGTTTTTCCGGAACGACTCAACGTAAATCGCAATGGCAAACCGGCGGCATCGGGCACTTCGACATCACCGTTGTCGTCCGTGAACAAAGTCCGGCGCAAAGGAATGGCCGGATCCAGCGATACGGCGCGCACTTCAACGCGATCGAGCGCATACCCGCGATCGTCCGTCACGTGCACGGAAATGGCATCGCGTTCTTTCGGTAAAACGATTTCGATTTCTTTGCGTTCGCGGTCGGGAATTTCCACCACGACCCGCGCCACCACGTCGCTTGGAGAATCCGGCCGCGCCACGCTGACGAGCACCTCCCGAGGTACGGCCGGAAAAACGAAGAGGCCCGAATCATCGGCGTAGGTCACTCGTTCCAGCGTTCCCGCCGTGGCGGCCAATTCAACGCGCGCCCCGCCGACAGGCCGATGATCCGCATCGAATACGCGACCTTCCAAGTAGCCGCCTTGGTGCAACACCACCCGCACATGCGCTTCGCCCCCGGAACGAAGCGTCACCATTTCGCTCACGGCTTCCACATAATCGGGATGCCGCACGATGACTTGAACTCGTCCCGGAGGAATTGGTTCGGCTCGAAAAACACCGTCGGCATTCGTCACCCACGGATCGTCATCGGTTCCTAATTCCCGCGTCGAACCTTCTTCGTGGGGCAAATCAGGAATGGGCCCGAGCATCACGCCGAGTTCTCCCAGGGGAATGAGCGGCATGGAACCAGGCAGCGATTGCTCGAAATGGTCTTCACGAAATGCCGTCATCGCTCGCGTCACGGCAATCGGCATGCCGTCGGTATCCGTCCCGATGACTTCGACGGAAGCGCCTCCCACGGGAAAACCGCGATCGTCGACGACTTCGCCGATCAGCGCACCACCGCGCACCAGAGGCACCCGCATTTCGACGGCTTTGGCATCCACGAGTACCGCACTCGTCGGGACAAACCCTTCCGCGGAGGCCGAGACCATCAGCGCCGTCTCCGGCACGGGGCCCAAAATCACGACGCCTTGAGCATCTGTGCGGCCGTACATGGGAAAAGGACTCAACCCGTCTTCGACCAGAACGACGTTCGCATTGGGAATATGCCGCGCATCTTCGGCATCGCCGTCCGTCACCGTAATGGCAATGCGTCGACCGATATCGACGACCAGCGTGACCTTGGTCGTTTTCGCGCGTTCGATGGTGAAGCCGATCTCCGTCACACTGACGAGGTCGCCACGTTCCGCTTTGAGGCTATACGCGCCGGGCCTCAATCCGGCGATTCTGGCGATACCTTTCGCATCCGCGACGACTTCCCGTGCGGGCCACAAGCCCGCCCCACCGCAATACACACGCGCATAAGGCACGGGCGCATCGTCTTTCGCGTTCACGACGGACACTTCGAATGCGCCCAGTTTTTCCAATTTGATGCGTAATGGCACGGGCCCGACGGTCACGCCGGTGCGAAGAACGTCATCGTATCCGCGCGCTGCAATGCGCACCGAATAGGAACCTCCGGGCAAACGATCGAGACGCGTTCGGCCATCGGCACCGGTTTTCGCGACAAACGGCAAGGCATCCGCGCCATTTACCGTGATCTCCGCCCCGACAAACGGCTGATCGGTTTCGTCCACGACGACGACGTCCAAGGCTTCGGCGGGTTTCAGCACCAATCGCAAAACTCGTTCACCTTTGGCCAAATTCACGCGCGAGGACGCTCGAGCGCGACCGTTGGCATATCCGAGCAGCCACGTTTCGCCGCGTGGCATATTTTCCAATAGGGCGACGCCTTCGGCATTTGTACGCGCTTCGCCGGCAAAATACGTAATGCCCGAGCGAATCGTAAACAGCCGAACGAGCGCATTTGGAAGCGGCCGATCTTGTTCGTCGACAACGAACGCGCGAACGGTCGCGTCACGATCGGCAAAGAATGCGGGCACCGCCGGCGCAGACATCGCCACGTCCAGCGTCGACAGCCGCGTATCGTACAGACCGATGACTTGAAACAGCGCCACAAGTGCGCCGAAGAGCGCAACAAAACGCGAAAATCGATCGGGACGAGGTGCGGTCACGAGGTGCGCTCTGGTGCTAGCGCTCAGAGCGCAAAGCGACAACCGGAAAATGCGGGTGCGCATTGATTACTTGCCAAACGGAGCGGAAAACACGGTCCGAGATTGGCTTGCTGGGTCGACAAGCCCAACAATCATCGACCGATTGCAAATGGTGTCCAAGAGACGGAGTTCGTCTTTCTCGTACGAGATTCGGTTCGTCATGCCGTACATTTTTTACGATCATTCGGCCTGATAATTGCGTGTTCGTCCAAGTATCATTTCAAAACAATCTTCCGCGCCAAACTTTTTATTGACGATGGGTTTGGCTGGGCGTAGGAGATGGGCATGGGTGGCAAACTCATCATCTGGCACATGGGATTTGGGTGGCAATTGCACCGCGAAGCGCCACACAACTTCAATGTTCAACAGGAACTCGTTCTTGCCGAGGAGGCTCTGCGCATTGATTTTATGCTGTTACGAAAACATCCTCATACATCGGTCGAAAAAGCCGGAACGTTGCGGAAGTTATGGCCGCTGTTACCAACGTTCACCGTTGTCGAATACAAGAGTCCCGGGCGCCCCTTGCGGGCGGGTGACCTGGACAAACTTTGGGCGTACACGCACCTCTTCATCTCCGATCCGAAAAACGAGGTTGCACGACGGGAGGACCTCTGCGCAGTCTTGGCGGTCCCTCATCGAACGCCCACACTGGACAAGGCAATTCGTGACGCAAACCTCCGTTGGGTCGATCTCGGCGATGGGTACTTCCGCGTCGACGGAGGGCAGTTTGTCTTGTACGTTGTGGACCTAGAAGCCGTTGGACGCGCGGAACACGACGACGTAATCTATGCTCTGGGCACCGGCGAAATGCTCACGCTCGAGAGTCGACGTTTCTTCACGGAACTCGTAGGAAGAAAGAGATCAGAAATGGACATCCTGGAAATCGAAGGGATCGACGAAGTGCAGCGCGAGTTACTCAAGATGGTCCATGAGCTTCCCGCCGATTGGGTGATGCCGGCGTTTCCAGCCGAAGAACGCCTCGCGGGGCTCCCTCCCGAGCAACGCCTCGCGGGGCTCCCTCCCGAGCAACGCCTCGCCGGGCTCGATCACAACCAACAAGCGCTGGCTTTACCTCTCGACGTGTTGAAACAACTGACGCCGGAGTACCTCGACACGCTCTCGCCGGAAACCCGAACCATCATCGCCGAGCGTCTCGCCAAACCCTGACGCGACGCTCGTTTTACCTCACGCCTTGCCGCGAACCTGCTCGATCACCGCGAAGATTTCTTCGTCCTTCAGGATGTGACTCGACGTCTTCGCCCGCTGCAAAATCGCTTCGACCAACTCCTTCGACGGCTCGATCTTTCGATCTCGCAGCCATTGGTTCACGTTCGAAGCGCCCGACATGTAGCCCACGCAGATCTCTTGCTTGCGCCCGAACATGCCCGCGGGAACGCCCGAATAAATCCGATCCGCAAGCCACGCGTCGCCTTTGCTTTGCGCCTTGATGATCGCCGCCGCGTGGACGCCCGTCGCCGTGCGGAAAGCATCGCGACCCACCAGCGGATAATTGATCGGAATGTCCCAACCGACAGCTTCCGCCGCCGTGTTGCAATACTCGAGCATGTGCGTGAGATCCTGATGATCCAACAGGCCGAGAAGCTTCAAGTTCAAAAGAATCAGCTCCATCGCCGCATTGCCCACGCGTTCGCCAATCCCGAGCGCCGTGCCGTGCACCCTATCCGCGCCAAACTCGAGCGCCCACAAAGCGTTCTCGAGCGCCAAACCGCGATCGTTGTGCCCGTGCCAATCAATGCCGACTTTGGCTCCCGCGCCTGCCACGATCGACTTCGTAAACGAAACCAAATTCGCCACGCCGTCCGGCGTCGCGTGACCCACCGTGTCGCACAAACACAAACGTGACGCGCCGTGATCAATCGCCATCTTGAAGAGCGTCGCCAGCATCTCCGGACGGGATCGCGTCGTGTCTTCCGTCACGTAGGCAACGGACAAACCCGCCTTCACCGCCACGTCGATCGCTTCTGCGCTGCGCTTGGCGATCGTGTCGACATCCCAAGCTTCCGCGAGCTGCCGAATGGGGCTCGAGCCAATGAAGCAATAGACCTCGACCGGAATGCCCGCCCGCTGCGAGATCTCGATCATCGGCGTGATATCCGCAACGACGGTTCGTCCCGCACACGCCACGCCCAGCGGCAAACGGTTGTCCGTGATTTCTCGGCACATCCGCAGCACGTCGTTGAAGGCGCGTTCCGAGCTCCCGGGCAAACCAATGTCGGCGGTATGAATCCCGATCTTCGACATCAAGTGAATCAGCTTCAGCTTTTGCTCGATGTTCGGATCTTTCACCGAAGGATTCTGCAAACCGTCGCGCAACGTTTCGTCGAAAAACGTCACGTCTTTCGCGATGAGTCGGCCTTTTCGGCCAATCTCGTTCCAGTCGTAGATGAGTTCGTCGGAGCGGAGTTCGGGCTGGGCGCTCATAGGGGGAAGTATAATGAACTAGGTCCGGTTGGGGCTTGGTTTCGAGCCTTCGGGGCTCTTGAGAATCGCCACTGTAGTGACTCCGGCGAGAATGAAAAGCCCGCCGATCAAGGAAGCGATTTTCGGGGTCTGGCGAAGCTGAACAGCCGAGAGAACCAGGACGACGAGCGGCTGCAAATAGATGTAGATCGTGACGAGGGCCGGGTTCGCTCGGGCAAGCGCCCACGCATTCAGGCCATACGCGAGCACCGTCGGCACGAGCACCACGAATGCCACGTAAGCAAATGCTTCCAGGCTCCAGTGCTGCACGTCGTGCACGAGGATCGAACCGCCCAAAGGCGCGAACAAAACCGTTGCTGCTCCAAAGATCCACGCCATCGCGGCAAGCGTGCCGTGCCGCGCGAGCGAAGACTTCGAGAAGACCACGTACACCGCGTACGAAGCGGCGTTGAGCAAGACAAACAGATCGCCCGTCGCCGGGATGGCAAACCCGGACAACACGACGACGCCGAAAATCGCGAGACCAAGGCCCACAGCGGTTCTCGGCGTCATGCGATCCCGTCCCGCAAGCACCGCGATGACGTTCGTGAACACCGGGATTGTCGCGATGAGCAACGTGGCGCTCACGGGCGACGTTCGACTCAGGCCGTACAGGAACAACGCTTGATTCAGCGCGACGCCGAAGATCGCGAGCAACGCGAGTTCGAACCGATCGCGCCATGAAGACACCTTGGGCGCCGACGGGGACAACGAGTACGCCAAGACAAACGCCAGCGCTCCGCCCAGAATGCGCATCATCGCGAGCGCTTGCGGGGCCACGTTGTGCGGAGGGCTCATCACGATTTTGCCCTCGACCGGCAACGTTCCAAACGCAATCTGGACGAGCAACAGGGCGGCGTGAACCGCAACCGTCGGACGTGATGCAGTCGGGGCTGAAGCTTGTTTTTGAGGTGTTTGCACGTCTCGAGTCACAGCCGCTGGACCACCCTCGCGGTCGGACCTTGGCGCACAGGGCGGAATTCCCTACCAGACCATGGCTCGTTTCGCATCCCCAGCCTAAGCTCACGCACCCGCATGTCGATCTGGCAATCGCTCCCTGAATTCGGAACCGGCGTCTTGTACGCGATCTTGATGGCAGCGGCGTACACATTCGCCGTCGCCATCGCTTCGAGCTCCGGCAGACCAAGGCTGTTGCAGGCCGCGCGCCTCGGCGCATTCGGCACTGTTTCGCTCGTAGGTTTGTCTGTCCTGGTGCTCGCTTTCGCGTTTGTCAGTCACGACTTTCGCATCAGTTATGTCGCCAGATACAGCGATCGCACGATGTCGACGCCGTACTTGATGGCGGCTTTGTGGGGCGGCCAAGACGGCTCGCTGCTCTGGTGGTTGCTGCTGACGTCGGGCTTTTCCGCGGGCTGCATCGCGTGGCTCAGGCGCAGGTACATCGAACTGCAACCCTACGTCATCGCGACGTTGATGACGATCATCGGCTTCTTCTCGCTCCTGATGATCTTCGCGGCAAACCCGTTCGCGACAAACGCCGGAGGCGCTCCGCTCGACGGCAGCGGCCTGAATTATCAGCTCCGCAACTTCTACATGATCATCCACCCGCCGAGCCTTTACATCGGGTTCACCAGCTCGGCGATCCCGTTTGCCTTTGCGATCGCGGCGCTCGTCACCGGACGACTCGACAACGAATGGATCGTCGCGACGCGCAAATGGATGCTGTTTTCCTGGCTGTTCTTGTCGATCGGCAACGCCCTCGGGATGCTCTGGGCTTACGAAGAGCTGGGCTGGGGTGGTTATTGGGCCTGGGATCCCGTGGAAAATGCCGCGTTTCTCCCGTGGCTCACCGCCAGCGCCTACGTGCACTCGACGATGATCCAAGAGCGCCGCGGGATGCTCAAAGTTTGGAACGTCTTCCTCATCTCGGCGACGTTTTTCCTGACCATCTTCGGCACGTTCCTCACGCGATCCGGGCTCATCTCGAGCGTGCACTCGTTCGCCAACTCGGACATCGGCATCTTCTTCGTCTACTACATGATCGTCATCGCCGCTGTGAGCCTCGGGCTCATCTTGTGGCGTTTGCCCAAGCTCGAGAGCGAAGGCATTTTCGAGTCGGTTTTGTCGCGTGAAGCGGCGTTCGTCCTGAACAACTGGGGCCTGCTCAGCCTGACCGTGTTCATCGCGACGGCGACGACGTGGCCGCGCATCAGCGAGTGGATCCTGAAGCAAGAATCGACGCTCGGTCCGACGTTCTACAACACGTGGATCCCGCCGATCGCGCTCGTGACGTTTTTTCTGATGGGCGCCGCCCCGCTCCTCGGCTGGCGCAAGACATCGCCCGAACTGTTCGCGAAGAGTTTCCGCTGGCCCGTCGGCGTGATGGCCGTCGTGGGAGCTTTGCACCTCGTGCTCGGAAAACGCTTTGGTTATCCGGCATTTTACGACGCTGCGCCGATCTACGAAGGTCAACTTGGAAACGCTCTCGCGTGGCTCAGCGGCAAGCTGCCGTTTGTCACGGTCATGCTCGTCGCCTTCAACGTCGTGGTGGTCGTGCAAGAGTTCGTGCGTGGGGTGAAGGCTCGACAGAAGGCGAAGAACGACGAAGGGATCTTCGAGTCGCTCTTCAACTTGGTGGCGAAAGCGCGTCGACGTTACGGCGGCTATGTCGTGCACGTGGGCATTGCGCTGATGTTCCTGGGTTTTACCGGACGAGCTTGGGGCGTCGACAAGGAGATCTCCCTGGCCCCGAACGAAGAAGTTCAGATCGAGTATTACTCGCTGAAGTACCTGGGTTCGCGCATGGAGGTCGACGCGGAGAAACGCATGATCTTCGCGGACATGGAGGTCACGCGTCAGGGCAAACCCGTGGGGCAAATTCACCCGGCGAAGTTCATCTACATGAAGGGCGCCGAGCAGCCTTCGACGGAAGTCGCGAAGTACATGAACGTGCGCGACGACCTGTACGTCATCGTCGGCATGGTCAATCCGCAGACGAAGATCGCGGCGTTTCAGCTGCACGTAAACCCGATGGTGAACCTCATCTGGTTTGGCGTGGGTGTGCTCATCTTCGGCGCGATGTTGTCGCTCTGGCCTGAAGTCGCCCTCGAAGAAGCAGGCGTATTTGGGTACATCCGAGCGGCAGCTTCCGTAGCGGCATCCGTCGTATTTGCCTTGCTGCTCGCAGGCGGACCGGCCATCGCGTATGGAGGAACGCGCGCACTTCCTCCCGTGCCCGAACCACCTGCGTCCATGACAAACGTCTCAACCGTCCCGTGAATCACCGCATGCAACGACGATCCCCCCTGCACATCGCCTTGCTCGTATCGGCGTCTTTGGGCGCCGGCGTGCTGGCGTTTTTCCCGGCCGATGCCATCGGACAACACTCGGGCGGAAACGGCACCGTCGAGATTCACAACGAAACGGAGCGGCAGCTTTTCTGGAGCCTCATCTGCACGTGCGGATGCCCGCGCGAAACCCTGGGTACATGCGCGTGCGACATCGCGACGGCGCGTCGTGAAGCGTTGCGGGATCTGTTGCAACAAGGAAAGTCCGTCGAGCAAGCGCAAGACGCGTATGTGGCTCTCTACGGCGCCAAGTCGCTCGCGGTGCCGAGAAACCAAGGTGCAAATCGGCTCTTGTGGGCAGTTCCCGCGTTGGCGATCGTGATTGGAGCTTGGTTTGCCGTGCACACCATGCGGCGATTCCAACGTCGATCGCAGACGCTCGAAGCCGCAGCGAAGAAAGAAAAAGCTACGGCGCCGAAAGAATCCAAAGGTCGCGACGAGTACGATGATCGCCTTGATCAAGAGCTGAAGGACCTCGACAACGAATGAGCTCTCCGAAGAAGGCCACCTCCCCCGACGACGAGCTCGATCGGAACATCGCCGAAGCCATCAAGTTTGGCTTGCCAACCGTCATCGTTTTGCTGGTCATTTTGGCCGGAGTGTTTGTCGACGCGTCCTCCGCGGTCCTCGTTGCAGCCGCAGGCGCGTTGATCGCCGTGATCGCCGTGTTCTGGGCGAGCTTGCGGACGCTGCTCGGAGAAACGCCTTTGTCGGCCGCGGATGCGTACGTGTTCGGGGCCCCGCCGCGGGTCGAAGAAGAGCAAAAGCGAGCGGTTTTACGCGCGTTGAAAGACATCGAGTTCGAGCGCAACGTCGGCAAGATTAGCGAAGAGGACTATCGCGAGCTGGTGAAGAAATACCGCGAAGAAGCCAAGCGCCTCTTGCAAGCGATCGATGAAAAGGCGGCGGCGGGTCGGGAACGAGCGGAAGCGTTGGTGCAGAAAAAGCTGCGTCAAGCGGGGCTCGTGGACGGTGACGCCAACGAAGCTGCGGATGAAGCGGCAGAGGAATCGACGGACGAGACAAACGCCGTGGAAACCGAGGATCAACCGAGTGTCGTGAGCGCCAAGGAAGGTCCGTCGGCGGAATCGGCGTCGGCCGCGGTGGCGATGATCGCGGCCACCAAGCGGCCGACGAAGAAAAAGAAGAAGGCCAAAAAGAAGCCGGCGTTCGAGCCCGAAGAGTCTGTCGAAACGAACGCTTGTCCCAAATGCAGCACGGCGAACGACAAGGACGCCGTGTTCTGCAAGAAGTGCGGAACACGCGTGGGTTCATCGGAACAAACCGGCGACGAGGCGTCGGAAGAAGCGAACGACGAAGCCAAGAGCGACACCGACGAGGAGGCGAAGGCATCATGAGATCCCGTTCGCATCGCCTGCTCTCCGTCGCGACGCTCGCGCTCGCGAGTTTGACGGCTCCGCTCTTCGTGTTTGCCGCAGGCAACGAGGGCAAACCTGCCGCGAGTGCATCGGCCGGCAAGCCCGTGGACAAACCCGATGCCGGTGTCGCGGATGCCGGGCCGTCGGATGCCGGGCCTGGACCTGTGGACGGATCGGCGCTGCCGCCGGGACATCCGACGACCGGTGACGATTTGCCCGAGGGACATCCACAAATGGGCAACAACCCCCACGGTCGAGGCGATGACGACCCACGTGGAGGACGAGGTGGAATGTTCGAGCCTCCGCCGGATTCCGCGATGGAAGATCCGGCGCTCGAACCGGGCTCGATCGTCGTCATGATCAGAGATGCCGACGACAAACCCATTCCCAACGCATCGGCAACGCTCGCGATCCTGGAAAGCAGCGTCGCGAAGGGTGATTCACGCAAGCGCCGCACGATCGATACGGACGGCGAAGGGAAAGCCGTCATCACGGGATTGGCGGTCGGAGCGGGCATGAGTTACCGCGTGACGACGACGCGGGACGGCGGGACGTTTGCCTCGGAACCGTTTGGTTTGTCCGCGAAGGCAGGCAAACGGATCGTCGTGCATGCGTACGAATCAACGACGGATGTGGAAGATGTTCTCGTCGGCATGCAGGCGTTTGTCTTCGTCTCCTTGCGTGAAGATTCGCTCAGCGTCGAGCACACGTTTCGCATGTTCAACATCGGTCGTACCGCGTGGGTACCGGATGCCAACGGCGCGAAGGTCATGCTGCCGCCGAAGCACAAAGCCTTCAACGTGGGCGATTCGATGGCCGACGTGAAGTTTGTCGAGGGCAATGGCGACGAAGCGTCACTTGTCGGGACAATCCCACCGGGCCAAAACGAGGCGAGTTTCCGCTATCACGTGCCGCTCGCCGGTTCGGAACGACAGACGATTCAGATTTCGCTGCCACCGCGCGTCGGCGAAGTACGGGTCTTTTCGGAGTCGGGCAAGACGTTGGGACTCAACGTGGCCGGATTTCCCGAAGCGCAGAAGAGACCGGGAGGCGATGGGCGCAAGCTGTGGATCACGGCTCGACAAGCCAATCCTGGCGAACACGGCATCCGCACGCTCGATATTACGATCACGGGTTTGCCCACGCCGGGGCCGGGACGATGGATCGCGGTCGTATGTGCGCTCGCGGCCTTGGGCCTCGCCGGCGCGTATTTGGCGCGGCAAGATCAGGATCCGGCGACGCAAGACGAAGTCCGTCACGACTTGGTCGAAGCGCGTGATGCGCTCCTCGGCGAGTTTGTCACTTTGGAAAAAGCGCATCGCAAAGGCGATATCGGCCCGAAGACGTATCAGCGCTTGCGCACGGCGCTCCTCGACGCGTTGGCCCGCATTGAAGCGCGTTTGGACGAGGTTCGCGCGGCTCGCGCCGAACGACGAAAACAAAGTCGAACGGCTTGAACGGAGGTTCACGGCAAGGTGGCCGGCGCTGACACTCGGCACAAGCTTCTCCTTGCCGCAGGGTTTGTCCTCGGCGCGGGGATATTCGCCTGGGTGCTGCGATCGGCGCTGGATCAAGCAGCGCCGCCTTCACGTTGTGCCGACGGAATGCTTCTGGCCGGACCGCGCTGTTGTGGGGAAGGACAAACGCTGGAGCTGGGGCGATGTGTCGGGCGACCGGAGCGATGTACCAAGGGCCTGGAAGTCCACGAGAATGGTTGCGTTGCGCCAAACCGAATGATTGTCATTCAAGGCGGTGTTTTACGCATTGGAACGGGTGATTGGGAAGCGCAGGGGCAGATCACTCCCCGCACCGTGGAAATCCCCTCATTTGCGATCGATGCGTACGAAGTGCACGAAGCGCGTTACGCGGCGTGTGTTGCCGCGTCCGCGTGTACGCCCGTGGTTCTTTCGGGCGAACCCGGCCGAGCGGTCGGTGGAGTCTCGCTGGACGAGGCGGCGCGTTTTTGCAAATGGGCGGGCGGGGCATTACCAACGGCGGATCAATTGGCGTACGCGGCGGCGGGTTCGTCCGGACGAAGGTATGCGTGGGGAGAAACGGGAGCGGTTTGTCGGCGCGGGGCTTGGGGATTGGTGAACGGGCCTTGTGGGGAAGGAGCGACGGGGCCTGAAGTGACGGGATCGCACCCGGACGGGGCATCGCCGGACGGTGTATTTGATTTGGCGGGCAATGTTGCCGAATGGACGGCGCCGAGTGAAAAGGGTTTGGCGCTGGTGGATGTGCGGGGCGGATCGTTTATGGATTCGGCGGCGAGCGCATTACGAAGCTGGCATCGTCGCGAGGTGGATCGGAATACGCGGGCTGCGGATATTGGTTTTCGGTGCGTGTATGCGTTGGACAAACCGCAGCGTTAGCCCGACTCCGCCACTTCGTAGAAGGCGCTTGTCGAGGCTTGATTTTCAGGCATTCGCGGCACCCCGAACTCGCCCCTTTCGGGGCTCAAACAGCGGGGCCCCGCCGCAAACGCCTGAAAATCAAGCACTCTCCAAGCACCGCTTCGATAAACTGGCGGAGCAGTGTTAGCGGCCGGCCTTGAGCCGCTCCAATTCGGCGAGAGTTTCCGCGAGACGCTGCTCGGCATCGAGACGCCGACGAGCTTCGTCACTTGCTTTTTCTGCGACTGCACGAGCCATTTCTTCGACCACACGGGCCTTTTCTTCGACCGCGCGGGCGTGGTCTTCGGCGGCACGGACCTGTTCTTTGCCCAAACGGAGGTTTTCCTCGGCATCACGGGCGCGGTCTTCATCAAGGGGCAACGGTTTGCCTTGGGGATCAATCCACCGCAAAAATTCATCTTCTTCGCCAAAAATGGACGTGGTGCGGACGCCCAGATGCAACCCGAGGACGGGACAAGGCAAGTCGCCGTTGGGTTCGGGCTTTATCGGGACAAACTCACGCCGTTGACGGTCCAAAACGAAGCCGTCCAGCCGCAAGCTGATCGGATCAAAAATGTAGTAATTCGAAACATGCAGCATTTTCGAATAGATCCGCATCTTGTCGACGCGATCCACATGTTCGGTCGACTCGGAAACCAGCTCGATCACCACGTCCGGCGTACGATAGTTTTCCTGCCAAACCACCCACGATTTGCGTTGTCGTCGGTTCGAATTCAGCACCACGAACACGTCCGGACCTCGAAAATCGTTTTTCTTGATCTGCAGTTCGCTGAAGTACATGAACATGTTCGAGCCGACAAAGAAGTCCTTACGGTCGGCCCAAGCTGCCTCGAACGTATCCGCCAAGATATTCGCTTGTCGCCGATGTTTGCCCGTTTCCATCGGGACTCCATCACAACACGGAAGGTCGTCCTCACCCGGAAGCGGGACAGACGTGTGAACCGAGTCAAACCCAGGAGGTGTCGATATGGCCATGGCGACAAGTCCCAACCTATCACGGCTCAACATCGGGGCAGGAATATTTTTCACATTGTCGGCTCTTTTTTAGGCATCCGGGTTCGTCCAAATGGACAGCATGGTTCGTCGGAGCAATACATGCGTAATTTTGCGCGGGATTTCTTCAGGTTGCGACTGTGCTGCTCGGACGAACTCGCGCCGCCTACCCAACCCGGGGCCTCTGCTCTCGGACACGAGCCCTTCCGCGTCCGGCCGGCGATCTGTCAGCCCGCTCGCGATAACCGTCACGGGCGATCGTGCAAAAAGCTCGTTCAAGATCTCTCGTCAACACCCAATCCTACGATAGAGTGCTCGGTCCCATGACTGCCGCCATCCTTTCGATCGGGACCGAACTCACTCGCGGTGAGATTGTCAATACAAACGCTGCTTGGCTCTCCGCCGAGTTGACTGCCGCAGGCTTCAGCGTCAGCGTCGTCCTCACGATCGCCGACGACATGGACCGCATGATCGCGACAATCCAGTCGTTTGCCTCGACACACCGCCTCGTGATCGTCACCGGAGGCCTCGGTCCGACCACCGATGACCTCACCGCCGCCGCCGCTGCTCGCGCCGCAGGCGTGTCGCTCGTACGCGACGAAAACGCGATGATGGCCATTCGCAGACGCGTCGAAGGTCGCGGACGAACCGTCAACGGCGGCCACGAAAAACAAGCGGATCTGCCCGCCGGCGCGGACATCTTGCCCAACGCCATCGGCACCGCCCCCGGTTTCTCCATCGCGATCGGCGACACGCCCCTGTTTTTCCTGCCCGGCGTCCCTCGCGAAATGAAACGCATGTTCACCGAACAAGTGCTGCCGCGCATCCGCCCCTCAGCTCCGAACAACACCTACCAAATTCGTTTGCGTACGTACGGTCTCGGCGAGAGTTTGGTTGGACAAGCTCTGGCCGGCGTCGAAGGAACGCATGCCGGCGTGACGCTCGGCTACCGCGTTCACTTCCCGGAGGTCGACGTGAAGGTGCATGCTCGCGCGTCCAACCGCGACGTCGCGCGTGACGTGGCGCTGCGCGCGGCATCCGACGTGCGCACGCGTTTGGGTGACGTGGTCTACGGCGAAGGCGACGAAGCTTTCGCCGAAATGGTCGGACGGGCTGTTCGAGGCCGAGGGTATCGATTGGCCCTGGCCGAATCCTGCACCGGAGGACTCATTGCGCACATTCTGACGCGATATCCCGCCAGCGATTACCTCGTCGGTGGAGCGGTCACGTATGCCAATTCAGCAAAAACCCGACTTCTCGGCGTTTCCGAAGATACCTTGCGCGGTCATGGAGCCGTTTCCGCAGAAGTTGCCGCGGAAATGGCCGAAGGCGTGCGGCGCGTATGCGAATGCGATGTCGGACTGAGCGTCACCGGCATTGCAGGACCAACCGGAGGCAGCCAGGAAAAACCAGTCGGGCTCGTGTATTGGGCGGTCGCGCACCCCGGCGGCACCATCGTCCGGCACAAAGTTTTTCAGGGAGAACGGGAAGAAGTACAAACCGCGGCGGCTTATGCCGTCCTCGATTTGACTCGCCGTATTGCGCTCGGCCTGCCCGAACGTAAGGACGGTTGAATCTCGTAGTTTCCGGAACATCACGAACGGAATTCCACAAATCGAGTTTGCTCGCCTGGGAGCATGATGAACGGCGGTGCACTTCGCGCGTGCCGACGGTCATTTTTGTCGTATAACATCGACGCATGACACTTCCCGCTCCGTTCGTCACCGAAATCGAAACGCACTTGTGTTTGTCCGGTTGTTACGAATCCGAGCAGCCGACGTACGTGTGCTTGGATCCGAACAAACCTCTGGAAAAAGTGATTTGCGTGTCTTGCCACGATTGCTTGATGCATCACGTGGGGGCCTTGGCGAGCACGTTGCCGTCGGGGATGGACGGTTATGCGCTGGCGCGGGAAGCGAGCGCGCATGTACAGGCATTACGCGGGTACAAGTGGGCGGTGAGTGGTTATCACACGTCGGGCGGAGGTTTTTGGCTGACGGCGATGTCCTACGGGAATGGGATTTTTCTCGTCGATGGATCTCGGCATTCCAAAACGAAGCAAACCGATTTGGATTTGTTGATTCACGCTTTCACGCACAAGGTGTGCAAGCCCGAAGATCCCCGAATGATGGATCCGGCGCTGTATGCGGTGGAAACGGTTTACCTCAAAATGGACAAACCCATTTTACCGGTGACGTGCAAGAAAGATCTTTTGTCGTCCCCGCAATGCAGTCGAATGAATGCATCGGGATATCGACGGGCGACGTTGTGCGAATTTTTGCCGCTGCAACAACAAGCTCAAACCCCGGCACCTCAAGCGCCGGCCCATCTGCCGCAGCAGCAGACCACACCGCTCGCCACGAGCACGGCGCCCGTGGCGACGGCCATATCGACGCCCGCGGAAGTGAAGAAGCCGAGCAAGACGCTGCAATTGGGAGACATTTGCCCGGTTTGTCACGAAGAAGTGCGCGAGCGGCTTTTGTTTACGAGCACGTATGTCGGGTGCAAGTGCGGGTAGCGGGGAGCGGGCAGTGGAACGAGGCAAGCCATTACGGCTTCTTTGGTTCTGCCGATAACTCGGCGACAGCTTCTTTCCACCGCGCGGGATCGCCAAGACGAACGGCCGCATCGATTCCGACATTTTCGAGCAGCATTCCGAGCACCATCAGGCGCGTGCGTTCACTCCAAAATAGTTTGCCGCGAGATATCTCGAAATCCAGGCCCATGATTCGATTGGCACGACTGTCGAATTCTTCTTTCGTCCACGGTCGACCCGAACGCTGAATGTCCCAATCAATCGCAGGCTGGGTATCTTCGAATTCGTCGCCGCTGTTTTCGTCGTTTTCGTCGATCATGAGGTTCGTTCCTTTCGGAAGAACCACGGTGAATCGTGAAAAGCTCAACGTCAAGGCGTTCTTGTTGGGGATGACAAACTTATGGATCGCCGGGAACGTCGAATGCTCCGACATAAAATTCGGCCACGGACAAACGCGCCCCATTGCTCAGTTCAATCGATCCACCGACCTCGACGAGCTGGTACCGCCAGGCGCCGTCCGATTGACGCTGAAAATGTTCAATCTGCGCGATGGATTGCGACACGAGCAAATAATCTTTCAATGATTCGAGTCGTTGATACGCGGCCCATTTGTCGCCGCGATCGAATTTCTCGGTGCTCGACGACAACACTTCGACGACGGCCATGGGGTTGTCGAGGACGTCCGTCGTTCCAGGTTCGACGCGAATACCACCACAAACCACGACGACGTCAGGATAAACATACCGTTGACCACGCTCCACAGAGACTTTTTGATCGGACGGAAATGCGTGGCATGGTTTGCCTTGAAGAACGGTTGAGAGTAGGACCAGAACCCGTCCCGCCAAATAGTTGTGGCGTAAGCTCCCCCCGGCCATCGCAAAAATCTCGCCCAAATGGTATTCGTGTTTTTCCGTCTGCCCACGTTCCCATTCGAGGTACTCGGCGGCGGTCATCGACAACTTCTCGGCGGCGTTGCTCATGAACGTCACCCTATCGCAAAACGTTGACGATGACAAGCAAAATCATTGGCCGTTCGGCCCAATAACAATTCGTATTCGCATGGACTTGCTCGTCCGACCATTACATTGCAGCGATCGCGCGTTGTTATGGTTTTACACGCCAATCCATTGCGTCATGCAATTGTTTTACGTGCCAATCTACAACTTGTCTCGCCAAACCTTGGATATGCGCACATTTGCCCACAACGTAGGCGCATGTACGTGAACATTGTCGTGCGACGCCAAAATTCACAAAATGAACCAAAAAAGACTGGTACCTCCCGGCTCGATCGGGGATCAAGCCGGGATCTCGCGCATTTTTGAACGTCAGCTTGCTACTTGGGCATGCCGATCATCTTTTTGGTGATGGGGGCCACGCATTCGACGTAGGCTTTGCAATCCGCGATCGCCAGGCACTTGGTGTGCGTCTCCATCAATTCGGCTTTTTGTTCCGCGGTCATTTTGCCCGACATGCCGCTGCATTGTTTCGATACGGCTTCGGGGGCCGAGTCATTGGCCCATTCTTCTTTCGCCTGTTTGATCAACGCGTCCCGGCCGCCTTCTTTTTTGCCTTCCGCGGCAATGCCCGCCGGCAAATCCAATGAAATGCGCGTGTCGACCAACATCGGAATGAAATCGTCGGTGCACGTTCGTTGCTTGGCAAATGAATCACGGCACGTCGCTTCCATATCGCCACCCGCTGTTTGTCCGGGCGTGGTTTCTTTGGCCTGCTCCGCGCCTCCGCCACCGCAAGCCACCAAGCATCCGACGAACGACAACATCATTGCGGCAAAAATCTTCTTCATGGTCTCCTCCACCTTTGAACGTTTCGGCGTTTCAAAAGGGAGAACGCAGCGCTTCGCCGAGCGTGACAAGATTTCTCAAAAACCTTGAAGGACCAGAGCAAACGTGGAACTTCCCATGACCAGCCACACTCGGTTACACTGGTCGGATGAAGTTCGAGTGCTTGGTGCGCAGCAGCGCCTTGATAGGGTTGCTCGTGCCCACAGTGGCGCACGCGGATGACGCGGAAGCGCGCAAAGCCGAGGCGGAGCGACTTTTTGCGGCCGGTCAAACGGCCTTCGAGAAGAACGACTCGGCGCAAGGTTGTGCCCTCATGCGGCAGAGCTTGGGGCTGTTTGCGGTCGCCAACGCGCTCTTCAACGTCGCGCAGTGCGATGAGAAAGACGGCAAGCTGAGGTCGGCTTACGACCATTGGCGCCGAGGTTTGTCGCTCGTGGATCCTCGAGATCAGCGTGTCCCCGTCGTGAAAACAAGCATCGAGACGCTCGAGGCTCGAATGCCGCGCATTCATGTCGTCGTGCCGGAGACCATCAGCAACGTCCACGTCGTACTGGACGAGGTGGAGATCGCCCCGGACAAACTCACCGAGCCCGTGTTCGTCGACGCAGGTAAACACGCGATCGTGTTCAAGAAAGATGGGCACGAAGACAAACGCGCGGAGCTGGTGCTGGCCGAGGCGGAGCGGACGGAGGTCGTCGCGGAGCTTGGCAAAGCCGTTGAAAAGGGACCGGATGTACCCAAGCCGAAACCCGTCAATCAAGGTTTGCGCACCGGAGGGTTTGTCGCATTGGGACTTGGAGGCGCGGGAATCATCGGGGCTGCGATTACCGGCGCATGGGTCGTGTCGAAACAAACGGCCATCGACACTCAGTGCCCGAAGTTCGCGTGCACGCCCGAAGGGCTGGATTTGGTCGAGCAACGCAGTCCGTTGGTCGTGACAAACGCGGTGTTGTGGGGCGTGGGGATCGCCGGGGTTGGAGCCGGTGTGGCGATGCTGCTCGCTTCGTCGCCAAAGAGCGATGCTCAGGCGGTCGTCGCCGCGCCCTTGGTTTTGCCGAATGGTGGTGGAATTGGTTTGTCCGGGAGGTTTTGACATGCGTCGAGGAATTTTTGCCGGGATTGGAATGACGTTTGCCCTCGGCGGATGCATTTTGATCGATACGTACCAATCCGACACGTACAAGCCGCAGGAGACGTCGAGCGCTTCGTCGAGCAGTACGAGCACGGGCATGGGGGGCGCCGGAGGTTTGGCAGGACAAGGTGGCGCGACAAGTCAAGGCGGCGATGGCGGTATGGCCGGTATGGCTGGAATGGGCGGCATGGGCGGTGCTGTCGAGCCGCCGGGGACTGTGGAAATATGCGGCAATGATATCGACGAAGATGCTAGCGGGACCACATGTCCGCTCCACGTCGCGACCTGGAATGCTCGTTTTGGCGACCAAGCCATGCAACGGGCTCGGCGCGTCGTGCTCACTTCCGCGGCGAGCGAGATCTTGTTCGGTGGCGACTACGACGGCCTTATCAACATTGGCAGCTCCATGAATCCAATTACCGTGGCCGATGGGACGGGAGCGGACAAGTATCAAGCGTTCGTCGCACGCCTCGGTTCCGACGCAACCCCAAAGTGGATACTCCATGACGGCCTGGTGAATCAAGGCCATGCCGCAGACATCGTGGTGTACGAGATCGGCAGCGATACGTATTGGACCGGCGCGCGCTTCGACCGCGCCAACGTAACCAAAATCAAGTCGACGGGGAGCGTGGATTGGACGACGACAGCATTTGCCAACGCGCCGGGGAGTCGAGGCTCCGCAGTCGCCCTTGCGGCAATGGGATCGCAACTTTACGTGGCCGGGACGGTAACGGGTTCGGGCACGTTTGATTGCGCCGAGGTGCCCAAACCGGCCTACAATGTCGGCTCATCCTCCGCGCTATTTCTTGCGGCAATCAATCCATCGGACGGAAAGTGCATTTGGGCTGAAATTTACGCCGGTGGTGACGTCGATCCCGGGAGCGTGAGCTTGAAATACTTCGGTGGCAGCCCCGTCATCGCCGGAACCTATCGGACGCCAATCTCTGGACCAGGCTGGCCGGACGTCACGATGGGCGGTTCAGGGATTTTCTTCCTCGCGGCAGATCCAACCACAGGAACAATTTCAAAATCGCGCGGGTACGTGACCGCCGGAGCAGGTGAGATCAACGTTCGCCGAATGCAAGTGATGACCACAGCGAAAGGGAACTTGTTCGTCACGGGCTCGTTTCGCGGACAATTTGCGACGAACCTCGGCGTAATGGATCCAATCAGCACATCCGCCGACAACGCCGTGGATGCTTTCGTCATGAGCGTGAATTCAACGAGCAATTTTGACGTTCAATGGATCAATCGGTTTGGCGGACCAAACATTCAAGAAGGCACTGGACTTGCCGCAATGAATGGAATTGTTTATGCCACGGGAATCTCTTACGGTCCCATGTCCCCGGATCCGGCCACGACCAAGGGCCAGATGTGCAATCCCAATGAAGGAAAATGCATGTATTGGATCAAGATGGCCGGCGTCGATGGGACCGTTGCGTGGGCGGAGCCGATTGGCTCGAAGGACTTTAGTGCCAATCCGATCATCGATGTTGCCATGAACGACACAACCGTCGTTCTTGCCGGTGGTTGGTCACAACCCATCGATTTTGGCGATGGGATCAAGAAAGCGGTCAGCGGCAATTTGGACATTTTCGTGGCGTCGTACGACGCAGCCAAGTTGCCCTGATACGTCGGCGCGGGTAACCCCGGTTTCGGCGAGGTCGGCCACGTCTGGCAAACGTGCCCGGCTCCTTCGCGATGAAACGCGTGAAGCACACACGATTGGCCAAATCAGCGTCTTTTCCTGCCTTCGCCAAAAACTTTTCGCCACAAATTTTTCCCGTCCCGATCCTCTGTGCTACGGCCCGAACCAATGGGTGCGCAAGCTGTGGCGTGGGACCGAAACGAAGGCCGCTCCGAAGTCAAACTCGGGCAAAGTGAACGATTTGGAGGCGTACGAGCGGATTTCGTCGCCACGCTGGGGCGCCGGGTCGTCGAACTTCGAGCGGCTGTCGCGAAGCTGGGCCAGGACGCGTCGTCCTCCGCACGACGTGATGACCTGCGCCGACGGGTCCACGCGCTTGCCGCTGCGGCGAGGCTGCTACGTTTCAACAAGCTCGCCGCGGAGCTCGCGGGAAGCGAAGCCCTGGTCGATCGCATTGCGCAACGCGGCAAATTGACCGACGAAGACGCCAAGCAGCTCTGCGAATTGCTCGACCGTTTGCCGGAACTGGCGTGGAGCGAAGCGGCGCTCGTGGACTCCGAGTCTCCCTCGCGCCCGGCCGGCTCGCCTCCGCCCAAGCCCGTCATTGCCCCGGAAGAACCCAAGGAAGCTGCGGAACTCGTTCCTGTTCGACAAACCAGCCTCGATGCGCCGCAAACCATCTTGTTTGTCGGGCCAAAACATCTTGGCGATGGATTGGCAAGCAACGACGACCCGGCCGCGTTCGAAGTCGAACGCACCGAAGATTACGCCGCCGCGGCGGACCTGGCTCGAGCTCTCGCGCCCGACGTCATTGTGATCGACGCCGATAAACCCGATGCCCGACAGCTGATTGCGTCGCTGCTCGCGGACCCGATGACCGAAGAAGCGCCCATCTTGCTGCTCGGACGGTTTGTCAAAGCGGATGACGCCGCGCTGTACGCGGCCCTTGGCGTGGCGAAGACCTTGCCGAAACCCGTTTCGCCCAACGCGCTGCGCAAAGCGATCATCGAAGTCACGGCGAGCTACGTGAAGCGTGAAATCGCGCGGTCGCCCATCGGCGAAGTGACGCTCGACGAGCTGGGGAAACGTTTGGCCGAAGAACTGCGCCGCGGTCTTTGCGACGCGGCCGAGGATCGCGTTCGGCATGCCAAACTTTCGTTGGGCGAAGGCAGTGAAATGCTGGCGGCTCTTTGGGGAGCCGTCGCGCGTATCCGGGACCTCGTGACCATTGAATCACGCGGTCAAGTGCGGTTTGTCCAAGCAGGACCGGAGGGCGCTTTGCCGTACGCGCCGTGGTTGGGTGAGACAAACGCTCGCGGAGAACAGGCGAATCGTTTTCGACCGCTTGGGGAATCGCGAGGGGTCAAAAACGGGACGCTCGAACGGATGACCATCGTGGTCGCCGACGACGATGCCGCGATTACATGGTTTCTGGCCGGCGTGCTGCGATCGGCCGGAGCAACCGTGTACGAAGCTCGTGACGGGGAACGGGCTTTCGAGCTGGCGTGTGAACATTCGCCGGACCTCGTCATCAGCGACATCGTCATGCCGGGCATGGATGGATTTGCGCTGTGTCGGGCGATCAAGCGGGATTTTGCGTTGCGCGACGTGCCGGTCGTGTTGTTGTCGTGGAAAGAAGATTTGTTGCAGCGCGTGCGTGAGCTCGGCGCAGGCGCTGACGGCTACATGCGCAAGGAAGCCAGTGCGACGGCGATCGTGCAGCGGATCCGCGAAGTTTCGAGCTCCAGGTTGCGCGTGGTCGAACGGTTGGCGCGCGGCGGTGAAGTACGTGGACGTCTGGAAGGTTTGACCCCGCGAACGTTGCTCGCGCTGGCGTGTACGCATTTGCCCGCGTCGACGCTGACGGTGCGGGATGCGCGGGATCTGTACGAAGTGGAGATCCGCGAAGGACGTCCGGTTCGGGCGACGCGAACGACCGCGGATGGCTCGTACGAACGAGGGCCGGGGGTTCTTGCGCGCCTGCTCGGCGTGGGCTCGGGTCGGTTTGTCGTGGTACCGATCGCCGGCGATGATCTGGAACGTTTGTCGGCAGCTCGCCCCGATCTTTTCGGAAGCCTCTCCGAACAGCTCGTACCGCTCGTTGCGTCGGCGCGTGCCGCTCAGCGGCTGCTTTCCGGAGCGTCGTTGATGCATGCGACGCGCATCGAGGTGGACCTGGGTATTCTCGGGCCGCTCGTCGATACGATGCCCGATCGGGCGCGGTCGGTGTTGAAAGCAATCGCCGATGGTTCGTCGCCGCGTGACATCGTCGTGGGAGGTTCGGCCCCGGCGCGTCTCGTGGAAGACGTCCTCTGCGACGCCGCGGCGCACGGCGCGATCAGTGCGATCGTGGGTTCGTCCGGTACGGATCTGCTTACGCCCGCCGTTCAGATCGAATCGGACCGTTTGCGTGGTGTTCGTCGGGCCCAACCGGTGCTCGTGCCGCCGCTTTCCGAAGTGCTTCCCGAACCTGCGTCGAGCTCTCCGCAGCCCGTTTCCGCGGTGATCGATCGCTCGGCGACGCCGGGACCGGTCATCCACGATGAACCGTCGCCGCCGGCGCCCATCGTCACGACAAACGCGCCGACGTCGGTTGCCGCGGTCGAAGACAAACCTCGCGCCAAGCTGGAAATCGTCGAGAAGCCCGCTGTTTTGGTGATGCCTCACGACGACGATGACGATGCCACGACGCTGGCGATCCTCGAAAAGAGCCCCGTGTCGAACGTTGCGGTGCAAAAGATCGCTCAGGAGGACTTCACGCCCGACGTGATCAGCGGCGTGCAGACGTACATGCCTCCGCCGGTGACGCCGGTTCCTTCCGCTCAACCCGCGTCGACGCCCATGGGTTTGGCCAAAGAAACGATCTTGGAATCCGCCAAGCCGACGGCGGACGTGATCAAGGCGGACATCGCCGGGGAAAGCCGACCCGTCGTCGCGCCGCCGCCGCCGAAGACACGCGCGCCGCTCGACGCAATGGTTCCGTCGGTAAAACCCGCTGCGCCGAAGCTCGAGGCTCCCGTCGCCCATGCCGAGCCGGCGTCGCCGAAGCCGGCCGCGACGACCGCAGCGTCGCCCAAGCCGCCGTCGGCCAAGACCGCCGCGGCCAAGTCGAGCGTTTCGCCGAAGCCCGGCGCGGTGAAGTCGTTGCCGACCAAGACGTCGTCGCCGGTAAAACCCCAGCCGCAACGTTTGTCGTCGCTGGGATCGCTCGAACCGCCGCCGGTCGAAGAGTTGTCCCCGATTCACGCCACGTTGCCTTCGTCGCACGCGCCTCGCACGCGTATGCCCGAGCCCGTACCCCAAGCGAGCATGCCCGCGGCCGAGCCTGCGAAGCGCGAGAGCCCTGCCCTTCGCGCCGGTGCGTGGATCTTGTTTGCGCTGGCCGGTGTCGTGTTTGCCGTGGGCAGCCGCGTGTCGCATCAACGCAATCTGCAAGCGCAGGCCGAGCAGGCAGCGCAGCAGGCGCCTCAGGCGGCGGAAACAGCCGCAGCGGCACAACCCGCGCCCGAACCGACGCAGGAAGCTCCGGTCGCCACGACGACGGCGCAGGATCGCAAAGCGGGCGATACCGCGGATTTCCCCATTCTGCCGTTGGATTTGCCGATCAAGTCCGAAGACAAAGTGGCCAAGGGTCAAGGTCTTTTGGAGGTCATTGCCGGTCCCACGGATTCGATCTTCGTCGATGGGCAGCTGATGGGCACGGGGCCCGTGATCAAGGTGCCTTTGGCGCCGAAAAAAGAGCCTTACGAGATTCGATTGCGGCTGCGTGGTGAAGAGCGCGTTCGATTTGCGCTCGTCAAAGAAGGCCGTTTGTCTCGGATTCGCATTGCCCCCCCGTGGTCGCGGTGAAATCGCAAATCGGCGCCATTCTGCTTTCGCTCGGACTGGGCGCCGGATGTCACGGCTGCGGGCAAAAAGGCATCGGCGAAAACCCGACGCCCACGCCCACGGCGAGCGCAACCGCGGTTCCCCTGCCGCCGGCACGCGTCATCACCGACCTCATCGAGCAATTGCCGCATTGCGATGTCGAGCATCGAGGTGTTTTGTTCGACGCGGGAACCCCGGCCATGACCGGCCGATTTGCCTGGGCGGGGACATTGCCTTCGGGCATTGAAAATGTCGAACACGACGCGTCGACGTGGATGCGGGTTTCGACCCGAACGTTCAAGGTATTTTTCGTATTGCCCGAAGCGAATCAAGTCTTCGTTTCGGCACGAGCGATCGGATTGATGTCGAAATCGGCGGCGGTTTTACTGGACGATCAGCCGCTCGGCACCTTGAATTTCAATCGTGACGAAGTTCGAGTGGCGACGACGGCGACGACGACGTTACCCGTCGACGCGGGAATGCACACGTTGACGTTTCGATTTTCGGGGAAATCGCGGGATGAAGCCTTTGCCGATATCGATTGGATTCGTATTGGAACGCCGGACGAAAACACCGCGACATACGGAGCGCCCACATTACGCGATATCGTGACCACGCGCGCGGCCTTGTCGGGCGTGCCGCATCGAGCGCTCGCGATGCGGGGCCCGGGGACATTACGATGCACCTTACGCTGGCCTCCGGGCGCTCATTTTCGCACGGCCATCGGGCTGCTCGGGGCCGGTGAAGCCGATGCCAAGGTGCGTTTGGTGCGTGACGGGGAAAAACCCACGGAATTGCTCGTGCAGCACGTCGTGGGTGGTGAAAAAGGCGCTTGGGTCGACGTCGACGTTCCGTTGAATGCTCAACCGAATCAATTGTCGACCATCGAATTGGGGATCGACGCCGTACCGGCAGGATCGCGCGTCATGTTCGGCGATCCTTCGATTGTTTCTTTGGCTGCGCCGCCTCCGGCCACGTCCAAAGCTCGAGCTGTCGTCATGGTCATCATGGACGGCGTCGAACGCGAAGCATTACCACCTTGGCACCACGCGCCCACGCCGCAATTACCGGCGTTATCGGATTTGGCGCTGACGGCGACGACATTTCATCAGCACCGCGCCCCGACGACCTTCTCGGGAAGCGTTGTCGCTTCTTTGCTCACGGCGCTTCCCCCGCGAGGTCATACCGTGACGGATCTCGGGGCGCGAATGCCTTCGTGGCACACGACGCTCGGAGCGATCGCGCATGACGCGAGCATTCGGGCGGCGATGTTCACGGGCGTGCCCTCGACGTTCAAGTCTTTCGGTTTTGGGAATGGTTGGGAGCAATTCGTCGAATATCCGCCTTATGGCAATGACAAAGCCACCGCGCCGATCGACGGGGCCGCCGCGTGGATGACGGAGGTGTTGCGCCAAGCCCCGGACGCACGATTTTTGGTTATCGTGCATTCGCGAGGAGGCCATCCGCCGTGGGATATTTCGCCGAAAGAAATGACGCAAATGCCCCCGACGAAATACACGGGCGTCATTGAACCAAGGCGCGGGGCGCAGCAATTGGCGAGCGCTCGAAAACGCAAAAATAAACGCGATACGCTTTCCGAGCAGGATCAGGAGCGCGTGCGCGCATTGGAAGCGGCGGCGCTGGCTTATGAAGACCGGGCGCTGGGGAATTTGGTGAGCGCTCTGAAGACGGCGGGTATTTGGGACAATACGCTGTTTGTCTTGACCGGTGACGTGAGCTCCGGGGCGCCTTCGTTGTATGCCGAAGGGAGCGATTTATCCGAATCTCTCTTGACGTTGCCGCTTTATGTGCGTTTTCCCGACGGTCGTTATGGCGGGACACACGTAAATTTGCCGACGGAGATTTGGGATATTACGCAAACGGCGATCTCCGCGCTGGGCATTTCGTTTTCACGGCAAGTCTTGGGACGCGATTTGTCCGGGATAGCCTCGGGCCTGGACGATTCCATGAGCGAACCGCAAATTGCGACGCTCGACGATCGATATTCGGCGCGTTGGGGCGAGATCATCATGACCGGCCGATATGATGCGGCCCCGGCATTATGCGATTTATCGCTCGATCCGACGTGTGCCTTCAATCGACGCGAAATGATGCCTTTGGCGGCGCAAGCGTTGTTTCGGCGCATCATGGAGCGGGATCAATCGACGCGCGTGGATGCGCAAAAACGCGAGCCGGCGTCGATTGATCAAGAAACGGCGTCGGCGCTGCGCGTGTGGGGGACGATTGAGTAGTTATCGGGCGGGTGAGCGTTTGAGGGGTTGAAACTCAGGACTCGCAAAGGGTCGAAAGTCGTTTGGACACTGAGCTTCGAGGCGGCACATGATGCGAAACCAAGAAGGTACGGGGGCGGTATTCATGCGTGAGACGATGACGTTTATTTTTTGCCCATACTCGCGTAATGTGAGGATATCCGCGCAATAGAAACGTGGAACCCAACCCAGGAGATAATTGTCATTTGTACGTAATGTCAATGCGTTTGTATCGTAGGTATTTTGGAAATCCCATTGGAGAAATAATTGTGTACCGGTTTGTAGCGTCAAATTTTGGACTTCCGGCCGTACATGACGAATACCATGAATGAAGAATTCGAAGGTACACACGGGCCGACCATCGACATTTCGCATTTTCGGTTCTGGAAAGACATGAAAAGAATCCGTTGCTCGATGCCCCTCACTCCGTGCTAAAATGTCCAGCGGTTCCTTGGGTGCTGCATCGAATCCCAGCTTCTGAATATAGGCGCCAAAATCTTCGCGATTGGGCGACATGATTCTATTTTGAAAAAAAGGAAACAGCGTTTCGGATAGGTACCTGATTTCGGGTTCAATGAAACCGACAAGCGGCTCCATGTTTGCCAGTTTTCGAGCGGAGTTGTAGCCTTCGATGTAAACGAATTCGTATTGATGGGTTTCCAATTTACGCAAGCGACCGACGGTAAACCATCGACGAGACGATGGATCTTGCCAGGCTAAATAGAGAATAGTATCAGACATGTGCCGACCGAATGCGCGAGAGGTTCGTTTCAAGCAAACGCTTACAAAATGCGACGTGCGATTGCGACCATAAATCAATCGGCATTCGACTGGATAACGAGTCAACATCACTTGGACAAATAGCGTCGAGTTTTGCTCGCCAATAGGCTGCCGCAATGGGGCGGCGCTTTTCTGCGTTCAAAAATGCGTCGACTGGATGGATTGGCCTTTTCACGCCGGAAGCGTAGAACGCGGACCGCGTGCGATCGACGTATGTTTTCACCGTACAGCGAGGGTCTTTGCCTGTGAGGCGCAAATTGATTTTCGCCAGGGGTTCAATCGGTCCCAATGAGCTTGCATGGTCAAAACTCGGAGTCAGGTATCGCGCCGAACCTCGTTGCACAATGGCCCAATTCTCATGGTGCCTATCGGTGTTTCCAATCCACGCGTCAAAAAGCAAATAACCTAAGAACAAGTCCGATGCACAGGAGATGCTCGGTAAACCTGCATCCCAATCAGGCCAAGAGGCCACACTGAGCCGATCCAAAGCGTCAAGCGCCGCTTCAACTGTATGCTGATGTGCGTGATATCGAGCTTCTCCAACATAGGAATTGTCGAGAAGTGCAAGGACTTCGTTCCCGTGTACGAGCCCATCACCTTCCCTCAGAAATGATTCGGTGATCGAGCCGCGAGAACCGTCGCATTCCGCAAGTTCTACCAACGCAGCGGGAATGCCCAGCAAATTGGCCAAATGTGCCGCCAGTTTTTCTGTGACGTCTTCGATCGTGTTTGATCGAGCCTGCTTCCAAAGCCATTTCGACGTCCTTTCAGATGTTTCCGTAACACGCTCGAACCAGAACTTGGTTTTTGACCCAAGGTACTCGTCGATGCGTTTTTCCTTGGAAACAGTGAGTCGCTGAACTTGAAATGGTTTTTCGAGCATCGCACGAGATGAACTGGCGGGGTGCTTTGGTTGCCATCGGCAATCGCAGTCTAGTCAGCGACTACCGATTTGTGCAAGTGAAGAAGTGCATTCGAGCGAAGTCAGGCGTGACCGCCGAGTTCTACACCTAACGCGCTTCGCGCCTCACGCACAAGCGCCCCCAAGCACGGCAGCACGACGTCCTTCAACACCGCCCGACGCATCGATCCCCGCACGTTTGTCGTGATCACGCCGTGGTCCAAGAGCGCCTCGTCCCATGCGCTGCGCCGCATTTCATACGCCCCGCCGAGTTCGTCCTGGATACGCTCCATTTCGTCCCGGATCGTTTCGCGTACGTCCGCGCCAAACGTATCGAGCGCCCATTTCACCGTGCGCCACGCCAGCTCCGCGTGCGTCGATTCATCCGCCGCGATCGTCTCGAGCGCCCTACGGATCACCGGATCGTTCGCTCGTGCCGCCGCTTCGCCCGCTTCCACCGCCGCGACCGTTTCTCCAACACAACCCTCGCGAATCACCCGGCGCACGAAACTCGATAGGTCATCCCCTTCATCGAGCGCTCCATCCATCGAAAGGCGTCCCGGCCCGAGCGGTTTGCCGCGATAAACGCCCGCCAATTGGAACGCCATCCGCGTATGGTTCGTCTCGTCCACCATGGCGGCATTGGTGCGCATGACGAGCTCGCTCGGGGCGCCTAGCGAAAGCAATTCGAGCGAGAATCGAGCAAACGCGGCGATCGATGCGTGTTCCATGCGGGCCGTGTGTTCCCAAGCCTTGGCCAATTCGTCCCGAATTCGTTCGTCAAGACCAACGATGTTCGGCGTTTCGCTATTTTCCGCCCAATCGCTGCGGCCTTCGATCTTCGCCGTTCGAGCTTCCCCGTCGACCAAGAACGGCCTGCCGATGGCGCACCCACCCGTTTGACACATTCGATGCCCGTCCGGCTGCATCGTGCAGAAGCTGAAGGGCACTTGAGCGCTGCAATCTTTGTCGCCCGCGCACGTATCCTGCGGTGTCGTGCACGCGAATTGCAAATACAAGCATCCCTGCGTCGGATCGAAACTCGTGCAAGCTTCGCCAGCCGGGCAATCGGCGCCCGTATGGCATGTCGACGTCACACATCGACCACCTTGAGGGCCGCACAAACACAACTGTCCCATCATGCAATCGGCGTCTTTGACGCATTTCGGAACGCACGTGCAGGCCACTTCGCCCGAGGTGTCACAAACGGTCCCGTCGGGGCACATGCCGCAACAAGGGTTTGTCGCGGGCATACCCGCGGGACAATCGATCGCTTCGCGGCGTAGGAATTCTCCACCGGCGCAAAGATCCACGCCCACGTCAATTCCATCCACGATGACCGGCTGCGGATCGATGCAATCACCCGTTCCCGGAATGAATCCCGTGCTGCTCGACGAAGTGCTGCTCGATGTCGTCGTATTGCCCGAAGACGACGAACTCGTCGACGCTCCGCCCGCGCCCGCCGTGCCGCTCGAACCACCGCCACCATTTCCTTCAATCGTGACCTCGGTGCTGCAACCCGGTTGCGTTCCCACGCCCAAAGCAACGAGCAATGCACCGGCAAAAACATCGAGCGACGACAAACGCGGATTCGTGAGCATTCTTTTCATGGATAAGCCTCCCAGGGTGGACAGAGCATCCGGCATGCCACCATTACGCTGCGAAATTCCAGGCAAAATGGGCGTCCGACGTGCGCCGGCTTGTGCCAATGGACTTATTTGTCGTCATTCACGGCGACGGGGTCGAAATGCAATTCGCCTCGCGTCAATGCGGCGAACGTTTCCGCGGGCGTTTGCGGCTGTGCCGCGCACCAATGCAAAAATCCGCGCACCGTCGTGTCGGGGTGGTTTTCTTTCCCCACGGCCGGCGCAAAATCCCCCGCCAATGCCCGATCGATCAAGCGCAACAATCGTTCGTGATAACCTTCGTAAACCACGATATCTCTGAAAAATTCGGCGCGCGAGGCTGTTCCTTCGATAATGGCCACCACGTCGTCACGCAATCGCCGCACCGCTTCCGGTTCGACCATCATGCATTCCAAGTCATAAAGCGCGTTGTCCCCGGGATGATAAGCCCCTACGAGGTGCCGGTGTTTTCGCTCCATGCCTCCGGACAAACCCGTCAAATCAATCGGGTCGATGGCTCTTTCCCACATCAAAAAAGGAAATCGAAATGGACGATAATGCCACAGATGCGCCCGAAACGTTCGACGCACGGGGGACACATCGAGGCCGATGGTCGCCGGACGAAATGCCATCCGGTGGAGCATGTAAAACACGCCCATCGTGACCTGCCACAAATTGGGCTTCTTGTCGATCCGCCCCATTGCATGCAGCCGCTCGAGGTGCCACTCGACTCGTTCGGGGTTTCGCAAGACGAACCGAACAAACCACGTCGGTTGATTGGCCATGACGATGACGATGGTATGTCAGTGGGGCCGAATCATCCATCGCCTTCGTCGTTCGCATCCCAAATGCCGCGAGCGTGTTCGAGGCCGGCACATCGAACGCGAGGAGTTCGTCGTGATGCCGAAACGCTTCATCCCGGACGATCGTGCCGGCTCGATCCTGCGTCGCGCATCGTCAGGATCCCGTGCGTGAGCGGCGCTGGTCCTTTGTTGCTCGCGTTCGACGCGCGTCGCGATCGAGTGGGCATCTCCGTGCCACATCACGTCGGCGAGTGCTCACCAAACGCGCGCAGGTTGCTCTCGCACGTCGCCCGCAAGCTCGCGCCGACACGCCCTTGGCGCGATCCATCCTCGGCCCGTGCGCGCTCGAAGTCACGCGGGTTCGGCGTCATCCCGCGGTGACTCGACGTCTCCCGAAGGACATCTCGGTCGGCTCATTCGCCCACGTGTTCGCGCTTGGCATGCCCCGCGCAAGAGCGAGCCGCGACGGCGTCGCCGAGATGCATCGAGCGGCGCCCACGAGTTCCAGAAAGAAAAACCCAGGGGAGAACCTTCATCATGTTGGCGACCGACCTTCTCAAGCAACAGCATCGCGAGTTCGAGGAATTGACGCGGCAAATCGAGAGCGCCGAAGACGACGACGAACGGGCCGCGTTACGCGTCGAGCTCGCCGATATGCTTGCTGCTCATACGGCCATCGAAGAAGAGCTGTTTTACCCGACCGCACTCGAACACCTCGGCCCGGCCACACGCATCCGCGAATCGCTGGAAGAACACGCCGTCGTGGACTTTGCTCTGTATCGGTTCGTCTCCACGAGCGTCGCCGACGAAACGTTCTCCGCGAAACTCTCGACGCTCAAAGAGCTCGTGATGAACCACGTCGAAGAAGAAGAAAGCGAGCTCTTTCCTCAAGTCGAAGGCGAGATCGATCAGCACCTGATCGATGAGCTGGGGGACAAAATGGCCGCTCGTTTCGACGAACGCGTGCGTGAAGGTCATCGTTCGATCCTCGACCGGAGCTTGGGGATCGCCGCCCGTCAAGCGACCATGACGGCGCCGAGCATGCCGTCTGCGCCGGCTGTCGCCAGGCCTTCCACCAAGCGCAAAGTGACCTCGAAGAAGCGACCGATCGCGGCAAAACGTGCTGCCGCGGCGAAGCGGACATCGTCGACGAAACAGAGCGCGAAACAGAGCGCGACATCGAAAAAAGCTCAGCCTACCGCGCAGCGCCCCGTTTCGTCCGGACGAACGACATCGAGCAAAGGTCAAGGTTCGTCACGAACAACCTCGAAGTCGACCTCGCGTCGACCGGTGTCGCGCAAGCCTGGAGCCGCGAAGAAAGCTCGCGCCGTCGGTTGAATCGTTGAACGTCGCCGACATGACTCGACGAGACGGACCTCGAAGTTCGAACGAGCGTGTTCCGCCCCTACGAACCGCCGCGCGCGAGCGTTGAATATTTCTCGGGCAAACCCCTTGCTCTTTGCTCATTTTCCTGAGAATTCTTCGCCGCGCGGCGCGGGGTCCCTTGTCTCGATTCGTGCCGCTCCCCAAGGAGTCATCATGACGGACAGCTTTGCCGCGAAAGGCTCACTCTCGGTTTCCGACAAAACCTACACGATCTATCGCATCCGCAAGCTTGCGGACGATGCTCGACTTGCTCGACTCCCCGTGTCGTTGCGCATCTTGCTCGAGAACCTACTGCGCTACGAGGACGGGCGCGTGGTGCGCAAGGAGCACGTTGAAGCGGTGCTCTCCTGGGACCCCAAAGCGACTCCCTCGCAAGAGATCTCGTTTCACCCGGCACGCGTGCTTTTGCAAGATTTCACAGGCGTTCCGGCGGTCGTCGATCTCGCCGCGATGCGCGAAGCGTTTGCCGGGATGGGTGGAGATCCCAACCGCATCAATCCGCTCTCGCCTGCGGATCTCGTCATCGATCACTCGGTCGAAGTGAATTTGTTTGCGACCAAAGATTCTCTTCGGAAAAACGCCGAGCTCGAGTACGCGCGCAACGAAGAGCGTTACGCGTTTCTGCGTTGGGGTCAGCAAGCGTTCAAGAACTTCCGCGTCGTTCCGCCGGACACGGGCATCTGCCATCAAGTGAACTTGGAGTTCCTCGCGCGAGCGGTCATGACGGACGCGGCGGGATGCGCGTTCCCGGACACGCTTGTCGGGACAGACTCGCATACGACGATGATCAACGGCCTCGGCGTCGTGGGTTGGGGTGTCGGTGGTATCGAAGCGGAAGCGGCGCTTTTGGGTCAGCCCGTCACGATGCTGATTCCCGAAGTCGTCGGTTTCAAACTCACGGGCAGCTTGCGTGAAGGCGCAACGGCGACGGATCTCGTCTTGACGGTGACGGAGATGCTTCGCAAGAAGAAAGTCGTCGGCAAGTTTGTCGAATTTTACGGCCCGGGTTTGTCGTCGCTCTCGTTGCCCGACCGCGCGACGATCGCGAACATGGCGCCCGAATACGGCGCGACGATCGGCTTTTTCCCGATCGACGACGAGACGCTTTCGTTCCTGCGTTTTACGGGACGATCGGCCGAACAAGTGGCGCTCGTCGAGGCCTATTGCAAAGAACAAGGCATTTTCCGCACGGAAAACATGCCCGATCCGGAGTTCAGCGACACGCTCGAACTCGACTTGGGCGCGGTCGAACCGAGCCTTGCGGGTCCCAAGCGTCCGCAGGATCGGATTCGCTTGGCCGTGGCGCGATCGGCGTACCGCAAGTCGCTGCATTCGATGATCGAAAAGAATTTTGCGTCCGTCGACAAGGACAAGCTGGCTGTTTGGCTGGATGAACCGAGCGCGGAAAAACCGAGCGATGCGGCCATTGCGGCGCGGATGACGATTCGCGACGACATTTTGAAAGCGGTCACGGTCGAGGACGGAGACACGTCGTACAAGATGCGTCACGGCGCGGTCGTGATTGCGGCGATTACGTCGTGTACCAATACGTCGAATCCGGCGGTCATGTTGGCGGCGGCGTTGGTCGCGAAAAAGGCGGTCGAACGAGGGCTCGCGGTCAAGCCGTGGGTCAAGACGTCGATTGCGCCGGGATCGCAAGTGGTCGCCGATTATTACGAAGCGTCGGGCCTGCTCCCGTACCTCGAGGCGCTCGGGTTCCACCTCGTCGGATATGGTTGCACGACGTGCATTGGTAACTCGGGTGCCTTGCCCGATGCGATCGTCGATGCGATCAAGAAGGGCGATTTGGTCGCGGCCAGCGTGCTCAGCGGCAATCGTAATTTCGAGGGCCGTATCAATCCGTCTGTCCGGATGAACTTCCTCATGTCGCCTCCATTGGTTGTGGCGTACGCATTGCGCGGCGATATGGATTGGGATCCGCAAAGCGAGCCTTTGGGCAAAGACAAGAATGGCGAAGCGGTGTATTTGCGCGACATTTGGCCGACGGCGGCGGAGGTTCGCGACACGATTCGCGCGGCGGTGAAGAGCGAGCATTTCGAGAAGCGTTACGCCAATGCAATGGCGGGCGACGAAGCGTGGCGTGGATTGCGCGTTCCCGAAGGACAAACGTTTGCGTGGGACGACAAGTCGACGTACGTGCGCAAGCCGCCGTTTTTCGAGAACCTGGGCAAAGAAGCGGCGAAGCTTTCGGACATCGAGAGCGCACGCGTGCTCGCATTGCTCGGCGATTCGGTGACGACGGATCATATTTCGCCTGCCGGTAACATTGCGAAGAACAGCCCGGCGGCGCGGTACCTCATGGAAAACGGCGTGCAACCGGCGGATTTCAATTCGTACGGGGCGCGTCGTGGCAATCACGAGGTCATGATGCGGGGCACATTTGCGAATATCCGCATCAAGAATGCCTTGCTGGGCGGCGAAGAAGGTCCGAACACGCTGCATTTGCCGGCCGGAACGAAGTTGTCCATCTACGACGCGGCGATGAAGTACGCCGAGGAAAAGGTGGCGCTGGTGATTTTGGCGGGAAGCGAATACGGAACGGGTTCGTCGCGTGACTGGGCGGCGAAGGGCACGAAATTGCTCGGCGTGCGGGCGGTCATTGCGAAGAGCTTCGAGCGTATTCACCGATCGAATTTGGTGGGTATGGGCGTGCTTCCGTTGGAGTTCACGGCGGGCGAAGACGCGGCGACGCTCGGCTTGGATGGTCGCGAGACGTTCGATATTCGCGGCATTGCGGAAGGCGTGACGCCGTTCAAGAAGCTCACGGTGGTGGCGAAGAAAGCGGACGGGACGACGAAGGAGTTTGTCGTGACGGCGCGCATCGATACGCCGAACGAAGCGGATTACTACTTGAATGGCGGCATTCTGCAATACGTGCTGCGCCAGATGGCGAAGTAAGCGCTGAAAGGCTCGTGATTGGCCGCTGAAGCGGCCTCAGCCCGGTTTTCACGCACACGCGGGACCCCAAACTCGCCCCTTCGGGGCTCAGACAGTGGGGCCCCGCCCGCGTGCGCATGAAAATTCGGGCTTCGTCCTATTTCGGGGCGATGAAACCATTCCGTCTCCCCTCCCCCACCCCCACGGAAACACCTCACGGCCGACGGATCCTCGGAAGACCCATTGACGGATTTCTTCCAGAACTGCCGACGGTGACGCTCCCAAGGGCGCAATCGATTGCGGGCTTGATTTTGCCTATGGACGCTTTTTGCAGGCAATGATACACAAGCGGTAATGCATCATCGCAAAACCATTTTGCAATGCTTGAAAACAGCGGGACATGCGGACCTCACCAAAGACCTCGAGCCTTTGATTCGCCCTGCGATTTTCTTGACCGGGCATAAACTCAGCGATCCGCCCGTCGACTTTTATGGCAAAAAAGGCAAAGAAAATGCAGGCGTCAATAAATTCGACGCAATGATGAAGACGCTCGCCCTCGGAGATTCCCGCTTCGGAGGCCTTCCGGACTTGCCGCCGAATATCGAATGGCCCACGCGAAAACGTATTCCCATGGAGTTTGTCGCGCAAATTCGTTTGGCCGACATTGCGGCGCATGATCCCGAAAACGATTTGCCCCATTCCGGCTCGTTGCTCTTTTTTTACAACAGCCAATGGGATTCGTACGATATGTCGAACGACTACAACTCGTGCCGCGTCCTTTTCCACGACGGTCCCGATTCTCTGCTCGTACGTACGCCTGCGCCGACAAAACCTTGGAAAGGCGAATACGACGAAAAACCTCGACCCACGCCGTACGTGCATGGTTTGGCGCGCCTGACGTTCTCGCGCTTCGAAATGCCTCCGGCCGGAGTTTCTCCATTTATCGATCCAAAGACCAAACTCGGCGACGTATGGCAGGATTTCCATTGCGAGTATTCCTCCACGTGGTCACCTGCGCCGCGCGGCGGGACCTACGTCGAGAATCACTTGCTCGGGTATGTCGAAGGGCAAGACTACGTCGACGCGCATGAAAACGGAAAACGCGACCGATGTTTGTTACAGGTGGATTCGGATGATTCGGCCGGATTTCAATGGGGCGATTGCGATCGCTTGTATTTCTTGCTCACGGACGAGCAATTAAAAGCGCGCGATTTTTCCAAAGTGCGGATCTATTCGCTGCTGGGTTGATCGTCTTCATTCCGCGGAGCACTTTTTTCCCCTCGCCCCGTTTTACGCCGCAAACCAAGCACCAAGCCGCCCATCAGGACCGACAACAACGGCCCGTATTTCTCGATGAGCGACGCGATTTCGCTGTCCGCAGCCCCCACGCCGACTTCACATCCGCACGCGCCCTTCTTCGGCGGAGGAGGATCATCGGTGTCCGTCATCCCCCAAGCGTCCTCCATATCCATCGGCGGCGACCGCGGCGAATTGGAAGGCACCCCGGGCACGCCCAACGGTAAATCGGCAATGTCCATACCACTGACGGATTTGCCTGCTTTATCGAAAAACTCCATCGATACGAGCGTCGCGGTACACGTATCACCGGCAAACGTCACTTTGTAATTCCATTGAATCACGTCCGCGGGCGCCGAACGAGGCACGGTCCGAAAACCATCGAACTTTTCGTGACAAGGTTTTCCCTTTTTGTACAGCTCGTGAAGATCTTTGCGTTCGAGTTTCTCGCGCAATTCTTCGAAATTCGGCATGACCGCCGACGACGGCACGGACCGAATTTGCAGTCTTCCGCCGAGCGGATGCCATTCGACCGCCGCCTTTACGCCGGGCTTGATCATATCGACGCCCTGAAACGTCTTACCCAAAACGAGCGTTTGTCCCGCCGGAACGTCCGCCTCCACGCGAATGGACAACTTGACGGACTTGTACCCGTCGGGAATCCCATCGGCATACGCATCGCCGCTTGCGAATACGACCAACGCCAATGGAATCGCCTGCAAAACTTTGCGCATGGTCCCCTCGCTTTACGCCGCCAATCGCTCGCTACGCGTTATGGAATCATCTCAATTCGGCTGTGTGGCTCCAACGACGCCGCCATTGAGCGTTTTTTCAGAGCCCGTCACGCGACTCTGCGGCGTTGGTTGACCCATTGTGTACACCACAGTGTACTTGCTGTTCTTGGCGACCGTGCCGCCCGAGACCATGTCGTTCGCTTGAACTCCGGTCTTCGGCGCCGGATTGTCCGTCGTGTCCGTCTGAATGAGTCCCCCGGCATCGCACCCCATGGCACCCAACGCCATCACGACCCCAGCGATCCCGACTGAAACACGCGCACGCACGAGCATGAAGTCGAGTCTACCAGACCTGATACGCGTCGATCAAGGTTTCTTTGGCGTCTTGTCCTGCTTCTTTTTGTCCTTCGCGCCCTTCGCGTCTTTTTCCGAAGGCACGATGAGGAATTGCACGCGCCGATTCTGCTGTTTCCCCTCTTCCGTGTCGTTCGTCGCAATGGGCTTGGACGAGCCATACCCTTTGGCCGCGAGTTTCCCCGGTTTGATGCCTTTTTGCACGAGCCATCGGCGCACGGCTTCGGCCCGTTCGTAGGACAATTGCCGATTGACCTCGTCTTTGCCCACGTTATCGGTGTGACCTTGCACTTCGATTTGTTCGATTTCCGGATGATCGATGATCGCGTCGCGAACTTCCGTCAACAAATCATCCGAGACGGGATCCACCGTATGCGTCAGGGATGATTCGCCAAACTTGAATTTGACTTGCCGCGAAATGACGATTTCGGTTTGCGTGACCGTGACGTGAGGACAACCGTGTTTGGTTTTGTCTTCATCGCTGCTGCCTTTTTGATCGGGACAAGCATCTTCGGCATCAAAGATTCCGTCGTTGTCGCGATCGGAAGGACAACCGTTTTTCTTGGGATCGTCTTGTTTGATGCCCGCAACTTTGGGACAAGCGTCATCGGTATCCAGAATCGAATCGCCGTCTTCATCCGCGGGACAACCATTCTTCTTCGGGTCTGCGTTTTCAATCCCCGCAACTTCGGGACAAGCGTCCTTTTCATCGACGATGCCGTCGCCATCCTGATCCGGCGGACAACCATTCTTTTTCGGATCTTCGCTCGCTCGACCCGGCACCTTCGGACAAGCGTCATTCGTATCCAAAATCGTGTCGTCGTCGGTATCGGCGGGGCAACCGTTTTTATGAGGATTGTCGTGTTTGATTCCGCGCACGTTCACGCACCCGTCGACTTTATCGAAAATGCCGTCGCCGTCGCTATCAGGCTCGGGCTTTTTCGGCGCAGGCGGCAATGGTTCATATCCGACGCTGCCCACGGCGAAAAACACCGGCGTCCCCCACCCTTGCGTCAATCCCGGCCCCGCACCGGCTCCAACGACCAAAAACGGAAGCGGACGAATTTTGGCGCCGATCAGCAATTCCGCAGCGACGGACGAAGCGGCGTACATTTTCGTCGTGGCGGTTTGGAGCAAAATATCTTTTGAAAATGGCGCCGAAAGCGTGAACTCCGGGCCCACTTGGACAAACCCGTCTTTCAGCACCATCGCGGCTCCCGCCCGCAAATCAAAAGCACTCGGACGTTCGGACGCGCGTAATGTCGTGCCGAGCGAGACGTTGTAGAAAAATTGTTTTACCCGACCACCGACGATCAAATGCGGCTCACCGCGAATCGCTCCATCCGCTGCATAAGAACCATCGGGCCCTGTAGGCACATAGAAATACGCCCCGGCCGCCGCTTGAAATTGCCCTGTATCTTCGCCGAATAACCTCACGCGAGCGCCGAGGCGCAAGTCGCCCACGTCCGCGCCCGCAGGCGAAGGAAACGCCACGCCCGCCACGGTCGGACTGTCACCGGATTGAGCCAGGGCAAACGGCATGTCGAACGAAACGAGCGCGCGATTAAAGAGCGGCAACGACGCTCCGAGATGCAAATACGTTTGTTGTGAAACGATCTCGCTCCGCGTATCACCCGATTGAATGGACAAAGGACGCAAGTTGAAGTCGACGACCGCCCTGCCCCGCGGAATCAAGTGTCCCCCGACGGAGGACGACGGAACGCCGAAAAGACCATCTCCGGGCACCGACGGCTGAAAACGTTCGAGCGCACCGAATCCGGAGGCCTCTTGCGCGCCGGCATTTTGCGCGATCAAACAAGCCGCACAAGCGGCGACAAGCGCTCCACGTTGCATCAGGCGCGTTCGCATGTCCGGCAGGAGAACCTTTTCGCGGGGCGTTTGTCAAGGGCATTTTGGGGGCGTTTCGGCGTGACCCGCGGAACACCGAGCCACGCGGTCACCATTCGGGCAACGGGACTCGTTCACCGGCGGCCAAACAATGTCCGAGGGTGACGTATTTTTCCTGGACGCCTCGTTTGGGGCGGAGCATACGGGTCGGGGTCGGGTTGTCCGACCGATACATTGATCCGGGAGGTTTGATGCGTATGAGGCTCCGTCATCGTTATTTGCCACTCATGGGATTTGTCGCGCTGCTCAATACGGACTGTGCGTCGACGATTGCGGAGAGGCATCCGCATTTGGATCGGCGTTCGGTCTGTGTATTGCCACCGCAAATCGAAAACGATGCCACGGCTTATGTTTTCACCGAGAACAACGTGCCCATTTCGAATTTTCACCCGGAGGTCGTGGACCGCGTGGCGGAGAAAGCGCGAGCGGTTTACGAATATGATCCCGACGCGGATCCGCGTAATACGCAGTATTTGCCGGCGCCGTACAATGAACTCGAATGTGCACCCCGGTTTTCGATGTTGCCGTCCAGCGACGCCGAACAAAAGGCGCTCCCGATTGCCGCGGTGAATTTGTTGCTGCACGAGCGTCGTCCCGTGCCGGTTTCCAAGGCGCTCGCCGACGAGTTGGCCA